>JAFZDU010000001.1 GCA_017561025.1 Bacteroidales bacterium | reverse complement strand
ATAGCAGGATTGATATAATCTCTTCCTTCTACCCAACCCCCTGTTCCAGTAGCATGACCATACTGTAATATGATTGCTATCGGAACTCCATTTTGAATGTTTGAGTTTCTAAAATTAAGTCTAACCACTCCGTTCTTTTCTGTTATATCGTAATGCCACGATTTAGCAGTTAATCCGGAGTCAACGGGTGTTGCAGACGCAAGGGCGGCCACTCCCATTCGACCATACTTATCGAGACTTTTAATTTTGGAAGATTCCTTTGCCTGGATAAGGTATCGAGTAATTTTCGAAAAGTCGCCCTTTTGTCTAAAACTAATCATGATAGTTTCTCCTATTTAGAGAATGTTGTTTTCTTCACAATCGTTTTTCCGTCATCGATTGCAAAATATTTCTTTGTACGGCTGTCAATATGAACAAAACCACTCTTTGTATAAACAATGATTCCAAGACAACCAATGCTTTCATAGAACTTAGCAAGTTCCATAAGTGATACTTTACCTTTTACATGATGATCTACAGCCTGTCCCTTTACATGATAAGAGTTTGATGCTCCGCCAACTTTCTTATTGTATGCTGAAGTACGATATCCGCTATTGATATAAATCGGAACCCCGAACTTATCTCTAGCTTTCTGTAAATATCCAACTGTAACGTCATCGATCTTCACGGTATCAGAACCGTCTTTACATGCAAATTCTTTAACTTTGAAATTCGATGTAATTTTTGTTTCCCCGGCTGCTTTTTTAGAATATGTTTTGATACTGCTTACATCTTTATCGGACAATAAAGTGTTTCGTGTTGCCGGACCTACTTTTCCATCTACTACGAGATTACTTCTGTGCTGGAAGTCCTTAACGGCATCTCTTGTTGAATTGCCGAATTTACCATCTACCACAAGGTTGTAGCCTTTGAGATTCAACTGATACTGAAGCCATTTAACATCAGTACCTTTCATCATAATCGGATAAGTACGTTTTAATACTCTTTTTGGTTCTGGATAAGGATTTTTCATAATTATTATCACCCCTTCGTGTTGTGTTGTTCTCTTCGTTTTTTATTTAATTCTGCATATTCTTGCATAATTTCACTTTGACTCTTTTTCTTCTTAGGTTTGTTTTCAATATCGCAAACTCTAATTAAAGTAAGAAGTCTATTGAGATGCCATTTCTGACACTCAAAAGGAATGTTGTATGCTATCATCCAATAATAGACACGCTCTGAAGTTATAGTCTCTCTACTATTTTTCTTAGGACCTTTGTCCTCCTTAAACTTAGTAGCTGTCATTGGAGCATCTATATAATCAAGAATCTGATCAATAAGATTTGGATATCGGTTAAGATTCTCATATACTTCTGGGTCTACATTTTGGGTTATTGTCATACATCTTATATAATCCAGGGTCTCTTCATCTGTTTTATCTTTCTTGGAAAAGAATGATTTACACCATTTTGATTCCCATTTTGAAAGAGAAACGAGAGAATGCTCCAATTGAATGGTTGCACCCTTTGGATATATAAACTCTTCTTTAACTTCATCCCACAATCTTCTAGCAGGTATTGTTATTTGAAGCATTTCTCGAATCCTCCATTATTTTCTTATTTACCAGCTTCTTTTTTGTTTGGGATAATACCATTAATAAACTCGATCTGTTTGTTCGGGTCTGCGAGTAATTCCACAAACAATTTAGAGTAAGCTTCAGTTTCCTTAAACGCTTTGTAAAGCGGTACTCCGGCATCTGTTTCTTTAATGAATCTTTTACCGTCAAGGCTGATTTCACCATAAGCTTTACAAATGATATCATCGAACATTTCCATAATTTTCGGAACATTCTGTTCTGCAGAAAGTCTAGTAAGTAATGCAGATAATCCACCATCAATACTTGTTTCTAATTTTAAACATTCTGCCTCGGATAAGTTGAAGAATAATTCTTCTTCTCTCTCGTTACCTTTATAATCGGTATACTTAATTCTCTTTTCTAACATTGTGTTTTCTCCTTTCAAATAAAAATAAAAAGGCCCCGCTGTTAAGAAGGGCCTTAATATTTTAAGTGCTAGCTGCTACTACATTTTAAGCGTTCGCTTCTTCCGCCATAAGTTCGGCAATTTCATCCGGAAGTGGTAATCTTGCTTCTGAGTTTGAAGATCCAAATAAGATATCTTCTAACGCTTTTAACTTCTTAGAATTAACCTTAGTAGATACAATTTCAAGATGTGCAGTAGGTCTGCATCCTGTAACAGATACTGGTGTTGTAGAAATTTCCCAAGACATTTCTCCTGGTTCTACGTCTTCACCAATTGTGCTGTATTCCACTTCAGATGGTGATGCAGAACATCCATAAATAAGATGTAATTTGTATCCGTGGTCGATACCTTCTGTATCATTACCTAAAATAGTCTTACATACGAAACCGAATGGTTTACGAGCCTGCTGACCAACGCTTACACCTGGAGCAAGTTCTTTGAAACCATTACATTCTGCGAATTCATCCGGATATGTATATGCTCCGATTGTTGCACCAAATTCTTCAGTACCGATAATATTTAAGTATTTTCTGTTATCAGCCCAGTGTGCATTTGGTTCGGCTCCAGATGGACTAGCTGAAAATGATGTGAGACCATTCCAAGCTACTCCTAATGGATATTCATTGTCAACCATAGGATAGAGTACACCCTGTTCAACGCCGGCTTCGAAAAGATGTTCACCGACTTTGTCCCATACTAATTTAGACATATGTTTGTCCTCCTTTTATTTTTAGTAATATAATGTAAATGTATAGTGATTGAGATTATCAGATTTATAGTGTCTATCAAATTTACATCGCTTAAATTCAAGCAGCTTATTAATATACTCTGGATCTGGGTTTTTACTAATCACTGTAATTTCATAACAACGCGATTTATAATAAGGTTTATTATCTGCGTGTTCGAGTCTGAAATCCTTTAACGAATACTTAATCGCTGGATATGACATCTTAATTGACTCTGGGGGTTGGTAATAGACATTTTTACTACCCAATAACTCTTCGAGTTTTGTCTGCAATTCAAGCCTGCTCGCCATTCCATACCTCCCCCATTGTCATTTTCAGTCTAGGTAATTCAATTTCAACGTCTTCGACTTTCCATAAAATACCCATATAACTGACATACTTAATGTTAGAGAAGTTATTGATGGCAAACGGATCGGCTATGATACTGATAACATTAGAAATTCTAACATTATCGTTAACTCCGCCAGAACCCTGTACTTTTCGAACAGTGCTACTCAGTTTTTCGCCAAAATATTCACATTCGACAATCTTAGGTTCCCAGACACCAGGTTCTGTTTCAACAGTTACACCATAACCGACTTTTCCAAACCATTTAGCCATTTGTCATTTCTCCATTTTGAATTAATCTGCTTTAACAGGTTCTTCAAGAGCGATAGCAGATAACACTCTTGTGTTAGCACCGGAGCAGCGTGTTTCTTTCAGGTATTTGTGCTGGTTAAAGTCGATGTCGAAGTCTTCGAAACTTGTAACTTTGCCACCTTTTGTTGCGCCAAGGTGATAGTTAGCGAAGTTAACAAAGAGACCCAGGAGTTTGTGTTCTTTACCCTGTTTGTCTTCACGAACTTTACCTTCCATCTGTTCAACTGTGCAGATTTCTCCTACATTTAATGCCTTAGCAAGATCTTCTTTTGAATCGTAGAGACGACGACCATTTAAGTCTCTTGCGAGTAACATCACGTTAAGCAGGTGTGGAGCACAGTAGAAGTCTAATGTACCGTTGCCTTTGTATCTTTCACGAGCATATAACGCAGCTGTGATAACAGCTTCGGAATAGATATAGTTTTCACCGAAGTTTGCAGATGTGTTTGTACCCTGAAGTTCTGATTTAGCAGCTTCGATATCTACATCAACATGAATTGTGTAGAGTTCATCGTCAGTCCAAACCGGACGAATCTTTGTTTCGTCGATCTTACCTTCAGCACCGTCTTCAAGACCGTCACCAAGAAGCATAGCTGTAGCAAGTTTTTCATGAAGTAACATTGTCATTACTTTATCCTGGTATTCAGCTACTTCGAAGTCTGTGATATCAACAACGTCATCTCTTTCTAATTTATCTTTTACATAAATTGTCTGAGGATCTGTTGTTCTGTTGATTAATTTCAGGTTACCCATGAACTGTTTTTCCTGTCCTTTTTTGTAACCTAAAGCAGCTGGAGTAAGACTTCTAGCATCTGCCTGTCTTGTTCTGATACGGCTGATTGGTGATTTGTGAGCTTTAGAGATTACTCTCTGTACCCAGCTCTGATCATCTGTAAGTAATTCAGGTACACCTGGATTTGTAAGTTCATATTCTGGGAATAATTCTTCAATTCCGTCGATACCATGTGCTAAGTGCGCATTCTGTTCAACATACATTTTCATAGCTGTTCTTAATGTTCCTACATTTGGTGTTTTAGCAAGAGCAATAATAGCTTCTTCATCAGCATGTGAAAGGAATCCTCCCTGCTGCTCATCCATGTCGAAAATATTGTGTTTCATTTCTTCATCTCCTCCATCTTCATCATCTTCTTCTGCGGCTGCCATTCCATCTTCATAAGCTTTAGCAACCATTGCGTTAAGAACTGTCTGCTGTTCTTCATTCATTGAGTCAATAACATCTTTGACTGTTTTATCAGTTCCTGCCATTTCTTTTTCTCCTTTCTGTTCGCCTTCATCGGCATGATATAATTCGATCCCTTCGCCTGCGTAAATCCATGCGGCATCATCTTCAATTTCACCATGAGTAATTACATTATCGATAAGAGCATCAATGTTAGCCCCTGCAAGTACGAGGCTTACTTCGCGAATTTCGCCATGCATTACCTGCTTCATGGTTTCTTTTAAGCGATTAGCATAAATTGATAAGGACTCGATATCGCCATGTTTAAGGATTTCTCTACATGTTGCCCCGGTTTCAGTGTCGTTGAATTTACCATAGGCGTATACCCCATCATCAGTATGTACTAATAACGCTTTACCAAGAATGGCGCTAGGAGTATCGTGTCTGTGATTCCAAACTAAAGGGACTACTCTACCATCACAGTGCTTAAATGCATTTTTCAGGATGGTTCTTCCGTCTGAACATTTAACGTTGTACTTGGTAGCACATCCACTAAAGTCATAATCATTCATAAGCGGGTGTTCCATTTTGAACTTCTCCTCCTTCTTCTGGTATTTCTTCGGAAGCATGCTGCGGATCTTCTGGACCATACATATTGGAATTACGTAACTGGTCTGCTCTAGGATCATCAGATGGCTTCCAACCCATTTTCTGTCTCATCTCATTTGATGATGCAATCTCATTACGACAAAGTACATCAGCAATTTCAGCTAATTCTTTAGCCGTAAGTAATTTAAATGGGTCTTTAAAACATTCAATTGATTGCCCTTGTGATCGGGCTGTTTTTGTGAGAAACTTTCGTTTCATCTCTTCCGCGATTGCTATCGCAATTGGTTCAATGGTATTATTGAAAAAGTTGAGCTGTGTTTTCTCATCTGCTGTACCATCCATAATCGACTGATTAATCCCTAACTGGCTGTATAGCATGCTCGTTAAGTATTCAATCTGTTTCATTAGATTGTTTTCAACAGGACGATTTAACTGTGTGATACGCTCAACACCATCAATATAGGCAATACCATAAGGACCTTTCAATTGCTCTTCAATATCTGAACGTCGCTTTTCGGCGATAGCACGCTTTGATTCGCCTTTGACTGAATATGGCAACTGGATAATCAAGTCTAATTTTCCAGAACCACTCTGTTCATCAATGGCATCTAAAATATTCAATTTTCTGATAAGTCGCTGCATTGTCGAGTTCGGTTCATTAAACACCGAGTAAAAAGGATTTTCAACAATACCAACCATTCTCTTAGGAAGTACAACGTCTTCTTTTTTTCCGGTTCGTTCATTGTAAACTCGAACTTTTACTGTGGTAGGTTTCCACTCAATAATCTTACCGGTTCGCATTGTTAAGATCTCAAAAGAATTTGTATCTGTTGGATCACGATCAGTATCAACCGGAACCATAGCTACAACCCCTTCATCTAACATTGACATTACAATATCCTGTCTATATGCTCTACCAGTCTGATCAATATTTGCTTCGAGGGTTAAACAAGTATTTAAACCAGAATCTATGTCTTCAAGATATCTTCCTTCCTTATCCAAACGACAGTGTTTCATATCGATCCCAGCAACAGATATCGCAATTTTGTTATATACCGACGTAACCATAGATTTCTCATTACCTCGAGAGAATTTGGTTCTGTCTGGACGATATGAATATCCACTTTCAAAAGGTCGATATCTCATTGTTGGGTCTCGATTGGTAAACGCATTCCAGGCACGTTTAACCCTGGAACCTAAGGTATTCTCCATTTTGAATTTTCCTCCTTACTTAACTCTTTCAGCTTCTTTAAAGAGACTGAATATTTCGTCAATATCTCCGTCAGTTATTACCGAAAAGTCTCTAAACTCTCCAGTACGAATATTAACCGAATAGAACGGATCCATTTCACCTTCTAAAGGATCATCATTATAAACTTTAAACACATATAAGCCGTTATAAGTTATGAATGATTGAATTTTCCATCCTGGGAGATTTTTATTGATTATCTTTTTAGCATCATTACTATTTAGCATTCTTTACCCACCTCGATAAGAAATCTTCATTCATTGCAATGTTATCCAATCTAGTAAAACCTGCGTTTTTCATGTGTTTTGCTAATTTGGATATTGATTCTGGAGTGTCGTACATTTCTCCGGTTTGACAATCGAAAATTACAGGTTTTTTATTAACTATCTCCCAAACCATACTGTGAGCACCGCCAGAATCCCACGTCATGGATAATTCACCTCTTGATCGGTTTGGGGCTTTAGATAGCGCTGAAAATATTGTTTTAGCATAATCTTCACTATCAATTTTTTTGATTCCATGTTGCCCAGCAGAACTTAAGTTATCAACTATATCGCTTGCTAGTTGGTCTTCTTTAACTATTCCACGATATGCTAGTTTAACGGCTCGTGTTAATTTACCACCTTTTAATTCTTTTTCGGACATTGCATTATATAATCCTGTCATATCCTGTCCTGTTCCGGAAATAGTTTTAGTAGCTTTAACATCATATCCTCTACGAGATAATTCGTAAGCCATTGTGCATCGACGACAATTATTCTTTGTGCCGATTTTTCCATAGTCTGGATTTATTCGACTAACAACTAGAGATTTAAGTTCGTCTTTATCAAGGTTTCGTTTTGCTAATTGTGAATTTTTATTAAAACTCATATCGTTTTTACTCAGAATAGATTTACCTTTTGCAGCTAATCTATTAAGCTCTCCACTATCAGCAAGCTTGTATGTAGCATAAGCAGCAATAATCGCAGTGGCTGCTACGGCAGCTTTTTCTTTTTTAATTCTTTTATTGGCTGCTTCTTCAGCTTCCTGCTTAGTCATACCTTTGTTTTGGTATTTCTCTTCCAGTTTTAAACGATGCTTTGACTTCTTCTTTTGATTAGGCGATGTTTTGTCGTCGGCATATCGTTTTCTTCCAGCAGAGGTTAAAGTTCCATTTTGATTTTGGAATCTTCTAACTCCCCACTTCATACCCTTTACGCCGTAGTGATAGAGTTCACCATTGATTGTTATGCATGAAATACCTCTCACCTCCTTAATCAAAAGCTTCTCTATTAAGTTTGTAAGCGACATAAGCATCCATCATAGCTGCAACAGCATCAATCTTTTGATCATATCGCTTTTTGTATAATTTTCGATTTCCGTTTGTATCTTCAAGGGTGATACAATTACCCATAGCAAACGTCATAAGCTCTTCATCAAAGATTAACAATCTATCTTCAGATAATTTCTTGAGCTCTCCAAGAGGAACTGACTCAGTCTTTGATCCTTGTATAACTTTTACAATTCCATACGGACCGTTTTCCTTTTCCCATCTTTCTACGAAGTCCTTCGCATTGTATGGGTCATAACCAAAACACTGAACATCATACTGTGAATCAAGAATATAATTCTCGAGATCTTCGTAGACTTCCATCATGTCTAATACGGTTCCATCTAAAACCATTAAACTACCTTCGTTTATAAATTGGTCATACTTCATTCGCATAGCTGCAGGAAGTTTCTTAAGTGTTCTTTCTGTTATGTAATTTCGAGTCTTAACTCCAAATGCGCCTCTTTGTAGAGGGAATAAGAATGTAAATGCACAGAAGTCATCACCTTGAGATAAGTCCGCACCAAGTGCACATTGCATCTGCCAGAATTCTTGATGCTTGTGTGGTAATGTTTCTTCATAGGTGAAGTAGTATGTATAACCTTCACATGGTATACCAAATCGCTTAGCCAGGATGTCATTCTTAACGGCTGGATTGTTTTCCATTCGTTCAACGTCATCATGATAAGTTTCATAAGTTACTGTATAACCTAAGTTTGGCTGAGCTTTTAACCACATCTCAGGGTCTGCTACTTCATCAATTGAATCAAGCTTGTACCACCAGATGGAAACATGTGGAGCATAGTAATCTCCTTTAAGGATGTCCGATAACTCCATTTTGATTGTGTCACCGGCACCATTTCGAACAGTACCTTCTGAACTGATTGCTAAGATTAAGTAATCATTGTTTTCGGCAGAACCCTGTTCTTTAGCAGCCCCCTGTTCGATTGCTGCGATTGGATCTTCTTTAATATCACCAGAAAGCCATTCATCGACTGTGGCTACTTTAACTCGCAAACCCTGAAGTTTGTCAATTCGCATTGGTCTAATTTCAAGAAGTGAACCTGTAAGTAAATTCTCAATACCTTTTTTGGTAGATGCTAATTTCATTCGGTTCATTCTAGAGCCGGTAGTATTCTGTAAAGATCCTTCGGTAAGAAACTGATACAATGGACCTCTAGCTCTCGTAATGGCGGTTCGAATTGGTGATAACACTTCATCGGCTTGCTTCATTGTTGGAGCAGTTGTAATCTGATGTGTTGTCGATGTATCAACATTCAAGAAATAATTCTGAATACATGATGCATACATAGACTTAGCAGCGCCTCGAGCTACGATTAAATACTGTTTCTTAGTTAATCGTTTCTTGATTCGCTTCTTAACATATCGCCCACCATGACCATCAGGATTTCTGGTATATACACTTCTTTCAACAAAGTAGTACCATCCAAATATCTCTTCCGCCCAAAGTTTGAATGTGTCGAGTAGCTTTAAATCTTCGCCGTTGGTTAATGTTAGTTCGTTTTCACAGAACGCAATAAACCCATTGATAGCTTCGTCATCATAATAAATTCCAGGATTATCAATAAGGTGATCGATTCGGTGCATTTCCATCTCGACTTCTCTACATATTGGAATTTCACCACTTAATACAGCTTCTCGAAATTGTTCGTAATAGATGGGCGTAGCTGTGTTTGATAATGCCATTTTGAATTATCGCCGTCCTTACTTTTTGTTATACTTTTTCTTAAGTTCTGACACTGATTCTGTTGTTTTATTTGTAATGTTAGTGGTAATAGTTTTACCTTTATTAACAACATTTGCGCCTTTAGATTTGAGATTGTCTAATCGCTCATCCTTAAGCGCTTTATATGCGGTTTTAGCCTGTTCGTATTTGGCTGCGGATGCCTGTCGATTATTTTTAGCAGTTTCATATCTTGCTGCAAATTTTTCTTCTCGTCTACTACCAGCAGCATTTGCTACTCGATTAGCCTCTGCTCTTGCGATTTTGTCATCCTTCTGAAATTCTTTTTTAGTTACTTTAACTTCAGCTTTTGCTGATGCCATTTTTGATTTTAAGTCATACGCTGAAGACTTGGATGCATATTTATTAGCTTTTTTTGTATTTCCAAGATCAGCTTCAATATTACTCTTTCTACGATAATTTTGAGATTTTGCTTCAAATTTTCTAGCTTTCCGTCTACCCCACTTCATGCCTTTAACGCCGTAGTGGTAGAGTTCTCCGTTGATTGTTACTAATGCCATTTAGGTTACCCTCCTTACTTCTTTGTATATTTATCCACGAGTTTCTTCCCAAGATTAACAAGCTTATCGCTGTTATTATAAAGGTTCATTACTGTACCCATTGTTGCGGCGGTTGCTGCTACAATCTTTGTTCCCTTTTTAATCATGTTAGGATTTAATCGTGAATATTCCTGTTCAAGTCTTGTTCGCTCGTTAATCGTTCTTAACTCCTGATTAGACATTTCGCTGACTTTTTTAGTCTTAATTTTTGCTGCTGTTTTAGCATCATCGCTTCTGGTATCTACGGCTTCTTTTTTTACCCGCGATGCTTCATTTTTAGCAATTCTCTTTTCGATAGCTTCTTTATCTCGCTTATCAAATTGTGCCTGTCTTTTCTTGGTCAGACCGTAACTCAGATGACCGCCTTTGTTAAGAGCATTCAAATCTCTTCTATCACCTGCTAATTGTCTTTTAGCTGTAACATAACGACCAGGACCAGCGTGTCCTCTAGCTTTACGTCTACCCCACTTCATACCGAGTACACCGTAGTGATAAAGTTCACCATTGATTGTTACTAATGCCATTTAGGTTACCTCCTCTCCCATAAGTTCAGCTGCGGTTTGAAGACTAAACTCAAATTCTATTATAGATTCCTTAATAGCTTCCATATGAGCTGAACTTTGTGGTGGGTCAAAAATGAGTCTAACCTTCTGATACACATATGTTTTAACAGATTCAAAGTCTGTATAGTCTTCCGGAATAAAATCAGTCCATACAGCTGTTTTATCTTCAATTCTAAAACCATTAACCGGTCCAACTCCAAGTCGTTTGAGAATTGTGAAAACTGAATTTATGTGTATGATAATATCCACATCGAAACTAGTACAGTCTTCGGTTATGCCGAGCAGTTTTTTAATTGATGTTAATATACTTTCCATAACAACTCCTTCTTTCAATGTCTCCATGGACAAGTATCATTTTTTCTTCTTTCGATTGGGGCAGTAATAAGTAAGTCTGCATTTCCGTAGTGAATTGCATTGTGAGTTCTATGCATTGTGGAAATGAGAAATTCTGGATCAAAGACTTTAGGATCTAAATTTAATACATCTTCAATCGTTATCGGATTCATGTGATGTACTATAATTAATCCATGGATTTCATGTCCTTCACAACCTAAGTCACATCCGTTATCACGAATAATAACTTCATTTCTAATATGCTTCCAGTCACGATTTCTTTGATAGAGTAATTGATTAATGTATCTATCTCTACCGAAAGTCTCTTCTCCAACTCTACCACTTAACTTTAAATATCGAAAACGCTCTTCAAATGTTGGAAGTCCGATTAATTCTGAATATGTTCTAATACTCGTCGTAGTCTTCATCATAGTCATCATCATCCTCTTCCATAGAACTTGCATTGCCACTATATAAAGCCATAGCCTTGATAGCTTTGCCATAGAGTTCTTTCATATCAGCTGCATCTTCAAGTGCTTTAGTCTTTGCTCGAAGTAACTTGTTCTCTTCCTCAAGTTTTTCATTTCTGAGTCTCTGCTCAGAGCTGCCCAATCTTAAATAATGTGTTAATAATTGAGAAGAGGCAGTACCATCACGTATTCGTTTCTCTGCCTCATCAACAGCTAATGCAATTAACTGCTTTTCTCGAGAATCTGGAGTTAATCCAGGCGGCATCGCTGGTTGTTCCTTAGATACCTTGGCTTTAGCCATACTTACTGCCTCCTTTCTTTTAGTTTTTATACACTTTTAACAATGCTTAAAATGGCTCACAAAGTCATATATCATTCATTCGAAAGGAGATAACATAATGAAGCAGACGATTTTTATCAAAAATATTTTAAATAAGAAAGGGGGGTTTCTTATTTTTATCATCCTTATTTGATATAGACCTTATGAGCCTTTCTAAACATTGTTAAAAAGAGAAAAGGACCCCTGGCTGGAGAGGTCCTTTTGAGTTGGTTTACATTGTCTCAGTATTAGTTACAATTCCACAGATTTCTGCTTCTGGCGGAAGGTCTGCTTCTGCTCGGATTTCTACGATTGAGAAATCGTAACTACTAGGTAAAGCAACTGCGGTTTTCCACACGTTTACTGTATCCTCTACACCATTATTTAAATGAATATACCAACCATCATGCGAAGTAATACGGTACATTCTACCAATCTGTTCTACTGTACAATGTTCAATATTTGGAATGTCATATACTGTCATATTTTTCTCCTTATCCTACTGCCCAATTCTTTGTTTCAATCTGTGCGAGCTGCTCTGCAGTCAATTTTGTTACTACTTTTGAATGTAAAGTTAGAGTTTGTGAAGTACCACCGGTTAAATCACAAAGACCATCAACAATAGACTGAATAGATTCAGCACTTAATTCTTGTGAACTTGCGAAGCTTATTGAAGCCATGATATAACCAGGTTCAAATCTTATTTCTACTAAACTACGACAGCCGTTGAATGTGGCATATAATTTACTAGAAGAAGTACATTGTGCAAAATTCAGAGTACCTAAGATGCTATTTAGTTTTGATCTTCCATTAAACATTTGAGAAGCTTCTGAAATTACAATTTGTTCAACTCCGGTTAAATCTATTACTTCTAAAGTGTCATACTTTGCATTTGTTTGTATGGAAAACATCTTTGATGCTTTTATATTATGTACAAATTCTGCGCTACTTTGAATTTTTACTTTTTTCATTCCATACGCTTCTTCAAACATAGAAATAAACGTATTAGTACTGTCAATGTATTTACCTGTTACATTTCCAAAAGAAACATTAATAATTTCTTGATCAAAGCATGTTTTATAAAATAAAGTATTCACAGAAGAAGCATAATCGAGTAAATTCATAC
Organism: Bacteroidales bacterium; assembly: GCA_017561025.1. Taxonomy (GTDB): domain Bacteria; phylum Bacteroidota; class Bacteroidia; order Bacteroidales; family F082; genus Limimorpha. The sequence continues at coordinate 58,003 of JAFZDU010000001.1, read as the reverse complement.
ATCCACCATCGTCTTCTTCTGCTGCAATCTCACTCCAAATATATGTGGTATTGGAATTAATATATGACACTTTAATAAACTGCTGCTTTACCGCAGGTATATCTACACTAATGCACTGATAAATTAGTCCTGACATTAAATCTTGATAAATATCACCAACAGAACCAGGCAACTTGGCACTTGGTGGTCCGTACCCCTTCTTTAACATATGCTTACCTCCAATCTCATAAACACTATTAGAAAAACCCCCCGGGGAAAAATTTAGGAGGGCCGCGATTTAGGTAGGGGGTGTAATTTTGGTGACCCCCTACCGTGTTTATGTACTTTGTCTTATTAATTTTTTGTAAATATTTGATGGATTAAGAAATACAATCTCATCCATTGCTCTTTCATACTCTTCTTCTTCCTCTTGCTGAGTCATATCATCAGTGAGGTGAACAAGTCTTGCTAAGTATTCGCAAGTATTGTAACCTTGATCCTTATCAAACAGTAACCAGGAGTCAAACTGCTCAAATGGATCGTAAGGATTGTCAATTGTTGTCAACATAACTTCATTATTATTCTTTATTGACATAGCTTCATTACTATTCATTGTTTGCTCCTTTCAAATGGTTTGATACGGTAGATACAGAGACACCACAAGCTATAGCAATCTGACTTAAGCTGTAATTACCTGATGCATTCATGTTATTAATCTTACTAATCTTAGCAGGGTTTAATGTAGTCATAGTTCGAGGTGTTGCTCTTTGTCTAAGTTGATCTGTATCTGTATTGTTAAGTATACTTTTAAGTGTGTTTTCACTTACTGCGCCAGCCTGAATAGCTTCCCACTCTCTATCAGTAATCTCAATGTTACGTTCTTTTCTAGATAAAGCTCCAACTTCCTGTCTGTATTTGGAAACCGCCTGTTGATTGAGTTTCTTAATATCACCTTTATCTAAGTTAGGATTATCTTTTGTTTTAGCTGCAACTTCAGCATTTGCTCTACGAAGAGCTTCTCTTTCTTTAGTTGAATTTAATAAAGCAGTATTAAGCTTATCTTTAAGATCAGTTACTTCTTTAGAATATGTTTTAGCAGCTTGTGCATCATATTTGATTTTACCAGTAGCCAGTGATTCCATACGGGCCTGATTTGCCAGGGCTTTCATACTATTTGCATAATCTGCATATAATAATTCCATAGGATGTCTTGCATCTGATACTAAAGAATATGCATCATCAGTCTCTGCCATATTTGTGCTTGGCTGAGTTCTTTTAACAGAAGCATATTTAATATTACCTGCTTTATTTGTGAATGTTATTTCACCAGTTTCACTATCAACTTTTTTAATAGGTCGATATTTTTCACTGTCTTCTTTATTTTTAGGATCATAAGTTATTTTCTTACCATCCAAAGTTTTAACAGTAACTAAACCAGTAGTCTTACTTGTTTTACTATCAACCTTATATAAGTTTTTAGGTTCGGCTGTCTGATATATCAATGAACCTTCAGGTTTATTAGGATCATACCAGTCTTCACCTTTTTTATTTACTTTAGGATTTCCCTGTCTTTTATCAACAGATACTTCTCCTTTAGCTTTTGATAAAATAGTAGAGGCACCTTTATTATGCCATTTTCCATCTTTATCAAAATGACCTTGGTATTCCTTATGTAATGCAGCAATATTGTTATCTTTTTCGCTCTGCTTATAATCCAACTTATGTTTGTGAGCATCAATAACAACCATACTGTGACGAACAGCTCTTGCTAATTCATTTTCATCTGCTCCGGCTAATGTCATATCTGTAATAAGATTAGAAATAATACCCATTTGAGTCTGAGTACCTTTCTTGGACATTAATTGAACAGTTCTTCCAGCATATGAGTCTGGACCATATTCTGTTTTAGGATCAAATCCTTCAAGACCTTTGAGTGGTGGTGTTGAAGTAATTCTAACTTTCCCATTATTTGTTGGAATACACATTACTGTATCGCCATCAAAATCGGCACCAGAAAGTCTTTCTGCAACTTTACTATTAATACCTACAGCATCAACAATATCTTTACCTAAAAGTTTATTCGCTGCTGCATGTTTATTATTAACTCTTAATATAGGAATCTCAAAAGTTCCACCATGAGGATATCGAATAAGAGCTAACTCAGTTCCATCTTCATATTTTGGAGCATATACTTCGTTATCCTTTAACGAGTTAACCGGAATAATTACATGATATTTTTGACCAGGCAAAGCTGCTGCTTTAAGATGTTCTGCAGCTGAATCACAACCGTCAGCAAATTTATCCAATAAATGTTTTTTGACAGTAGGATTTGTTAACGAACAGAGTTCATCATATTCTGCTACTTTGTCTGCTTTGGCAATTCCTAACTGTTGTTTAGCAAGATTCTTATTTTGTTTTGCTAAGAACTGAGATGGTAAGGCATCTGCCCAATCATCCCAATCACCTTCATCAGCTCTCTTGTTAATAAGACCTAATTTCTTATTTCCATCTTTATCGGTATACCAATACTGACCTCCTTGATCAGCATCTTTAATAAGTGAACCAAATGGATTGTCAGGATCATCTTTTATTTCTTTAAGAACCTTGGTCATTGGAGTTCCTTTGGATTTGTTGGTATTAAACACAACATCTACACCATCAGGCATGTCATCAGAATATAAAGCCATACCTTTGATATAATGTGTACCATCTACTAAAATACGAACCTGAGCATAGTGAGATTCTCCTAAAGATAAATCCTCAACGCCTCTTCGAATTTCAACAATACCATCTTTCTCAATCCCGCCTTCTTCGAGATATCTTATTTTCAGACGGCTTGAATCCATGCTTTCAGGATATGTAAATTTCTTTTCAAATGTTTCACCATTGTCACGAGAAATATATTTTTTAACAGATTCAATTTTGTCATATTCATAGATTGCTTTATGTTCGGTTCCAGGAACACAAAGAACTTTCTGAATAGTCTGTTGTCCTGGATTTGTAGGCTGTGGAATACCACCTGTATATGTAACATATCCCTCTCTTTCGAGTAAATATATAGCCTGATTGAGTTTTTCTTTCGAAATGTTCAATTCTCGTTCAACGCCAGAACCAACTTCAATCATCCCATATCCTGATTCATCAAGTCTGGATTTTAAGAAATTTGCAGTTTCCTGAGCCTGTCTCATTCTACTTTCAGATTTCTCATTTAGTAGAGAACGAACAGTAGATTCATTAATACCCATTTGTCTACCGATTTCAGTAGCGCCAAGTCCATCTTCTTTTAAAGATTTGGCTCTCGCTACATCAAGTGCTCTTCGTTCATCTTTAGCAATTGATTTTTCTATTCGATACTGTGTTGTTGTTAAACCGAACTCTTTTTTTATATTTTCAGGAGTTTCTTCCCAACCCTGTTTTTTGAGCTCTTCGATACGACCTAAAAAATCTCTACTTCCATGCTGATATGGATCTTCACCAGAACCCCAAGGATATCTTCCTGAACGACGAGGAATACCATAATGCATAAGAGCATCTTGATCGCCGTTAAGTACGGCTCGCATTTCTTGTAAAATATCGTTCATGTACTTAACCCTCCTCATCGATCTTGTCTAAAATTTTATTAATATGAACAATCTTGTCCATGATTGGTAGAATATCCTCAGCTGTTGGTTCAATGATTAGAACATCGTCATTTTTGTAGACTCTAAGTTCCATTTCAATATCGCCAGGTTTCTTAGAATATTCCAAACAAAATAAAGCAGTATAAATTAATAGCTGCTCTACATGACTCTCTATTTTTCCGACCTTTCCGGTTTTCAAATCATGAATTCTTAATTTGTTGTTTTTGAAAGATATGGCATCTGCGGTTCCGAAACTTCTTGGTGAATAGAATAATATAACTTCGGTGTTCATCTTGAAGCCGATAGCATCATTCACATATTTATAAAGCGTCTTTTCAGAACGAGGTTGCTTAATGCCTAAATCAATAGTTTGCTTAGCCCATAAGTGATATATAGTTCCCATTTCTTGAGCTTTCTTAGATCTATAGGAATCTATTATTTTTTCATCACTATATCTAAGCCAGCTAGATTGAGATGCACCAAATGGAGCATGCAGCCCTTCAAGTCTTTTATGTTCTTTAAATTGCATGATTATCTCCTTTTATTTAAAAAACTTTTTTAATTCGTTTATTACTTCATCCTTATTTTCCGGATATATAAATTTTGAGAATGACATAGTATTTAACATGTCAACATAATAATCTTGATTTGGCTGATGAGTCGCATTCGCGTTTCGTTTACATTCAAGGATTGCCCACTTCTTTCCATAAAGAACTAATAAATCTGGAATACCTTGAATATGACTGCTATCAAGTTTGGTGATTAAACATCCAGTAAATATCTTTTTTAATTCTTTAATAAGATTTGACTGGAATTCATTTTCTCGTTTAGACATCAGTGAGCCTCCTTTCATATTTTTAAACATGGGCCATCGGGGATTTGAACCCAGGACCTGCCGGTTATGAGCCGGTTGCTCTGACCGAGCTGAGCTAATGGCCCGAAACAAAAAATAAAACAAAAAGTGCACAAAGCACATTTTCTTTTTCTCTCATAAAAGCCCATGTTTTTCACGCGAATAAAAAATAGCCAAAAAGAAAGAGACCATGCATTAGCACAGTCTCTGAAGTTTATGTATTTTATTTATCAAAATTTTTTATAAGTATAGTTTGCAATCTCGGCACCAACTGCAAATAAGCCAGCAGCTATTGCCCAGCTAGGTTCTTTTGATGATATTGATGCTACTAATAAAATGATAGAAATTAATGCACACATAGTTTCTCCTTTCAATCTTGTAAAATATTACTATTCAATTCGACCGCCAAAATCAATCAGATCCATAAAGTCTATATTTAACTCATATGAAACATTGATAATAAATCGGATACTTGGCATTCTCTCTTTCCTTAGGTATCGATTTAATGTAGTTTTTGATACTCCTACCGCTTTAGCAAATTCAGTTTGTGTATAACCTTGTTCTTCTATGATCTCCATAAGATTGTCGGCAAATATATCAAGCCACTCTTTTTCCGAATATGTAGTTCGTCTCAAATCAACATTCTCCTCTCTAAAATTTTGAGCTGTTTCCGAATGGTAACTGTTATTAAAACTATTATATATATTTACATTTTTTTCAATCGATTAATAGGGTGTTACCAATCGGGAACAAAACCCCGAAAAATAGCCCAAAAATAGCCTTTTTAGCCCAAAAATGGACGTTTTTACAAATTTTTGTTACCAAACGGAAACGGGTGTTTTTTTCACTCTCAAAATTTAACTGTCCTTGAGCGCTATTTTTTATAACCGGTTACCAAACGGAAACACAATGTTTATAAATATCAACGCTTCTCCCTTTTCAAAATATCCATAGACCCAGTAACAGCCGATACAAACCCTTCATATTTTGTTGCTCGTCTCTCAATCTCATCGCACAGCAAACTAATAGGAACAACCTGTAAAAATGTTTCAAGTTCTGCATGAGACATCCCCATAGCTATTTCATGAATAGCTTTAACTTCTTTTTCCGTAAGTTCTGGTTTGGCACGACCACCAATCCCCGCCGTACATCCTACTTCTAAAGTAACTTTATTACTCATCATTTTTTCTCCTTTCGATATATAAAAAAGAAGAGCCAGTGTTTAAGCCGGCTCAACTTTCTTTCCTGATAATGCTTCTCTGAGTTCATTAACTTCTTCCTGAGTTTCACATCCAAAATCGAATAACTGTTCATCAGTCAATTCGTCAATATGCTCCTCAAACCATCTTTTCATGTAACTCATAAATATCACTCTCCTTTCATTAAAGAGAATGTAATTCTAGCGACTTACCAAAGTCTCTTCTTCATAAAATATCACCTCCAAACCTTACCAGTCTTCAAATCTTTCAGTACAATACGTTCTTCTAAATGAAAACCGGAGAGTTCACAAATGTTAAATATAGTATCTAACAACTTATGAAATCTCTCCGTATCCACATCTTTATCTATATTTTTTATTGCGGCATATGCTGTTGGATCATTATAACCCGAACCGTTTTTACGTATGTCACCATCCATCGGACAAACCCTCCATTTTTAATTTACTACCAGGAAATAACCACAGTTACCTTATCATCAACTACTTCAACTGATACATCATATCCGTGATCTGACAAATATCCGATTAATTTTGATGTTGAATCGTCGGTGATTTCTTCTGTTCTGGAACCGCTAATAGTACAACAACTCATACCCATACTAGCAGTCTTATGAATAGCTTTTTCTACCGCTTTAAGAAGACTGGTATATTTAACGTTCCTCTCAGCAATCTTTCTAGCTTCTGTAGCATTAATCATTTTTCTGTTCCTCCTTTTTGTAAATCTTGAAATATTTGTCTTTACCACATTTTTTACACTTTGTATAAAATTCAATATAATCATAACGGTCGAATTCATACCGAGTTTTAAATTCATGTTTACATAAGCATCGAATCTTACTTTTACGATTCAATATTTCTCTTACTTTATCTATTATTTTATTAAGCAAGCCAGCGAGTAATAATAAAATAATGAAGAGACCAATTGACCAAATGAATTCATTAATAATTTTTATAACCATTTACCCCTCCTTCTTTCCAAATGCATTCTCAACAGCTTCCTTAATTTCAGCAAGTTTCTTAGGTCCGATACCCTTAACCGAAGCGATTACTTCATAAATATCATTCACTTCGATACCTGGCACACTGTCTCTACCATCCTCAAAACCGTATGTATACAAATCTGTACAAAATGCTGAGAATTGCTGTCTGTCATATTTTTTAACATTTTTATAGATTTCTCTAGTGACTTCCGGCATCGCACCCTTTTTATGTCTGTTAATATCGCTCATTTAAATATCTCCCTCAGCACGGTGTAAACTCTGCTCACTGCTAAAACCTTCAGGATATCTTGCACGCAGCTTGTCGATGTTCATCTGAGCGATTTCACTCATATCCCAACCTGAAGCAGTACAATATTCGGCAATAAACCATAACAAATCACCGAATTCTTTCTTCATGTGAGTCTCATCGAAATTGTGTCCCTGATAAATTTTCTGATAAAGACTATGAATCTCTCCAATTTCTCCAACCATACCGTGTAAAGCGTGCATCTGCTGTTCGGTAGAATGTAATTGTGGATTAATAGTTCTAGCTGCTAATCCCTGATATGTATCTAACTGCATTTTTCTTTACCTCCTATTCGATATACCAAAGTTCATTCTTTATGTCTGTTGGAATATTTCCAGACCATACATAGCTGTTTTCTAAAATATAATTGTTATATGTAGAAGCTGTTTTATTAGCTCTCATCTTTGCCTGCTCAGCCCATGATTGTTTTTCTTCGTTGTCCGAATCTTTATACTGCTCATATGTGAGTTTGTCAGATTCATAAGAAGCGATCATTGCTCGACAAGTATCTTCAACTTTTTTCTTTGTTTCATATCTCGTTGAATCATCAATCTTGTGATCGATATAATCAACAGTGTTTCCATAATAAGTACCGCCCCATCGAAGGAGTGCACCGCATCCGGTAGTCGATGTAACAATAACCAATAATGCTATTACTAATATAATGATACTAAATGTTTTTTTCTTCATAATACTGTGCCTCAACTTTCACAACAGGATTTTCAATGGTAAATGGAATGTCGGAATATAAGTAAGTACCAGTCCACTCTACATACTTACCATCAACAGTAAAGAAGAAGATTCCATTGTCGTTTTCACCATAAGACCCGTCAACGTCCGGAAGCCATGCGTTTCCATCGCCATAAGAATATCCGTTACTTCCGTATTTTTGTTCATAAAATTCACTATCCGGTGTAAGATACGAATTTAAACTTGATACTTTACCGTCGACTACGAACTGATTAATGACAGAACCTGATTCAGTGAATAAAACAATATATCCAAGAGGCTTTTCGATTGCACATGGAAGTGTGTTAGCTTTTTCACGCTGACCATTTACCCAATATGCTCTTTTGATAAGATTGTATCGTTCCAATGAATAATCAATATCGGTAGGTGTTGCCTGATTTGATGAAAGTGTGTTACCAATTTCAGTAGTTTTCTCAATATCTGTTGTGGTATCAACATTAGACGATACATCCGCACATCCTGTTAAAATTGAAATCGTCATACAAAGTACCATTAATAAACTAATTTTTTTCTTCATTTTGTTTTACCTCGATTCTTTTTTTTACTAACAACATTTTTTGGAGTCACTTCCGTAATATTCTTCATCTCGTACTCCAGTTTTTTCTGTTCTGTGTTTAATCGCACACCCATACTCCAGCGATTTTTTCACATCAATTATTCTTTGATTTGTTGAGCCAGCCCAAGGATATGTAACGTCCGCCAGCTCCTGTTTAAATTTACCGTCTACGATCACATCAATATTCTCGATACCTGGTAAATTACAAATATCTTCCCATTCATAACCGGTATAAAGCCAGATCGTTTTGGTAGGAAATACTTTTTTAATCTCTTTTGCCACAAACATTACATCGGTCCTATTAACCGGATGCAACGGATCTCCGCCACTAAATGTGATTCCTGAAATATGCGGTTTGTTTAATTCATGCACAATTTCTAAATATGCGTTTAAATCAAAAAACAATCCTCCATCCGGATCCCAAGTCAACGGATTCTGACAACCTTTACAATGATGCTCGCAACCAGCAACCCAAAGGACGACTCTAAGGCCGTCCCCATTTAACATATCGTCTGTAGTTATATTGTGATAGTTCATGATTCCTCCTTACAAAAATCACAAACAGTTCTGCATTTGTTCCATTCATCTGAGAATTCTGGATATCCATCTTCACCGTTTGTATATTTATAAGCTAATACATTCATACATCGTTCACATGCATTAGCCCAAACAACTAAAGCTTCTGATAAAGTATAATCCCCGCTATTAGCCATAGCTAAAATAATTGATTCGTTTCCACCGCCAATAGAACTGTTAAAATTTATTAACGGTGTAATTGATGTACCTGTATCCCATTTTCTACCCCAAGGCTGCCACCATTTTCGAACCTGCGTACATCCGCAATTAGAACAATGATGACCTTTATAGCCTTTAATCAAATCACGATCTTTTCTCCACCATTTCCGTTTATGCTTGCATGTTTCTTTGTTATATTCATCGTGATACGTGAAAACCTCTTCAGTAATGCGAAGAGGGAAACAAACGTGATATGTATGGGCTCCAACTTTAGTCACCGGTTCCGGTTCATCATCCATACTAGGAATTCTATTTCCATATACGTCTTCATACCAGATTCCAAGTTTAAGTTTTGATTTGTCGATGTTCATCTCTTACACCTCCAACAAACTCTGAATATCGATATGCCTATCAGTCTTCTTGATAGTGCACGCAGATTTTTTAGGAAATACCTTAGATAAATAAGCATCAAGTACAACGTATTCGAGCGAATTCTCTTCGACATAAATACCTTTATACATTTGACCTGTACTCAAACTCGTAAGTTCCACAACATCCCCAAACTTAGGTTTAGCTTTCTCAGCTTCCCAAGCCTCGATTTTAGCTTTGACTTCGTGGATTGAAGGATACTTTATAAATACATCTCGATAAGTATGGATACCATCAAAGATGTCCCACGGTTTAAAATGTCCCTCACTAATAGTCGCAATCTTCCTAGCAATCTCCCACGCTTCTTCCAGACCCTGTTCGTATGTTTTTGTTTCGTTCATTTCTTTCTCCGCAATATTACCGAGTGCGTATTGTGCCAAAATATAAATCATTACAACTCTCTGATGTTCTGTATAATAATCAGTATTTAATCTGATCTTAATTTCTTTTGGACATGCCAACTCGAATGTTAATGACGTTGTATTATCGCTGCATCTTTCTTGATGAACACAAACGCAACATTTAATAGGTTTACAAACATTATCTAAATTAATCATGAGTTATTCTCCTTATTGTCTTTTTCGGCTGCTTCTAAACATGCAGCTAACGGTCCTGTAAACAGTGACTCCCTTTCGAATATTGATCTACCATCTCGTGATCTCCAGTCGCCAACGATATATAATTCAGAATTAGCGCTTAACTTATCGGTGTTATGATCCCAACATTTAATATGAATCTCATAGCAACAACCAGCACTAATAACATAACGATAGAGACCTTTAGTAATCTCAGTCCAATTTTCTAATTTGTCCATCGTTTCTTTCCTCCACTTCCTTATCAAACGTTTTCCCGCAGCGAACACAGTAATGTTTAGCTACTTTTCTTTTTCGCACACCGCCTCCGATCAGCTGAGTTCTAACCTCACCACATCGAACTGCATTTTTATGTTTGCATAATTTTTGTTTTAATTTTTTAAACATCTTTTCTCTCCTTCATTTTCAGTTCAAAATGTTTTACATTTTTAACCTCAATTTTATCCACATTTGGGAGTGCCTTTTTATAAATCTCTGCGATCGTGTCTTTATCAGGTAAAACCGCATCATCATCCACAATGTTAATAAAACTAATTTCAACATTAATGATCGTAGTTACTTCTTTCATTTGACTCTCCTTTCACCAATCTTTCCATAAGCTGGTCTGTAAAAGTTTTCTTCGATCTTTTCTTTATCTCTACGAGGTATCCTTACGATCATTTGAATATTTTTCGGATACTCGCTTTTTGTTGTGTTGCTCATTTTTAATCTCCTAATAAACACCATTAATGTAGAACACTAAAGGTGGTATTTTATTATTAATCGTTATGATAGAATTACCTAATAACCCGACTCTAAAATGTCTGGCAGTATTCGAGTTACATATAATACATCGAACATTTTTAGCGCCTATATCTTTTATGATTTTTTGAAAATCGTCATTTGTAGAATCGGAGTTGATTATGTATTTATTTTTAAACTTTGGATCTTTTAAAATACTCATATCGCACCTACCCAAATTTTTCTTTTCTAGCCGCCTTCATGATTCGGTCGATTTCACCATCAGTCTTAGCAGCTCTTATTTTCTTTACAACATCATCACCATAACCAAAGTCCTTAGCAGCTTTAATGGCGTTTGATTTGAAATCCAATCGATTATTTTTACCTTTCGCCATGAATAATCGCTCCTTCGGTATTATTTTTCTCTGGAGATTCCGGTGGTGTTGGATTTTTGTATACTGAACCATTAAAATCCGCTACGCGTTTTCTCTCCTGAGCGATAACCTGACAACCGCATTTCGGACAATTAAAAGCGTCATATAATGTTGGCTCTGATAAGGTTAAAGCAGCAGCAATTCCTCCTGTAACTTGTCCATCTCTCGCGATATAACGTCTGTCTTTTTCTGGTGGAAATTCAGTTCCACAAACTTCACATGTTAAATTTTTCATTATGTTTACTCCTTTACATCAAATATTCTGGATAAAAATCATATAAGTAATCTCCAAAATCACCACGACCATTGTATTTATTTACCCAGTCGTCTTTCCATCGTTTACCTTCTTCAGTCTGCATGAATTCTTCATACTCTTTTTGTAATACGACCTCAATTTCTTTTAAAGTACCAGCCATATCTTTACTTCTCTTTCTTCCCAGTAATCAACTCTGAATATGACAAACTCTCAATCCACTCACAAAGTACATGCCACTCATCCAGCTTATGATTCTTACGAGCCTTATAAATATTCGCCAGGACTTCGTAATTTAACATCACAGTTCTCTTCTGGTTGTAGGATGTTGGGAGAAGCTGAATCATCTGCCACCAAATATCTTTTGCTGATAATCCCGTCTCATCTTCTGTTTTAAGCGCTGTTAAATATCGCCCTCTCCAATGATTAAGAGCATTAATCGTTGTTTCCATGGCAAGCGTAGGAACCGGTTCTCCAAGTTTACAATCTCTAACCCTAATTAAATGTTCATATGAGAAGTCATCCCATTCAAACTCCTTCGCATGAATCTTATGCATTGTGCTGCAGCTGTTAGCTACTGTACCAACCTTATATGTATCAAATTCTTTCCACCAATATAATGGAGCAGTAATATCAACATATACCACAATCATTCGCATGAATTTTCTGTGATCTGTACCCGCTTTACAAAGTCTCTTCATTAAGTCCAAATCATTAGGACCAATATCAAGACTGTGAATACGAACAGTATCCTTACGAGGCACACCCTCTTCATCCGTCACATCAACCTCAATCCAATCGTTAATAACGCTATCCATCTTATCCCAACTGTTCATTGGATTTCTTGCTCCACGAATAGCATGTTCCCAGCCTACTACTTCTGTATGTTCTAACTTAATCATTCTTTTTCTCCTTCTTAATAGTTAATTTCTCCCAAAGCTCAATCGCTTCTTCTCCCTGGAAAGCATTCACAACTTCAATCACTTGGTTAGGTCGTTTTTTACCAACGATTAAAACCGTGTTGTCTTTCCCGTTGCTATAATCAATACTAATAATTGCTGATTCAGCCATTTTCTTTCTCCTTTACTAAAGCACTAAATTCACATAATTTCTCAGTTGCTCTCTTTGTTGATTCAGACATTATGCATAAACTTTTATTTAAATTATAAAAAACCTTATCAACTACAAACGTAGGAGAATTAGCAAGACCTAATAATACCAGTAATTTATAGCCCCATGAATTCGTACTCTTTTTTCTCCACAGGTTCCAAACTTTAATGTGAGTAATTAGTTTATTCATTTTTAATAATCCTTTCTCTTATCAAAAACTAAAAGGAGCAAGTCTTTAACTCACTCCTTTCGCTGCAACACTAATTTTCTTTTTCTTCTTTGGATTTTGCTTTCTTACAAACCGTAACTCCGATATATCCAATAGCGGCAATGCCTACTCCGAAAATACATCCTTTTGCGAATGCTTTCTTGTCTGTATATTCAAACATTTTACACAGTTTTGGTACATCGGTTTTATCTACATAACCGAAATATCTTTTGTGTTGAACATTGTTGATATACAGGTCAAAAGCACCTTTGATAATTTTCGCTTCATCATCTGCACACATTGATAAATCTAAAATTTTGTTTTCGTTCATTTTTAAATCCTCCTTTGAACATTTATTTTTTTTTTTGTTGCATAATAGTGTTTGAAAATTACGCGCCTGATAATATATTCAATAACATTTTATCGCCTTCATACTGTTCGCCTATGGCAGCTAAACAATAATTAGTTCTTCGTAAAGCTTCATAATAAGTCCTAATATATTTCGTAGTACCTGGTCGACCTCTACCAAAGTCCGAAATTAGCTTATTATAAATCATCATAAATAAAATGTGCTTTTGACTTTCTGATAAAATATAATTTTTTACTTGTCCCATCCTGTATATTTCCTTTCATTAAATTTCTTCTTATCTTTAAGAGCCTTACTGATAGCCAGATCAATACCAGATCTAGACTTCAAGTGATAGTAATATAAATCCTTGAATGGTGTATTAAGTCTGTCAATTCTTCCAGCAGCCTGAGTCATAACCTTATAAGAGTAATTCTGTGAGTAGAATATAATAGTATTAGTCATAATGCTGTTCCATCCTTCGCATCCGGCAGTATACTGAACTAAATATATCCACTTCTTACTATCCGGAACTGGTTGATGAGCATGTCCACTCCATTCAGCAATTTCATAATCATCACCATAAGCAAGATTCAGCAGTATTTCTCTCTCGTAATCGAAGTTGTAAAATATAATAGCCCTTGGAACCGTTAATCCTTCAATAATCTCCAATAACTTCATCTGTCTTTTTTCATCAGAGTTTACAATTCTTCGAAGAATATAACAGAGTCCTGCCGCCTGTTGGATAGGTTCATTCTTATAAATATCCCATCGAGTTCTCATAACTTGCTTATATGTAGTCGTATCATAACCAACATACACATCCTCATGATGTGCCGTAGTCGGTCTTATAAAGTCCATATCAATAAGAATCTTGTTTCGAAGTCTAATTAATCGACCTGTATTTATATACTTATCGACCTTATAATGTTGATATCGACTATAAACAAGATGATTATCAACAAAGTCTGTTTTGTTTTTATAGAAGCCATTAGCAATAAATACCGCCATGTAGTCTTCCCATCGATCTCCAGCAGTTGCTGATAATATAACCCAATTATTCTTCTTGGTAATTTTTAAGAAAGCCTTAACCCATGCTCCATAGCCAGTGACCCTATCCTCGTCAAATATAAAGAAAGCATCTTTTACATCTCGATATTTCTTAATATTGTTCCAGCTATCTATTACTATTTTTTGACCCTTATAATAGTTTCGTTCTGGTTTAGTAGATAACAAGAATGGTACTAATTCCCCTTCCCATTCAAGCTTGTCTCTTTTCATAGCTGTCGTAATAATATATAGGTCTTGTGGTGTTTTCATAGGAGTGTATCCGTTCTCGTCAATCCACCCACCATTTTCTTTAAAATAATAGAAGAGGCCAGTTCTAGATTTACCAGAACCAACCCCTCCATTAAATATACAACCATTAAAACCCTTCTCAACAGCTTTCATTTGGTGTTCATACAAGAAAGGTTTTGACATTATTTTCTCTCCTTATAATTCACCGGTCTCTCGGAAGCATATCTAATATTTTCTTCCAAACAACTAACACAAGGTTTCTCTGTTTCTTTTATTTTTTCATTTACACAAGTCTTACAATACTTGTCGAAGCGTACTTCTTTGTCGAATCGATCAGACATTTAATCCTCCTTTCTAGAAATATAACTTTCCATCATATACTCTTTTTTCTTTAATCATGCCATACCAACATGAAGTATGAATATATTGTTTGAGCCCTGTTTTAGTCACAACCATTTCTGTATTATGATAATGAGGCTCTTTCTTTAAAATACCATCCGGAACTTGCTCTACTTCTTCGCCGCATAATGGACATCTACTAACTACCAATAGTCTTCTAGACATTTCAAAGTCAGCTCCTTAAATATCAGTCTATTGTCACTACAACCCCGATTAATTTTTTCTTCAAAAATCTTTTAATTCTTAACTTTTCAAAGAATTTTAAAGGTGATTTTTTATTTCGACTTGTAATATGCACATGTCGAGTTACAACGTTGTGCATAACATTAGCATTAGCTCTCAAAAGAGCAGCCGCAATCTTTTCCGGATAATCTAAAATATTTGTATAGTTCATACCAAAACCTCCTAACACTCAAACGGAACCTGCTCAACGTCACCGCCAGCAACAGTTACAGATTGCATAATTAATCCTGTTTCTTCATCGTAATATAAAGTATCTAAGAAATGATCAATCTTCTCCTGAGTAGATTCCTCCATCATTCTCATAGCTTCATAACCCTGAAGACCAACACTTGATCTGAGTTTCTTTAATACTCTACTTGTCCAGTTACGGAATTTACGACCATCGAGCATATTAGATGTCAGTAATAATTCATAAATACCAGTTTCACTGATAATTAATTTCCACTCTGAAGTATCACCCGTATCAAGTCTAACTCTAGCGAATTGATCTTCATTCAAGTCTCGAATTACCCATTGTTCATGCATATTTACGACCGCACAAACATCATCTAATACTGCCCACCATTCTCCTTTATGTTCTACAAAGCGGATATCAAACCCGCACCAATTTTCAACTCTCATGATTTCTCCTTTCAAATATAAAGAGCCCATCCGAAGACAGGCTCATAGAGATTAAATAATCTCCCATTCTTCATGTGCTTTTCTCATATGCTCTTTACGAGCTAATTGATAAGCTAATTCTAGATCCATCTCTTTCAAATCTTCAAAATTTAAACCAAAACATCCAAGAACATCTCCATCACCATCGTAGTTAATACAATATTCATGATTATCCATTTCATACAAGAATGCAGCTACAGCAATATCTTTATCTTTGAAATTCTTTTACTCTATCAAGTTTATTACGTAAATCTTCATTCCGTCTTTTTAATTCTTCATCCCTAGAGTCTATACTCTTGAGTACCGAATCCATATACTCATCAATAGCTAATTCAGCATTGCGAACACATTTTTCGTGCACATCATTTGTTTTTTCTCTTTTTCCTAAGAATTTTTTAATTAAATTTTTCATATAATATACCTCCATTTATTAATTAAACGTTTTTCATAAAGGAGTGTGTATTTTTCGCGGATTAATTTCTTCTGTATCTGCCTGCAAATGGATCATCCTCGATATCCTGCTCAACATACATAGTTCTTACATACAGAGACTTCTTACCAGTCACTCTGTTTTCGGAAATATTGAGAACCGCATTAACGTTAAGAATATAACATTTATCGAGCGTATCAACAGATTCTTCATCCAGCAGTAAAGGTTCTGCATCTCCCGATACAAGATAAATGTTTGGTGGCCATTTAGAATCATAATTGATCTTAACATCAACGTAATATGTCGGTTCAAAATCATCCTCTTCACCTGGTCTTGGTCTGGTCTCTTTTACATTTACTCCTGCATCTCTTAAATCCATTGCCTGGTCATAATCTGGAATAACGATACTAGCTTTTCTTGCATCGGAATTAAATCTACTTCTTGCTGGGTCTCCCGAAAAGTTAGTCTTCCAAATAAATCTTGTATTTTCAATTGAAACAAGGTTTCTTCTACTCATTTTTAAACTCCTTTAATAATTCTTAGTATAGTTTTACATTTAATTTTTTCTAGCATTAACAATGCTTAATATAATTCTCTTCTGTCGATCATCTAAATCGTAAAATAGGGTAAAACCAGTTGATCCATTGTAGTTATCACCAAACTGCTTGTAATACATGCTGTTTTTCCATAATTCAGGATAGTCATCCTTATATTTTGCTAATTCTTTAGATTTCAAATCATACTCTCTATCAGATATATAATTATCATTCAATTCATAGTAAATATAAGAATGAACTATAATGAATCTTTGTAGCCAATCTATTCTATCTTGAATAGTCATGGCTTCACCCCCTACAGAAAAGGCACTTCTTCTGGAGAGTCCTCCGGAATATCCATCCAACCATATCTTGGCTTAGGAATATAAGGTTCATCGGATGCAAACCATTCGAAGTCTCCGAACTGACTAATAGTCTCAACCGCATCATCAACTAACTTGATATAGAATGAGTGGTCAATATCATCTTCTTTACCAAGTGCTTTAACCATCTCAGATTCAAGCCAGCGATATCCTTTAGTGCCTGCAGCAGCATAGTATTTTCCATCATTGACACGATATAATACTCCACCACCACGTCCTGGTTTGATAGGACAGAACTGACCTACTCGCCCGACGAATTGATAAGAGTGTCCCTCAGCGATCTCATCAACCAAAGATGCACAAGACTCTTCGAAAGTAATATCTGAAAGCTGTCCTTTTTTGTACTTAGACTCAAGTTTAGATAATTCTTTCTCAAGCCCCCTTACATCAGGCAAATCCTCATTCATATCCAAATATAATTCACCTTTAGATACTGCGATTGTTTCACATAAGTCATCAAACACAATATCTTTCTTACTGAATAAAGTCTTGAATACATATGGAACTGCAAACTGTTTACCAGTAGCTGTCCACCAGATTTCTTCCCCAGTCTTCTTATCTTTCTTAGGTTCTTTGAATCTGGCAATATAAACTGCATCATTAACCAGACAGAATTTATCAAATTCCGCTTCGGTTTCGAAGGTATAACCATATTCCTGACCGAATTTACATACAAATTCCTGAATTTCAGGAGTTGCGTCCGGAATCTTAATAGAGTCGGTCTTAATATGTGCTACAGTGTAACCTCTCTTCTCAACTTCAGACTTAAGAAGCGTCATGAACAATGCGCCACGCTTAGCGACAATATTATCTTTATTGTTTGGATCTCTGAATACATTTTCGAATCCAGCGCTTGTTAAGCCATAGATTGAGTTGATAACAATCTTAAGAGCGTATGCTAATGCATCAGCAAGCTCTTCATTCAAATATGGTCGTAATGCGCCCATTAACATTTCTGCCGCAGCTTCAAAGTCTTTATGTTTAATGGCAACTCGAGCGTATACAACATCTTCAAATGTTTTTGTATATTTTGGTCCAAATACACATTCGTAGATTGCACTATGAGGATGCATTGATGAAACGTCACCATCCCATACGCCGCCATGCATTCCTGGTTTTGAATGTACTCTTCCTCCTTCGCCGATTACTTCTCCCATATATGTAGACTTACCAAAGTTAAACTCATATCCCGGGAAGAATGGAAGAATAGAATATCCATTTGGAAGTACAGTCTTGCCATCGTATGTAGTATATGTTGGAAGACCTTTATCGTCAAATACTCGGAATACGTAATCGTCTCCAAACTTTCTTCGATATTCTGCATACTGATTATGACTAACTGGTTTAGACATATCTCTCCAGTTGAACTCATTCTGAGGTTTACGGTTTCTACCGAAAATAATTTTGCCTGATAATGAGTTTGTTGATTCGTTAACCGAAACTTCAAAGTTATGCATCAATCTAACAAGGTCAACCTGAATATTACGAGCCATAAAGTCTGCCTGAGTAGCATTCCATACTGCTTCAGTAGCCATTACGTCATTCTCACAATACTCAGCAACCTTATGCCATAACTCTTTCGGAACGGGTTTATCCCAAGGTAAACCTAATTCCTGATGATGAATACCAAGTTCAATCTCCCATTTCTTAAGAGACTGCTTTTTGGTACTGTAATCATAAATATCAGTGTATGAAAGATTATAAGCTTCGCTAAAGAATCCATCACCATTGTTGATAATTCTCTGTGATAACTTATAGAGCTGCTCTTCAGTATATCCCATCAGTCGAGCATACATAATATGATTATCGTATCGTCTACAGTTGAAACCTACTAATCTGAATCTACATAACTCTTCAATATCAGCTGGTTTCGGGTTAATCATTCTTACAATAGGATTACCTTCACCTTGAAGTTTATAGTCAACTACAAATAAGTTAGGGAATACTTCAACGTCATAGAATATAATCATATCCTCATCAGCATTTACTGCATCGGATGCATCCTCCGATTTGAAGTGCATCTTATTCACAAGCTTGATGCAATATTCTGATTGATTTGTACTGTTAGCAGCAAACGCAAATACCGCATTCTGCAAATCAGTGACATCATAATTTAAGCCACTATCATATGCATCTTCTAATATCTTATAAATAAAGTCGATACTAGGCTTAGTCCCAGGATGAATCTCTTTATTGAGATTTCGTTCAATCAAGTTTCTAAGCCCTCGTTCGCTTTTAATAACATCGTTACTTACCATTTTTTCTCCTTTCAGTGGCAACCCTGAACTGATAGTAGCAATAGGTAAGTCGTTACACTTAGTCAATTTTCGTCTCAATGAACTCTTACCAGTGAATACTTTAATTTCAATATGGTCGCCGTATACACGGCTAAGTTTTGAAACGTCGCCAGTGTAAATATAATGCAGATGAACCCCACATCCGCTTTTGCTGAGTTCTGTGTAAGTAGGTGGCCACTTACTAGCTTCCTCAATATTTTTTTCTAAAGACTTATTACCATTTTCGTCTTTAATATCAAAGTCAATTACTATGTGATTCTCAGGAATCTTGACATAATGGATTTTTGATGTATCGATCTCTGATAATCTACTAGTAACCTCATCCCATTTTTTTGTCGGAGTTTCTCTATCAGTAGCATATTGGGCAAAACAATCGCCACAGGTTTCATCAAATATAGATGATACAGCTCCCAATACCAAGTGTTTCGCTTTGTTCTCTTCATTTTTTACCTCCGGCTTTTTTTCACTAGGAAAAATCTTATCCTTTTTGAAACCGCTATAAAGACAACGAATTTTAGTTCCATCACCAGCATCAAAATGTTCATCGAAATCCCAGAAGTAGTTCTTCAACTCCTCTTTAAAGTTTCGTTGAGAAAATGGATATGGAACCTTTGCATCTTCACAATATACTTTATACCTTTCCCAAGCACTCTTTAAAGTTGTACTGTCTTCTTTTACAAATATAGGATAAGACTCTATCATATAGTTAAAGAAGTCGTTCGTAGCACTCATCATTGAAGTTGGTACATAATCATCATAATATCCAGGATCATCCAAATATACCTGCATACAATGATAGGCAATTGCTCCCAACTCAAAATCGATCTGTTTCATTATTGTTTTGTATTCTTTTGGAGGTAATTTATTACCTGATGGTTCAACATCAATAAGTCGTCTCAACAGACCTGATTTTCCGTCAGTAATTTTTACATGCTTATTAGTACCCATAAATAAGAAACATTTGAAACGGTTGGTATAAGTAGATTTAAACTTCTCATTAACCGTCATTTCCTCGTGAGATACCAAGCTGTTAATTTTTGTATTGTCTTCAAGTTTTGATAAATCACCGTCATGCTGAATAGCAACCAAAGGATTTGTCTTAAACGCTTCAAGAGCGAAAGCGTTCGTAGCCGATGCTAAAGCCTTTGCATCAAACACTGAATAATACCCATCAAATAACTTCTGGATAATATTCAAGATTGTCGATTTACCGGTACCATGAGCGCCAAAAAGAACCATAAACTTCTGAATCGTTTTAGAGTCTCCAGTTACAATAGATCCGATAGCCCACTCAATTTTATGTCGTTCCTCTGGAGAATATAAAGTTGATATAAGTCTATCAAATGCGGTAATACTCCCCGCTTCAAGCGGATAATTGAGTCGCTTACTTCCAAAGTCTTTTTTATCAGACTCTGTATTGGAAAATATGAGATTCTCGTCAAGCATGGTATATGAATCCCACATCTGCTTCTGACAATATTTATGCCAAGCATCAATAGATCCTGACTCGGAATCCCACATGTATGATATTTTATACTGACCGAAACTTTGTAAATATTGTTTATTTTCTTCAACATATTTATCCAGTTCCTTATCGATTAAGCGTACAACATCCTCTTCATTAGTAGACCATAAACCCAGCTCTTCATTCCATATAGCGTAAAAATCCCCACCTCGAATCATCAAATCCGAAGAATTCTTAATAATAAACTTCGGATAAACTTCAATTGGACCTTGACGTTTAGTTCTTGTTGAAATCTTTAGGAAATCAAGCATTACATTTTAAATATCCTTTCTATTCTTCTACCTCTTCTTTTGGGTTGAGCTGATTCTCAAGATCGGCTACTTTCTTTTTAAGCGCTTCAACCTCATGCTTCGCAGCAATACCTTTACAAATGGCATATGTTGAATATGCAACAGCCACCATACAACCAAAACGACACACTTTAATAACTCCTGCCTGATTGTTAATGACCCTCTTTAAGTTTTTAATATCATTGGAATTTGTTCCAAGTTCTCCAAAAATATAACCAATCATTTTATCCATCTTACGATTGTCCTCCTATTATTTTTTATTCAATACTGTCAAGATACCAACATAACTGATGCCAAATCTCAACATCTCTCAAATCTCTGTCACAATTTCTGATAGTAAATAAACCACCTTTTCCGTTTGGTTCATAATCCCTATCTAGAAATCTATCAATTACATTCTCGACATATTTTCGGTCAAATCTATCGTCGATCATACCGCCCAAACCAAGGTTTACAATCATTTTCCAAAACCATTGAGCTGTTCGATCACCCTTACTAGTATCGTCCATGATATCTTCACAACGTATAGCAAGGGCGATCATCATTTCAAGAACACTACAAGGTCCTTCTAAATAATCATCGATATCGTCATAACCAATAAATAAGCCAAAGCGACGTCTTAATTCAACACCATCGCTGGCTCTATTTCTATCTCTACGGATGCTATATACAAACTCAGTATTATGCAAAAGCATTAGAAGTTTGCGAAAAGAGACTCTTTCATATCTATTGCGACACATCATATTTAGCATCCATTCGAAATATTCATTTCTTACTTCAATCTCGATCATTCATCCTCCACCGGATGCGAATAATTCTCATAAGATCTAAGAATTTCATAACAAGCTCCATACTTATCATTTCTAATAAATATAGAGTCGTCCTCATAATCTCCAAAATGACTTGCGAAATCACTACCCACAACATCGTCAGGATTTTCAATGATTCCATCCTGGTCATCGACTAATACACCATCTGCATAGTAGGTAAGCGTAATATTATCGTAATCATCCCAATCGTAGAATTCATCAGGCGGGATTACGGTAATATGGTCTTCGTTTCGCATATCATCCGCATCTCCTTTCTCTGTATTTGAATATCCCATACTTCTTATGATTTCGGAATATCTCTCTTTTTCTGATCTTACAGCAGATGCCTCATTAGACTGTTCCTGTTTAGGGCGTGGTGTCATACCAGCAAATGCCTCTTTTACAGAATTAATTTCTTCCTGAGCAAGTCGCTCGTAATATTCTTTATACTTTGTTTGTAACAGTTTCCAGGAGACAACCGAACCAACGGCTGCCCCCATAGAAAATGCAAGTATACATAATACTTTGTTATTCATTGTAGTTAATATCCTCCGTTTTTAACGTCATAACAGTAGTTGCTAACCCACCAAAAAGTAATGAAATACTCATAAGAACACCCCCAACCAGGTGTCTTTTCTTTCTTGTATCGAGAGACTCGTCGAGAACTGACAGTAATATCTCGAGTTGATTCATATTAAACATTCCCTTCAGTAGTTAATATAACAACACCAAAAATGAAGCTAAGACTAGCCATAGTTGCTAAAGTGTAAGCGGCTAAATCTACTTTGTGTTTCATTTATATCCACTCCTAAATTTTAGTAACTTGCAAAATAGTGATTGCCCTCTGAAAACATTGGTGTTCCGTATTTACCATATCCACCTGCTGTGAAAAATACCACATCATAATTTGTTCTGGACTGCAATTCTTCTCGAACAAGCTGACAAATATCATCCATAACGTAACATCTATCCACTCGTCCGTTCCACATTGACGTAAATTGATTTTTCTGATATATAACTTCACTCGCAGTATCAGGAAATCTTTCGTGATCCATGCGGTTAAGAATTGTGTCGATCACTAGACGTTTCCCATATTCAGATTCTCCTTCGGCTTCAGCCATAGTCACCAAAGCTATTAATCTAATATCTTCTTCAGACATAGAATATGACTCTACTACAACTGGCTCCTCAATCACTTCTACATGGTCAATCACCTCCTTAATTGGCGGTTTAACCACTGGAGTTTCCGGAATATCAAACTCGATACTTATTTCTTCCACAACCGTTTCTTGAGTTCTAGCATTAGTTATCGCATGAACATTGATGCCTGTAACTAAAATACAAGCACTCATTAACGTAGCGATTAAAGTTTTTGCTTTTTTCGATCTCCTCACTTTTTTATGGTTAATTAACAATTCTGTTATCACGTTATTTCTCCTTTCAGCAAAATACCCTTAGACCTTAAATTGTTCTAAGAGCCAAGGGTAGTCATAAATATCCGGTTCAAAACCTTTTCAGTTTTTCTTCTTTTCAATCTTATCCAGAATGACTCCGTCAACATTGAAATCTAATAAGATTACATTTTCATGACCGTTTACAAATGCACGTTTACGCTCATTGTCCTGATCATAGATTCCGAAGTCGATAAAGTTATCACCGTTAGGATTCTTTTCATCATAAATCCATCCGACAATATTACCAGCTTCGGTTCTGTCGATTCCAAGCATGTCATAAACATCATTTAAGAATACATGACCTCTTTCCTGTAAAAGATCATTTGCATAATCCTGCTGGCGTTTAAGAGTCATTAAGTTATATTCCGGACTTTTATTCCATCCCGTACAGCTAGCATCATAGAACTTGGAATAATCACAAATTTTAGTAGGATCTACAACATTAACTGTTGATTTCACAACTGTTTCGTTACCATCTTCGTCCTTAACAACTTCTTCGACTTCCTGAGTTTTTACTCCGAAACGAAGTTCTCTATCGATATCCTCACCAAAACGTTCAACAACTCTCCCGCGATATTCTTTGAATCCTTTATCAATTGCTGTATAAGCAGCTGCTAAAGCAACATTTCTCTTACGAAGAATATTGTTTGATGCAAGGATGCTGGTTACAGATAAAGTTCCAATAGCTACTGAAGGTCCGTATAATTTGCCGAATTCAACACCTGTCTGAAAATATACTTTGGTTTTTTCTTTTTTCATATCTTCGTGAGTATAATCTTCACCAGATTCAGTTACACCTTCTTCGTATTTTTTATTGATCTCGTCCATTTTTTTTGTATGTTTTTCAACCACAGATTCAACTTTTAAAGTTGCCTGACAAGCTTTTACTGTTGCTAAAACGCCAAGTCCAATACCTGTAATAACTAAGATTTCCGGACTGTGTTTACGTAATGTTAATCCTGCTCTGTTTACAGAACGTTTAACTTTATTCATAATCTCTGTTTTTTTCATGATTATTTATTCTCCTTTTTGTCAAAATTTGCCTGGATTTCTCCACCTAATGCAGCGTATCCACAAATATCAATCCAATTGTCTTCTTTGTATACACCGCTAGAATTTCTAGCAATCTTTAAAAGAATCATCATATTTGCTACGTCTGCACAGCTAATTTCTTTACCTAAGTACGCTGTCCAAAGCTGAGAAATAACAGCGAAACTATTTTCCGGTTTACCGTAAGTTCCCTGTCTTTCTCCGCTAATAATACTTTTTGCAGTATCTAAAATTGTATCTCTAACTAAAATATTTTCTGGCATATCATTCTCCTTATTTAAGTGGTATTACTCTCGGTAACTTAATTGTGAAACCATCTCTGGTTCTTTCAACATCGGCATATTTGAGATCTGTCCAGCCATAATTATTGTCTGTATATTCTCCGCTAATGCCTACTAAATCATAGTAGTCAGCAATTCTGACCTGACCGTATTCGTCTAATATTTCCTCCATTCGAATAAGAACGACTTCCGCATCGCCACGGGAATCAAAATATACTTCATCATAGTTATATGAAGTTCTTGATCTTCTTGAATCGCGTTCGTCTTCTTTACGATAATAACTTCTGTAAGATACTTGATCCGCTCTTGAACGTTTTTTACGACGTCTAGAACCACCACCATCAAGAAATTCTTCCGCAGTGTCTAAAAGCATATTTTTAAACGCAGGAATGAGGATATCTCCGATTAAGAATGCTCTAACATCCGTAATATCTTCCGGAACGAACAAATCTCTTAATTTAGGACCTGCTTTTTTCTTTTTAACTTTTCCACTAACAACCTTCTCAACTTTTTTTCGTTCTTCAGCAGGTTTGTTTTTCTGTTCAGCTCTGAACTTGTGGGAATTTGGAGTATAATTATCCATATTCATAGTAAATCTTCCTTTCAACTAACCTGCGTTATTTTTCCGGGCAATGTGACCTTAACGCTGGCTATTTTATTATTCTTTTTCTTAAACTGATAAGCTAAATTACTTTTTGCTTTGCGCTCGGAAGTAGCCATAGTTTCACCCTTCCAATGTTCAGCAACTAACTTATCAAATTCCATTACAGGACCATCATAAATATATTTGTGTAATTCTTTTTCCATGATGTACCCCTTATAAGCCAAAACAAAAAGAAGGATACCTTGTCGGTACCCCTCTCTAAGTTTGAATAAATTTCATTATTCGGCTTCAACTCCTGAATCTTTCTCTTCAGTGTCTACTACTTCAGCTTCTACTTCTTCGCCGTCAACAGTTACTTTGACCTGGTTTTTAACCTTTTTGAATTTTTTGTATCCTGCGTATGCTAATGCCCCAATTACAAAAACTGCGCCGACACCTAATCCAACTTTCATTAATTTGCCAGTCCCTTCGTTAACCACTTCTTCAGCTACCATTTCGATTGCTTCTTCGTTTACTAAAGTTTCTTTTAATTCGTTTGTCATTTTTAAGTCCTCCTTAAATTGTTTATTCTTTCATAATATTATGTGTTTTTTTCGCGAATTTCTTAATAGAATTTATCGCTAATATATGCTGGTCGAGTTAAGTAATCAAGTACGATACAAGGAGTTCCATCTGTATCAATCATAGAATCGAATACCATCTCAATGTATCCGTTTTCAATATCCCAGCCTACAGAATCTCCTAAAGGTATCTGCGAGAGACCGATTTCAGAATATACGTCATTGAGTTTAATGCGCATTTCGTCACGCATTCTCAAATTAAGATCGTTTTCAATCTTTCTCAATGTTTCGATATCAGATTCAAAACGTCTTTCACTCATTGCGTCATAAAATCGAGTCTTTCCGTTTCCTGTGATAATGATTTCCTTGTTACCGACCGGATCTTTTTTGAGTCGATCTTTAGATATTTCCTCTCTAACTTTACGCTCTTTCTTTTCTCCGATAGTTTCGATAACTTTTTCCTTATACTCAGTGAGAGCTGTTTCGGAAAGTTTGTATGCTGTTGCTAACGCCGCATTTCGTTTAAGATTTACTTTGTTAGCTCCGATGATACATGCTGTCGATGCTGCACATGTAACAACTGTAGGAATATAACAAGTCCATGTAGCTTTAACTACTTCAATTTTTGTTAATTCCACATCCTCATGAGTTTCAAGGTCTCCTAAATTACCCTCTTCTTCAAGTTCGATGAATGTTTCTTTTTTCTTTTCATCGATTTTGCGTAAAGCTTTTACGGTTGCTGGAACGGTAAGCGCGATACCAGTAATCATACCAGCAATACCAAATCCAATTAAGATTTCTGGACTATGTTTGCTTGCACCCATTTTTACGCTTTTAACAAACTTAGTCAATTTTTCTTTGCTCATTTTTCTTTTTTCTCCTTTCATATTTTTAATGAACAAAAAATAAAAGAGTCCACTAGGGACTCCCTTATTTGTTTACAAATTTTTAAGTGCTTCAGCTACTGCCTCGTTAATCATGTCTTTTACTTCTTTAGAGCCTGCTAAATCTGCTGTGATCTGTTTTTTGTCGAGAATGCTCCCAACAACTCCTAATCCAGCGCCTAAAATGCTAACTCCAAGACTAATTCCTTTGATTAATTTTGCGTTCATAACCATTTCCTCCTTATATTTTTTTCATAATAGTAGTTGCGAATTTCGCGGTATCAGAAATAATCTTCAAAATCTTTAGTTGGTTCACCAAAGAATCCAATACTAATATATTCTCGTCCATCTTTAGTTACTCCATCACTATGGGCGAAATCAATCCATGGTTGCCAATAAGCTTCAAAACAGAATCCTGTAGACCAACCAACATCCCAACCTTCTTCTACAGTTGGAATATCAAGGTATTCATACCATTCATTTAAATATACATAATCACGCATAACCAAATCTCGGTTTACATTGTATTCTGCTAATTGAACTTTAAATAAGGTAGTTTCAAAGAAACGTTGCGAATAAATATCATAGAATAATCTAAGTTCATTTTTAGTCTTATCTTCTACGATAGCCTCATCAATTTCTTTACTAGTTCCCTCGCCATGTACTTCATCCACTTTATTTCTAAAGTTTTTATAGGATTCGTTTAACATTCCATACGCTCCAACAAGAGCCGCTTGATGTTTTTTATTTAAAGCATTTGCCCCAAATACACAACCTAAAGTACTAACACCTACTAGTACTGTTGGAATATAAACTGGTCCAGCTACTTTAACCATTTCAAATTTAGTAAGATCATCTCCTTTTTTCTTCTTAGCTTCATCCAATAATCTTAAAGCTTTTGGTGTATCTTTTACTGCCATTACTGAAGTTGCTACTACTCCGATTCCTCCTAACACTGTTAAGATAGTTGACCCGTTACGTTTGAAAAACAACTTTGTTTGGCGTAACATTTTTATCCTCACCCTTCGATAGATTTGGTAAAGCAAAAACTAAAGAGAATGATATCCTTAGGAATCGAACCTAACTTCTTGATTTTCACCAAGCGAGCACCATACTCGAACTATCATTCTCTCATAATACAATCTGTATTTTTCGCGAAAAATAAAAAGAATAGCGTAGGATTCGAACCTACGATGTTGAGTTTTAACTCTTATTCTTCCATTAGAACTAACCATCTTAACTATTCCGAAGCTTTCTCCGATATATAATACGGGAGTAGTTCTCCTTTTCATAAGAGGGCTTGTATATAATGCGAAAAAAACAAAAGAAAGAGTCTTTTCAGACTCAATCTAATCCTGCTTTTTTGATGATTTTCATAAACTCATCTTTGTTAATAGTTCCGTCTACATCTGCGTGAACGTGTGCTTCCCCATCAATAATCTTAATATCCAAATCGTTAAGCTGAATGTTTACTTTATATCCAGTTTTCTTTTGAATAGTCATAGATATCAATTTAGAAACAATTCCTTTCATAAATTTTGTAGATAATTTCATTTTTAATTCATCCATGATAATCTCCTCCTTTTTCATAAGAGAAGATGTAAATCTCGCTAAATATCACGTCTATCGAAGCATGTTTCCCATCTTTGTCGAGGTATTGGTTTCATTTTTAACGCCCACATTAGTTGTCTAATAGTGACGGTAGGATATAATCCATCATCAACCATCCTGGAACGTTCATCAAAGAAACTCTTAAAATTCGGATGTAAATATATACTGTCAGTCAACCAAGGATCAATCTCACCCCACCAAGTTGTTTTGCTAGTTTCGTCATATCTTTGTTGTATAACTGCTAAACCATATTTACCAATTTGATATAGAGTACATTTATGATATACCGGATGGTTGCAGTCATATGTAATCCCATATCTTGAGTAATATATAGCTGGTTTTTTATAATGATATCTCATAATCATCCCCTTAAGAAAAATCAAGAGGCTATGTATTCATAGCCCCTCATTTTGAATCATATTAGGTTTTACTTCTTAAAACGGAATAACTTACCTAAAGCTCTTCCTGGTGAAGTTGTGAATGTATAGTCTTTCTCAAAGTGACAAATTCTTGTAACATGGGCACGTTCGAAAGCGTAATCAATACATTTTCCAACAACTAATCCGCCTACAAATATTCCAATCTGAACCATTCGATCTTTTTTTGCTTCAGCAGCTTTAGCATCTAATTCTTTTTGATGTTTTTCTTTGTCCGCTTCAAGTTTCTCTCTTTCAACTTCAAATTTTTCTTTATCTGCTTCAAGCTTTTCCCTTTCAACATCTAATTTCTCAAGCTGCTCCTGATAATTTGCATCGATCTTATCGATTTCGATTTGTTTTGCTACGGCGTCCATAGCTTCTCTAAAATATTGTCTACTGTTTTCATCATCCCCGTTACAATATTTTACCTCTGTAAGACGACCTTCAATAACTTCTTCCAGTAAAATTCTGTTTGTGTCATTCATTTTGAATTCCTCCTTTATACTTTTTCATAATAGTACGTGTTATCTTTGCGAATCTACATGCTTCTTAGTTACCTTCATAGACACGTACGGATATTTGTACAAGTTTGGAACTTCTTTGTCTAACTGAAGAAATAAATAAGGCTCTTCCCCCTCAGAAGTAATCACTTGTAATTCTCCTATAGCCTTACTTCTTTTGTGTATGGAAGTTAATACACAGCCCGTGACAACCCCAAGGATAGAACATAATACATACCACATATTTTTCTCCTTTCTTTTTAGTTTTGTTTTATCAAAATTCCTACCCGGGATTTTTTCACATTACAAAAATAACACTGATTCTTGTCACCCAAGTACGGAATATGTAAACCTAGATTAGAAGATCTAAGCTAGATTAGAAAAATAAAAAGAGAAGAACCCTTATTAGAGTTCTTCGTCTTCCCAATCATAGTAATAATATTTCGGAAAATATTTCTCCATAATCATATCAATAACATATTTAATTACTGCTATAAGATTAACAATAAACACCAGTACTGCAATCACCAAGTATATTGCTGTTATTAAAAGTAAAATTTTGAATGCGTTTGTTGATATCATATTAATACCTCCTTATTTTATTTCTATTCTATAAAACTATATGTATATATCGCGCAAATAAAAAAGAAGAAGCCATTAGGCTTCCTCCTCAAAAATAATTTCATATTTATCTAAATATTTTTCGATTTCTTTTTGTAATGATTTCCATCGTTCAAGATTTTTCTTACCTTCTACTAATTTACCTACTTGATATGCTGCATACACAGTAAATACCCCAGCAGAAATTATTAATCCATTTGCGATTTTGTTTAACATAACAAACATCTCCTCGAATAATATTTTTTTCTCCATAATAGTAGTTGTTAATCTCGCGACTTATTAAGTATCCAAAAGAATTTTCTATATCGGTCGTAATACATATCTTTACCGCATGGAATACCCAATCTAGTTTTCAAATATGTAAAAGACAATTCTTCTGTTACTGCTTTTAAAATATATGTATATAAATATTCATCAGCTTCCATAGCTGCTTTTTCAATTAGTTTGATTCTCTTTGAATAGTATTCTTTCATTAGAGCACGTTTTGCCGTGGGGTCTCCAGGAATATTACTAGTCGGTATATGTTCTATCATTGATAAAGAAATACTAGAATCATCAAATTCTTCATATGCCTTTTTCCAATAAGGATACTGTAAACAAAAATGTTTTAACTCATAGTGCCTGTGTTTGCTAATCCAATACTTATTTTTCTTTGATAGTTCAGCCCTGATCAACGTTGTCATCTTGAATTATCCTCTCAATAAAATTTCACTATTTGAAGCATTATATTTAAAAAAATTATTTATCTTTTTTAGTATAACAAGCCTCATAGATTTCGAGGCATTGTTCAACGGTTTCAACTTTTTTTCTTAGTTTATTAATCTCTTCTTGCATGAATTCTAACTCTATATCTTTTGCAACTATAATATTTCCTAACTCTTCAATTACTTTTGTAATGCCTTCCATCCGTTCCACTCCTAATAAGTAATAATGCGAACATATGTTCAAGAATCACAATAATAATAGTAATCTGAATTTATGAAATAAGTATGTAATTTGTATAACTAAAAATCAAAAAGTTTGCTATTTGAATATTTTTGTGCAAATATTAATATGTATTTATTAAAGAAATTATAAATACGCAAAAACATAAAAAAGAAAGGATTGTATTATCTTTTGCGATTACAAAAGTCATTCGATACCCGAGAAATCGGTAAAAGAGTTAAACAACTACGAAAGGATCGAAATATTACACAAGATGAACTTGGAATAATTTTAGGTGATAAAACTACCGGTAAACCTTTATCTCGTGGTCAAGTTTCAAATTTAGAAACAGGTAAACGAAATTTCAATATTCATCAAATAAAAGCTTTAGCTGATTATTTTAGAATATCAATCGAAACTCTCGGTTTTGAGTCTGATGAAATCGAAACTATAGATTTATTAGAACGTGCAAAACTAATATTTGAAAGTGAGCTTGTCCCTATGGAAGAAAAACAGGATCTTTATGACAGCATTATGAAACTTTATCTGTCTGCTAAAGATCAATTTAAAAAATAATTTACAACCAAATATTGTTTTTATCTTTTTTTAATTTTTTGACTTGTTCTGATGTGTAGAAACACTTTTCGTTTTTAATATTTTTGTTCATCACATCATAAATATTTCTAAGAACTTCTTTTGTTGGAGTTTTTCTCGACACTGTAATTTTCATACGATCACCTCAATAAAATATATGTAAGTATTCAATGTTTTATGAAAAGTTTACTATTTGAAGCATACTAGAATGATAAAACAAAAAGAAGGGGTAAGTTTTACCATGAAGATGATAACACCACAAGAATTAAGCTTAATAGATGTTTATAAAATAATAATTTATTTAAGAAAGTCACGATCTGAGGGTAAAGAAAGTGTTGAGGAAGTCTTATACAGACATGAGAAAATACTTCAAGATTTTGCAATACAAACGTTTGGACAAAAGATACCTGAAGAAAATATTTATCGAGAAGTAGTCAGTGGGGAGACTCTTGATGAACGTATTGAAATAAAGAAAGTGTTTAACCGATTAGAGAAAGAAGAAATTAAAGCATTATTAGTAGTAGAGCCACAGCGTATTTCTCGTGGAGATATGTTAGATTGTGGACGTGTAGTTCGAATATTAAGATATACAGAAACTTTATGTGTAACTGTAACTAAAACTTACGATTTAAATAATAAATTTGATAGAGAACTATTCGAAGCTCAGCTATCCCAGGGTAATAAATATCTCGAATACTCAAAAGAGATTATGGATCGAGGAAAAGCCCTATCAATTCGTGAAGGAAAATATATAGGAAGTACAGCTCCATTTGGTTATGATCGTAAAGCTTTGGATAAGGGATTTATGTTAGTCAAACATAAGATTGAAGCTCCTATTGTAGAAACAATTTTTAATTTATTTGTAAATGAGGATTTAACAACAAAAGAAATATCCAGTTATTTAAATAAGCATCAAATGGAATCTCGTAGTAAAAAACCTTGGAATTATAATATGGTAAGACATATCTTAAAGCATGAAGTTTATTATGGATCTTTAGCCTGGGGTAAACGACCTGTAATAAGAAAATTAATTGATGGCGATCTAACTAAGTTTCGTACTACTGCGGAAGAATATATGCTTGTTAGAGGTATGCAGGAGCCAATTGTTTCAAAAGAAGTTTGGGATATAGCTCAAGAAAAAATAAAAGGGCGTGCTTTACCAAAGACTACGGACGGTAGAGAATTAAAGAATCCTTTAGCAGGTATTGTGTTTTGTAAAAAGTGTGGTTACTCACTTGTAAGAATTAAGAACGCTAGAGATTCTAAAGCAAGAAAGAAAGTTAGAAAATATAAATTAGATAAAGAGGGTTTAAATAAATTATTAAGAGAAGCTAAAGAAAAGAAAAGTATATCATTACAGGAAATCGCAGATTTTATTGAAACACCTAAATATACAGTTGCTTCGTGGCTTTCACCTAACCTAGAAAGAGTATACTATAACGAGAAGTTTGATGAGAAATGGTTTGAATTAAAATTTATTTTAGAAATAGATACTGACGAGTTTGATAAACAAATATTAACTTATACGGAACCAGCACCATTAAAAGATACTCTGATGTGTAGTAATCAAAATTGTAATATGGTTTCATGTTGTTTACAGTCATTAGAAAAGTCTATATTAGAAAAACTTAAATTAGAACTAAAGAACTTTAATTATTATGTTGATAATTACGAAGAAGAAATAGTTAAAGAAAGAGTAAGTAGTAAGAAAGCCATAACTAAACTCAATAATAAAATTGCAGGTCTAAAAGTTGAATTAAAGAATTTAATGCGTGCTAGAAATAGAGAAGAATTTACTTATGATCAATATATAGAATTGAAGAAAGACATTGATGATGAATTAAGAATTTTTGAAGAGCAACTTGCCGAATTACAAGATGACGAACAAGTTGATACTTTGACTAGATATAAAAAGGTAATTCCAGAATTGTCTAAATGTCTGAATGAATATAATAAAATGTCAATTCCAGAAAAGAATGAATCCCTAAAATCGATTATTGATAGAGTTATTTATTCTAAAACAAAACGTTTAAATTGGCGTAAAAATGAACCTGATGATATGAAAATCCATATAGAATTAAAAATATAAAATTTTAAGGAGCCCTTGTGTATCAAGGGTTTTCCTTTGTTGTATTTTTGACTTATATGATTGATGGTGACACTCGATTGGCGTTTGATGATATAATCAAAGACTACAACAACAAAAAAAAAAGAAGGTTTGTATTGGGTACGATATCAAAAACGACACCCCAGAGGAAATACAATCCCCTGAGGAGCGTTTTCATTTTGTGATATTAAAGTCATTAAGTCTGTGTGGGTCAAATATGAATTCAACCA
Organism: Bacteroidales bacterium; assembly: GCA_017561025.1. Classification (GTDB taxonomy): domain Bacteria; phylum Bacteroidota; class Bacteroidia; order Bacteroidales; family F082; genus Limimorpha. The sequence continues at coordinate 24,201 of JAFZDU010000001.1, read as the reverse complement.
AAATTTCTTATTGCTAAGAAGTATAATGTAATACCCTGCAGCTGAACTTGACTCGTATCGAGATTATATACATGACAAACAATATTATTATTATATATGTATGAACGACAACAGCAAGTGTATCCGTTACGCGTCATATAATTTACCGGTATATTCGAAAGTATCTTATATCCATCAGGAACAGCAGCACGTACTTGCTCAAGTGGCAAATTTATTTCTTTTGTTGTATTTGCGGGGATGGTTTGATTAAGATCGTATATTACATGAAACGGAACAATTAAATCATTCATAAGCATGTCCTGTTCCTTAATCATTTTTCTAGCTCCTGCATCAACGATTTCATAGAGCTGTCCATCTTTTTCAAGTCTTTCCATTTTTTTCATCGTTATAATTCCTCACCACTTTTACGATTATTTTATGTTATGATACATTTCCATCTTGGTAGTTATGCCATGTACAGTTCTTTTGATTTCATCAATCTCTTCACCATGTTTTGTAATTCGTTTTTCATGACTTTCATAATCTTTTTTCATGTTGTCGATACTATCATTCAATTTTTGAATAACGATCCGTAAATCATTAATAGGTTGAGTAAATTTTGTAATAACTGCGATAAACGCACCTAATGTAATTACAGAGGTTACTACCCATCCTATAACCTGCATTTCATCCATTTTAACCACCTACTCTTCTGTCTTATTTTCAACGAATCGAGTAAATGCCTGATGTAAACCTGTAGATGCTAATCCCATTACAGCGCCATATACAATCGACTCAACTGAGAATCCACTAACAAATCCATTTAAGACTGCTCCAACCGCTGCGAGAATAACTGGAATGTCGTTATTAGGAATCTTACTTAAAAACGACGTATGTTTAATAATGTAACCAACTACTAAACAAGCAACCACCACTACGAGTACAAAATGTTCGGTTAATGTTGTAAAATCCATCATGTCATTTTGCCCATCCTTTCTTTAAATAATTATCTAATCAATGTCTAATCCTGTAATTTCCGTGAATTCAGCTTTTGTAATCCAGCCTTTTTCTACAGCATTACGAACTCGAGTTTCATCCCACATATTCATGTTATACCAATATTTTACTTTGTCGTAATTTTTACTATGTTCCATGATAGTCCTCCTTTACAGTTCCACATCGCACATCATTGCTAAATATTCAATGTCAGCACGAGTTTTAATAGATGCGAGTTCTTCTTTTGTAAAGTCTCTAAGAATAAACCAATATTCTCCAGGTTCATTTGTAGCTGCCTGAACAAATTCCATGTTTGGATGAATCTCGTCTTTTTCACCATCATTAATAACAACCGGCGAACAATTACTTTCAAAGATCGCTGCATCTACTGAAACTTTTGAGATAAAGGTATTACCACTAAGTTTCAAGCTGTCTAAAACCGTTCCATCAGCAAGAGTAATTGTATATATTTTATCCATTTTGAATTCCTCCTATTATCCGATTGCGAATACTGGGCGAATACCATGTCTATTTGATGCCGAATCACTACCTGCGCCACCATTAGCATTAACCATGGCAAAAGTGGTTGCCGATGTAACGTCTCTTAACCAATGGGAATATCTAAGAGTTATTAAATCCGGAAATGCGCGTAATGCTGCTAATTGGGTATTACTATTAGCGTACTGCTCACGTCCGCCTCCATTTGCGTTTATAGGACGTGAACCGAACATCATAAATTGATTTGGTAATACAACCTCCGCATCAAACCATGCGTGACCACTTGCTACTTCATTACTAACCGCATTGGTTAACAGTTCAGGATGTGATATTAATACATCACCAAAAACGCTGGATATAGTATCATTTAAAACCGAAGGTAAATGAGTAGTATACATGTTTGATCCGGCATAACCACCCGTAGTCGTACCATTATCATTCATCGCAAATGATCCTAAACTATCGTCAGGCATGATAACCAAATGATGCTTAGTCATTGATGTATCACCAGTTCCTAACCAATAATCAAAGTCTACGATACGCCATCTAATAGTACCAACTTTCCAGTAGTCACCCAACCATAAATCTTCGAAAGTACCAGCTTGGATTGCCGCTTTCTGTTCTGTAGTAATTACCGAACCGAGATTTTTACCTCTAAAAATTGTTCTGTGATTTATTGGAGACATGAAATCAAACATTGCCTGAACTGCATCTCCAATACGAATATTTTTAGTACCACCATTACCGTCTACAAGTAAGACCTGATCTTCTGTAAATCTTTTAGTGGCAGAATATTCTGTAATTTTCATATATTTATTCTCCTTTATTTAAGTTGAAAATTTATAAACAAAGAGTTTTTGTTTTTTCATCATACGTTGCTACACCGAATGTAGTCTTACCCTCAATGATATTTCCATAGCTATCTTCGATTAAATCTCCGTTTGAATCTTCCATATCATCATATACAGCACGTTCTTTCGCGAGAACTTCAAATCGATTCTGTAATTTAACAATCTGATTAGATAAATTAGCAGCAGTATCTCCTTCAAGAAATATCTGTAAATCAGCAAACCAAGCTTCTAAGTCAGTTTTCATCTGAGCCATCCATTCGGATGCTTCTGAATCTGCATTTTTTACTTCTTCTGCATACCACTGATTCCACTGTGCTTCCCACTGAGCAACTACATTATCAATATTTGTCACTTGTAGAATTCCGGTAATATACGGACAACTGCTAGTACCAATCATACTTGTAATATCTGCCTGAGTAATAGCGGTAGAACCAGCTTTACGATTAATGTAGGCTAACGGATATTGATAAATATCGTTCGATTTAGACATAGCAGGTCTCTGTGGATCACTTGCTGGTGTACCTTTAATAATCTTAATGTCGCCACTTCTTACTGAATCATTACGATTGATTTCGATAACAACTGCATCAATACGATCTAATACAACTTCTGAAACATCAGCAGTTAAAGGTAAGATAGCATCATTATAAATCCATTTGCTGTTAAACCAAGCGCGCCCAATATCAACTGTAATATCATTACCAGATTTTGCTTTAACATTGAATGTATTACCAATATTAGCGAAAACACCATCATTGATAACACCGTCAAATATGGCAGACATCTGTTCTGCATTATAACGTCTATCACCATTAAGCGAGTTAAAAAATCCACTCGTTACGCTCATTATGTTATACTCCTTCCTATAATGTTTCTAATGTTGGATATGTAGAGGTTCCTTCTTCGTTGATTGATGTGACCATTTCAATAATACGAGCTCTATTATTGTGTCCGTATTCGTTCTCAATCTGAACAATATCTCCATCGAAGAAATCTACTCCATATTTAAACATAATTGTAGTTTCTACCTGACCCTCAAAATATGTGATCGAGGTATTTTCAGCTAGGTTTTCAAATCCTCTTTGATCCAGCTGTGCATAATATTCTGAGTCAGTAAGAATTTTACCATCCCCAACATCAGATGAAATGTCCCTAGCATCGGTAAAAAGTTCTCTACGATTTAATCCGGAACATTCTTCAATAGCAATAGCACTATATTTTCTATTAGCTCCTTCACCTTCTCCGCCAATAAGAGTAACGTTCTTCAAAGAAGCTTTAGACTCTATATAGTTGCTATTGACAATGTTTTCAAAGTTTGGGGAGAATATAACAAAAGGAACTTCAGTTTGTTCATATGAACGATCTACCCCAGAATATAACTTAAAGACAAACTGTTTATTATCATTAAGAGTTACTTTAAAGCCAATACCCATCTCTTCGCAGATTATTTGAACAACATCGTACAAATTATCACCAGTATACTGAGCTTCAATCTCTAATTCCGTAATCGCAGGATCTGTAGATTCTTCGAATATAAAATTAGGAATCTTTCGTTTTTCATCATCTGGTGAAATGATACACATGTCAAGTAATGCTTTAATTCCATTTTGAAGGTTTCCGCTTATTGTTACCTGTCCCCAAATAATTCTTCGGTTCAGAATAGATTCCAATGATCTACCTGTAATAACAATATTAGCTCCGTCTTCAACATCACTTTCGATTCGTAGTTCTTCAACAATCATTACATGTTTTGAATGTCTACTCTGAAGATAGTAATCTTGCTTAATATGGTTTATGATGTCTTTATTCATTGAAGAGAAAAGTTCGAAGTCTCCGCACTTATAATAACGATCTGTCCATATCAAAGATTTATAGTTATCTATGATTGATACAGCATCTAGATCTGTGTTTAAAATCATCAAATCCATACTTTATACCCCCTCATAAACAACTCTATTTTCAATTTTAAACTGAAGATTAGTTCCTCCTGAAGCTGCCGTATATGTAAATATATTATCTCCTTTACTAAGCTGGAACCAGTCGGCATCTCTATCCAAACAGTTAAGAATGTTTGTTTTAATACCGTTACGCACAAGCGTTACTGATTTGTTACCTTTTACAGTACAAATAACAATATCATCGCCTGCAATAATTCCATAACCAGTAAGAGATTTCATTCGTTCCGTGTTAATGCGCATTACTTCACGAGTACCAAGATTATAGATTGTAATATCACTTGCTTCGCCAAGCGCATGGATTGTAATATTAACACCAATTTCAGCATCACCATCATAAACAACGCATTCATCTTTACTGTTGTGGATTGCACCAACTTCAAGTAAACATTCTTTAAGTGACTCATTACTAAATGGAAACTGGAATAACGGGTCGTAACCACTGAACACCGTTACGTTATTACCTTCTTCGCCAGCAGAATAAAAGAACGGATTAGGACAAATAATTGAAATATCTGCTCCTTCATCTTTACTAAAAATATCAGGTTCGTTTGATTCAACGTAGCCTTCAATCTCCGCTAAACGATTATCTGTTTCGATAAGCAATTTAAGTTTCTTTTTAATAGGAAAATATTTGTAAGAGAGCTGACGAACATCCTCTATCGAATTTTTCCACAAATATCCTAATGAGAACACTATATTTCTACTAGGAAGTCTTGATGAGTTATAAATTGAACCGTCATTTGTAGAAACTTCTGTCATATTAAGATTTGCCTTACCAGGACCCAAACCTTCAATTTTCTTGATTATGAAGCCAGATTTCTCTGGCCTCGATAATTCAAGTTTAATACTATCGCCTAGATAGTTTGTGACGGTTATAGATTTAATCATGCGTGTACCATCCTTTCCATTGCCGAGAACTGATTCTTAGTCTGTCGATAAATATCAACTCTAGACAGTGCTTTAGGCGAATAGTTATTTTGTGTAAACTGGAATGTATTACCAACAGGGGTATTAACTCCATTTTGAATTTCTTCAGTAGATGCTTTACGTATACCAGCACTAATTGCCATAGCCTGGTTATGACTAAACATCGCATTTAATTTTCTAGTTCCAGACTCAACATCCGATAAGTCAAGCACTGGACGAATTGTTGGATGCACATCAACATTACCTTCAACGATATCAACAATCTTTGAAATGGCTTTGGTTAAACCTTTCTTTGCACTGTTCGCAAAGTTAGTTGCGGCATCGAACGAATCAGTAGCATAATCATCAAGAGCATTGACAAACCCTTCTCCAGCATATGCACCGATTCTATAGAATTCCTTAGATGGTGAGTGTTCGTCCAATTCCTTTTCAGCAGCTCTCTTAGCCGCTTTAGCCATTTCTCTCGATTTGGCCTCAGCTTTGTATGTGTTCGCACTAATGCCTGCGGCGAAGCCGGCAACTACATACTTACCTGCTTCATAGAAATTACCGTAATAATCTCTAACAGCACTTACTGCTTTACTTACCATTTTAGCAGCGGTTGATGCTACTGTATTTGACTTCGAAGACATTCCGTTTGTAAATTTTGCCATTAGTGTTTGACCAACTGATGTGAATGTTGAATATTCATTTTTTATTGCCGATAAAGCTTTATTGATGATTACAATTATCGTCGAATATGTCAATGTAGCTTCAGATGTAATACCTGAGTTGAATCTAACCATTAACGTTTTACCAACAGTATAGAATTTCTCTTTCATTCCATTAATATTTGTTAATGTTGTCTGAAGAAGAGTTGTGAATGTCTTTGTGAAATTTGGAGTCATTGATTTCGCACCTTTGATAAAGGTATTTATAATATTCTTAGCAGCGGTTGTAATCTTTGGATGTGCGTCAGTAAAAGCTTTAATAAACGCTTTGATTCCATTTTGACCCAAAGTGCCTAAATCTTTACCAAACGATTTCATACCGCTAGTATCAAGACCAACCATACCTTTAGCCATGGACACAAGTCTATTAACCTGAGTAATAACGCTTGATAACTGAGAAGTATTGATATCGCTTACCGATTCGAAATATTTTCCCAAATGTCCTCCAAACTTAGATACCTGTTTTCCAAATTCATCAAGAGTTGTTTCATTCTTGAATAATTTGTTTTCAGGTATATTCTTGGATAATGCCACTATTGAAGCGCTAGCGGTCGCTGAAGCAGCAACGGCAGCTACATTAATACCCGTGACAGCATCTGAATATTTCTTTAAATCTCTACCGAATGATACGATTTCAGAACCAAAGGCTGCAATGCTGTTATCTCCAGCAAACCATGCAGCTATACCACCTTTATTAGGAATTGTATTTGCTAGTTCACTTAGAGTTTTTGCAGCGACTGTGGACGCTTGTACAGCGGCCGTATTAATTCCAGAAATGTTATTTGCATAGGACTTTAAATTCTTACCAAATGATACGATTTCAGAACCAAACGAAGCTAAGCTATTTTCTCCAGCAAACCAAGCGGCTACTCCTCCTTTGTTAGGAACTGTATCTGCCATTTCAGCTAAGGTCTTAGCAGCTTTTGCTGCATTTTTTATAGCATTACCGTCAACACCCTTTACGCTATCTGCGAAAGACTTAAGATGTGGTCCAAATTCTGCAATTTCTTTACCAAAATCAGCAAGTGATGATCCACCGGTAAACCAAGATGTTAAACCGTTGAGAACATCCGCTGCAGTAAGTGTTAAGATTGTAGTAGCTAATGCTTTTACACCACTAGCAACTTTTGAATCTATCTGCTTAGCTCCATCGATAAACGGTTTTACATTTTTCATGAATTTAGCTAAGTCTTCACCTATTTTAGGGAACTGACTTGATACACCGCCCATGAATCCGCCAACAATACCACCGACAAAAGAACCGATAGCTGTTCCAACACTTTCTAAGAACTTTCCACCTTCATCAATTAACCATTTAAGACCAGGTATCTTAGATAATGCACCAATAGCCGCTAACACTAATGCTAACTCAGCAATAACAACACCCATTCCGACTACACCAACCATTGCGGATGGTATTAAGGATGTTACTGCACCAAGAGCAACCATTAAACCAGACATTAAACCGATACCTAAGACTCCTTTAATAAGATTATCCATATCCAATGATCCTAAAGCCTCAACAACGCCTGTGAAGAATGCTCCGATTAAATTAACCGCCGACTTAATCAGCCCAGGCAGAACATTGGCAAAACTATCTAAAGCTTTGACGAATAATTCGTATAATAGATCAATAATTGTTGGAATATGTGTTGTAAGCGCTTTCAAAGATTCGACTATTAGAGTCAATAAGCCATCAACAAGTGTCGGTACAGATTTAACAAGAACACCAACAAGTACAACAATAGCTTTTCCAATTTCGGCTGCAATAGCTGGAATCAATGACACTATACCAGTAACGATAATTGACAGTGCCGCTACGATTGCGGTTGCACCAACGGTTCCAACTGTTGTTAAAGTGGCTAATGCTGCTGAAAATGCGGCTACACCAACACCTGCTGCTAAACAACCTACACCAAATAAGGCGATTGCCCCGCTAAGAGCTAACATTGCTGGAACTACAGGGCCGAGAAGCACTCCTGCACCGCCGATAATAGCCAAAGCTCCTGCGATTGTGATAAGACTCTTAGCAATATCTATTGCTTTCATTGAACCTAATGTTTTTAATACAGGCGCTAATACAGCTAAAGCTCCTGCAGCAACAAGTAATGCAGCTGAAGCAGCTAAAGTACCTCTCATTAAATTAAGATTAACGGCAAGAAGTCCTAATGATATTCCTAAAGCTGTTACACCTTTGACAATATCTGCGGTGTTCATTCCGCCTATTTTCTTAATTACTTCTGCTAATATAAGTAATGAGGATGCTGTTACAACAAGTCCTGCTCCTATACCAACCATATTTTTTGGCATAAAATTAAGAGCTAAGACAATGGCAGATAATGCCGTTGCCATACCAAGCAATCCTTTTAATAATTCGCCATAACTCAAACTGGACATATCTTTAATGGCTGATGCTAATATTTTCATAGCTGCTGATAAAGCAATCATACCCACACCAGTTGATATAAGCTTTTTAGAATTACCAGTCGCTGTTGTAAATAAAGCAAGTTCCGCAAGTAATATACCAATAGCTGTTACACCTTTGATAAGCGAAGTAGTATCCATTTCACCAAAGACACCGCATACAGATGCTAATATCTTAAGTGCTCCTGCTAATATAACAATACTTGTCGCGGACTGAATGGTTGAGTTACCGAATTTTGCAGCGAACATAAATGCTGAAATTTCAGCCATAAGCACGCCAACACCAGTTAAGCCTTTTGCTAACTGATTCCAATCGAGGTCTGCTAAGTCTTTACATACAGATGCGAGTATTTTTATTGCACCTGCAAATACAATAAGACTTGTTGAACCTTTCATGATTTTACCTTCATTCATAGACATAGCTGTAGCTGCAAGAACAATTGTAGTTGTCAGTGTTACTATACCTAGAACTGCTGTAAATAAACTTTCTGTTTTGATATCAGCTACCTGTTTCAAAGCCGCAGCTAAAATAAGTACTGATGTGGATATTCCAATCATTATAGCAGTAGCTTTAACCGCATTTTTTCCAGCAAAGCCTATTTTATCAAATACAGCCATGGAGCCCATTAAATCCGCAAATAATACAGTTATAGCTCCAAGTGATGATGTTAATTTAACAGGGTCAATCATTGCCATAACAACTAATGATGCTGTTAATATTCCAATAGCACCAGCTATTTTCATAAGAGTTCCAGCTTTTAAGTTCTGTTGCCAAGCCTCTAAACTACCCTGAACACCATCGAGAATTCCTTTTATATTTTCTAATAATCCAGTAGCATCGTCGAATGCATCTGATAATCCACCGACAAATTTCTTAACTCCTAATAATATAGAAGCTAATAAGCCACCATTTAAAAGTTCTAAACCTGCATTGAGATCTCCATTTCGGAAAATATTAACAAATGCTTTACCAATTTCTGAACCGATATCAGAAATCATCTTACCGATTTTCTTAATTGAGGTCCAAATCATTCCAAGAATAGCCTGTAAAGATTCTAATCCTGGTAAAGCTATTTTCTCTTTGAGAATGCCTGTAAATTCTTTAAACTTATCAATAGCTCTTTGTAAGAATGTAACTACATTCCCTATGCAAGTACCAATTATATTGGTTTCTTTAACACTATCTCGCATACCACTAAGCCATGATCCGATAGAGCCAGTAACGTCTAAAATACCACCGCCGAGACCTTTGAAATTTCCCAATAATTTTACAATCCCGATAGCGAGTTCTTTTATGACCGTAACACCAATATCAATTACTGAAAATACTCCGAGAAAAGTTTTTTTAATTTTCGGAGCATATTCAACACTCAATTCTTTGAATCTTTCAGTCATTGTCTGAAGATTTTCAGTGAATGAAACAAGCTGTTTTACTGTAATAGGTGGAAATATTTCTTTAAATGCATCCTTAATTGGAGAGATAAGATTTATAACGCCTGTAAAAGCATTCTTCAGTGATTCGATAAGCTGTATACGACCACCGCTATCTTTCCAACCTTGTAATAATTCATTTCTCTGCTGAGCTGAATCATTGATGAATTTTCCGAATACATCAGAAACCATTGTCCATAATTCTTTAGCTTCTTCGAAGTCACCAATTAAGATTTCCCAAGTCTGAGTCCAACCTGACTGAGCAGCTTCTTTTAAAGTATCCATCAACTGTGTGAATGTTTTAACTTTTGTAGCTGCATCATTGGCTGTTTTACCGAGTTTGAGAATTCCATCAATCTGTTCTTCGGTATAACCCATGGCTTTAAGCTGTTCTGCATTGAGGTCACCAGTAAACTTATTTAATGTTTCGAGTAAGATATCTGATGTAAGCCATCCATTTTGAAGTGTTTCTCGGAAAGATCCCTCTTTCGCAATCATACTGTCAATGGCAATTCCGTGATTTCTTGCCGTTTCTTTCAGCGAGTCCTGGAATACCTGACCACCCATACCAGCATTAACAACTGAATTCCAGTCCATTAACTTAACCGTACCAGCAGCTAAAGCCTGCGAAAGCTGATACATTGCTGTGGATGCCTGCTGAGAAGTTGAACCCGATACAGCTGCTAAGTTAGCAATACCTTTAATTGCTGAAACTGATGTATCAAGTTCTACACCTGCGGCGGTGAATGTACCAATGTTTCTTGTCATTTCAGTAAAGTTATAGATTGTTTTATCAGCATATGTGTTTAATTCATCTAATGCCGCATTTACATTATCTAAAGTTGTTCCTTTACTTTGTGTGTTTGCAAGGATTGTTTGAACCGCATTAATCTGAGTCTCGTATTCGGCAAGACCAGTTTTAATCGGATCTATTGTAAAGGCGGAGGCGATTCTTTTACCAGTAATATAAGCTGAGTCAACGATATTTTCGAATACTCTTTTAATCATCACTGAAGCATAATTAAATTTATCAACAACTACTTCAACACCTTTGTTAATTGGCGATAAGTCGACACCTTTGGCAGTCTTGCTGATTTCTTCCATACCTTTAACTGCTCCGGATAAATTTAAGCTTTGCTTAAGTTTTTCAAGAGTACTCATACTTGTAGCAACTCCTCTTTCGAATTGCTTGTTGTCAAATTGCATCGAGACGACTCGTTCGTCAACAACTGTACTCATAATCTAGTAACCTCCTTCCATGCGTTTTCTGTAATTTCGTCAAAAATAGGTTGAATAGCAGGATTGATATAATCTCTTCCTTCTACCCAACCCCCTGTTCCAGTAGCATGACCATACTGTAATATGATTGCTATCGGAACTCCATTTTGAATGTTTGAGTTTCTAAAATTAAGTCTAACCACTCCGTTCTTTTCTGTTATATCGTAATGCCACGATTTAGCAGTTAATCCGGAGTCAACGGGTGTTGCAGACGCAAGGGCGGCCACTCCCATTCGACCATACTTATCGAGACTTTTAATTTTGGAAGATTCCTTTGCCTGGATAAGGTATCGAGTAATTTTCGAAAAGTCGCCCTTTTGTCTAAAACTAATCATGATAGTTTCTCCTATTTAGAGAATGTTGTTTTCTTCACAATCGTTTTTCCGTCATCGATTGCAAAATATTTCTTTGTACGGCTGTCAATATGAACAAAACCACTCTTTGTATAAACAATGATTCCAAGACAACCAATGCTTTCATAGAACTTAGCAAGTTCCATAAGTGATACTTTACCTTTTACATGATGATCTACAGCCTGTCCCTTTACATGATAAGAGTTTGATGCTCCGCCAACTTTCTTATTGTATGCTGAAGTACGATATCCGCTATTGATATAAATCGGAACCCCGAACTTATCTCTAGCTTTCTGTAAATATCCAACTGTAACGTCATCGATCTTCACGGTATCAGAACCGTCTTTACATGCAAATTCTTTAACTTTGAAATTCGATGTAATTTTTGTTTCCCCGGCTGCTTTTTTAGAATATGTTTTGATACTGCTTACATCTTTATCGGACAATAAAGTGTTTCGTGTTGCCGGACCTACTTTTCCATCTACTACGAGATTACTTCTGTGCTGGAAGTCCTTAACGGCATCTCTTGTTGAATTGCCGAATTTACCATCTACCACAAGGTTGTAGCCTTTGAGATTCAACTGATACTGAAGCCATTTAACATCAGTACCTTTCATCATAATCGGATAAGTACGTTTTAATACTCTTTTTGGTTCTGGATAAGGATTTTTCATAATTATTATCACCCCTTCGTGTTGTGTTGTTCTCTTCGTTTTTTATTTAATTCTGCATATTCTTGCATAATTTCACTTTGACTCTTTTTCTTCTTAGGTTTGTTTTCAATATCGCAAACTCTAATTAAAGTAAGAAGTCTATTGAGATGCCATTTCTGACACTCAAAAGGAATGTTGTATGCTATCATCCAATAATAGACACGCTCTGAAGTTATAGTCTCTCTACTATTTTTCTTAGGACCTTTGTCCTCCTTAAACTTAGTAGCTGTCATTGGAGCATCTATATAATCAAGAATCTGATCAATAAGATTTGGATATCGGTTAAGATTCTCATATACTTCTGGGTCTACATTTTGGGTTATTGTCATACATCTTATATAATCCAGGGTCTCTTCATCTGTTTTATCTTTCTTGGAAAAGAATGATTTACACCATTTTGATTCCCATTTTGAAAGAGAAACGAGAGAATGCTCCAATTGAATGGTTGCACCCTTTGGATATATAAACTCTTCTTTAACTTCATCCCACAATCTTCTAGCAGGTATTGTTATTTGAAGCATTTCTCGAATCCTCCATTATTTTCTTATTTACCAGCTTCTTTTTTGTTTGGGATAATACCATTAATAAACTCGATCTGTTTGTTCGGGTCTGCGAGTAATTCCACAAACAATTTAGAGTAAGCTTCAGTTTCCTTAAACGCTTTGTAAAGCGGTACTCCGGCATCTGTTTCTTTAATGAATCTTTTACCGTCAAGGCTGATTTCACCATAAGCTTTACAAATGATATCATCGAACATTTCCATAATTTTCGGAACATTCTGTTCTGCAGAAAGTCTAGTAAGTAATGCAGATAATCCACCATCAATACTTGTTTCTAATTTTAAACATTCTGCCTCGGATAAGTTGAAGAATAATTCTTCTTCTCTCTCGTTACCTTTATAATCGGTATACTTAATTCTCTTTTCTAACATTGTGTTTTCTCCTTTCAAATAAAAATAAAAAGGCCCCGCTGTTAAGAAGGGCCTTAATATTTTAAGTGCTAGCTGCTACTACATTTTAAGCGTTCGCTTCTTCCGCCATAAGTTCGGCAATTTCATCCGGAAGTGGTAATCTTGCTTCTGAGTTTGAAGATCCAAATAAGATATCTTCTAACGCTTTTAACTTCTTAGAATTAACCTTAGTAGATACAATTTCAAGATGTGCAGTAGGTCTGCATCCTGTAACAGATACTGGTGTTGTAGAAATTTCCCAAGACATTTCTCCTGGTTCTACGTCTTCACCAATTGTGCTGTATTCCACTTCAGATGGTGATGCAGAACATCCATAAATAAGATGTAATTTGTATCCGTGGTCGATACCTTCTGTATCATTACCTAAAATAGTCTTACATACGAAACCGAATGGTTTACGAGCCTGCTGACCAACGCTTACACCTGGAGCAAGTTCTTTGAAACCATTACATTCTGCGAATTCATCCGGATATGTATATGCTCCGATTGTTGCACCAAATTCTTCAGTACCGATAATATTTAAGTATTTTCTGTTATCAGCCCAGTGTGCATTTGGTTCGGCTCCAGATGGACTAGCTGAAAATGATGTGAGACCATTCCAAGCTACTCCTAATGGATATTCATTGTCAACCATAGGATAGAGTACACCCTGTTCAACGCCGGCTTCGAAAAGATGTTCACCGACTTTGTCCCATACTAATTTAGACATATGTTTGTCCTCCTTTTATTTTTAGTAATATAATGTAAATGTATAGTGATTGAGATTATCAGATTTATAGTGTCTATCAAATTTACATCGCTTAAATTCAAGCAGCTTATTAATATACTCTGGATCTGGGTTTTTACTAATCACTGTAATTTCATAACAACGCGATTTATAATAAGGTTTATTATCTGCGTGTTCGAGTCTGAAATCCTTTAACGAATACTTAATCGCTGGATATGACATCTTAATTGACTCTGGGGGTTGGTAATAGACATTTTTACTACCCAATAACTCTTCGAGTTTTGTCTGCAATTCAAGCCTGCTCGCCATTCCATACCTCCCCCATTGTCATTTTCAGTCTAGGTAATTCAATTTCAACGTCTTCGACTTTCCATAAAATACCCATATAACTGACATACTTAATGTTAGAGAAGTTATTGATGGCAAACGGATCGGCTATGATACTGATAACATTAGAAATTCTAACATTATCGTTAACTCCGCCAGAACCCTGTACTTTTCGAACAGTGCTACTCAGTTTTTCGCCAAAATATTCACATTCGACAATCTTAGGTTCCCAGACACCAGGTTCTGTTTCAACAGTTACACCATAACCGACTTTTCCAAACCATTTAGCCATTTGTCATTTCTCCATTTTGAATTAATCTGCTTTAACAGGTTCTTCAAGAGCGATAGCAGATAACACTCTTGTGTTAGCACCGGAGCAGCGTGTTTCTTTCAGGTATTTGTGCTGGTTAAAGTCGATGTCGAAGTCTTCGAAACTTGTAACTTTGCCACCTTTTGTTGCGCCAAGGTGATAGTTAGCGAAGTTAACAAAGAGACCCAGGAGTTTGTGTTCTTTACCCTGTTTGTCTTCACGAACTTTACCTTCCATCTGTTCAACTGTGCAGATTTCTCCTACATTTAATGCCTTAGCAAGATCTTCTTTTGAATCGTAGAGACGACGACCATTTAAGTCTCTTGCGAGTAACATCACGTTAAGCAGGTGTGGAGCACAGTAGAAGTCTAATGTACCGTTGCCTTTGTATCTTTCACGAGCATATAACGCAGCTGTGATAACAGCTTCGGAATAGATATAGTTTTCACCGAAGTTTGCAGATGTGTTTGTACCCTGAAGTTCTGATTTAGCAGCTTCGATATCTACATCAACATGAATTGTGTAGAGTTCATCGTCAGTCCAAACCGGACGAATCTTTGTTTCGTCGATCTTACCTTCAGCACCGTCTTCAAGACCGTCACCAAGAAGCATAGCTGTAGCAAGTTTTTCATGAAGTAACATTGTCATTACTTTATCCTGGTATTCAGCTACTTCGAAGTCTGTGATATCAACAACGTCATCTCTTTCTAATTTATCTTTTACATAAATTGTCTGAGGATCTGTTGTTCTGTTGATTAATTTCAGGTTACCCATGAACTGTTTTTCCTGTCCTTTTTTGTAACCTAAAGCAGCTGGAGTAAGACTTCTAGCATCTGCCTGTCTTGTTCTGATACGGCTGATTGGTGATTTGTGAGCTTTAGAGATTACTCTCTGTACCCAGCTCTGATCATCTGTAAGTAATTCAGGTACACCTGGATTTGTAAGTTCATATTCTGGGAATAATTCTTCAATTCCGTCGATACCATGTGCTAAGTGCGCATTCTGTTCAACATACATTTTCATAGCTGTTCTTAATGTTCCTACATTTGGTGTTTTAGCAAGAGCAATAATAGCTTCTTCATCAGCATGTGAAAGGAATCCTCCCTGCTGCTCATCCATGTCGAAAATATTGTGTTTCATTTCTTCATCTCCTCCATCTTCATCATCTTCTTCTGCGGCTGCCATTCCATCTTCATAAGCTTTAGCAACCATTGCGTTAAGAACTGTCTGCTGTTCTTCATTCATTGAGTCAATAACATCTTTGACTGTTTTATCAGTTCCTGCCATTTCTTTTTCTCCTTTCTGTTCGCCTTCATCGGCATGATATAATTCGATCCCTTCGCCTGCGTAAATCCATGCGGCATCATCTTCAATTTCACCATGAGTAATTACATTATCGATAAGAGCATCAATGTTAGCCCCTGCAAGTACGAGGCTTACTTCGCGAATTTCGCCATGCATTACCTGCTTCATGGTTTCTTTTAAGCGATTAGCATAAATTGATAAGGACTCGATATCGCCATGTTTAAGGATTTCTCTACATGTTGCCCCGGTTTCAGTGTCGTTGAATTTACCATAGGCGTATACCCCATCATCAGTATGTACTAATAACGCTTTACCAAGAATGGCGCTAGGAGTATCGTGTCTGTGATTCCAAACTAAAGGGACTACTCTACCATCACAGTGCTTAAATGCATTTTTCAGGATGGTTCTTCCGTCTGAACATTTAACGTTGTACTTGGTAGCACATCCACTAAAGTCATAATCATTCATAAGCGGGTGTTCCATTTTGAACTTCTCCTCCTTCTTCTGGTATTTCTTCGGAAGCATGCTGCGGATCTTCTGGACCATACATATTGGAATTACGTAACTGGTCTGCTCTAGGATCATCAGATGGCTTCCAACCCATTTTCTGTCTCATCTCATTTGATGATGCAATCTCATTACGACAAAGTACATCAGCAATTTCAGCTAATTCTTTAGCCGTAAGTAATTTAAATGGGTCTTTAAAACATTCAATTGATTGCCCTTGTGATCGGGCTGTTTTTGTGAGAAACTTTCGTTTCATCTCTTCCGCGATTGCTATCGCAATTGGTTCAATGGTATTATTGAAAAAGTTGAGCTGTGTTTTCTCATCTGCTGTACCATCCATAATCGACTGATTAATCCCTAACTGGCTGTATAGCATGCTCGTTAAGTATTCAATCTGTTTCATTAGATTGTTTTCAACAGGACGATTTAACTGTGTGATACGCTCAACACCATCAATATAGGCAATACCATAAGGACCTTTCAATTGCTCTTCAATATCTGAACGTCGCTTTTCGGCGATAGCACGCTTTGATTCGCCTTTGACTGAATATGGCAACTGGATAATCAAGTCTAATTTTCCAGAACCACTCTGTTCATCAATGGCATCTAAAATATTCAATTTTCTGATAAGTCGCTGCATTGTCGAGTTCGGTTCATTAAACACCGAGTAAAAAGGATTTTCAACAATACCAACCATTCTCTTAGGAAGTACAACGTCTTCTTTTTTTCCGGTTCGTTCATTGTAAACTCGAACTTTTACTGTGGTAGGTTTCCACTCAATAATCTTACCGGTTCGCATTGTTAAGATCTCAAAAGAATTTGTATCTGTTGGATCACGATCAGTATCAACCGGAACCATAGCTACAACCCCTTCATCTAACATTGACATTACAATATCCTGTCTATATGCTCTACCAGTCTGATCAATATTTGCTTCGAGGGTTAAACAAGTATTTAAACCAGAATCTATGTCTTCAAGATATCTTCCTTCCTTATCCAAACGACAGTGTTTCATATCGATCCCAGCAACAGATATCGCAATTTTGTTATATACCGACGTAACCATAGATTTCTCATTACCTCGAGAGAATTTGGTTCTGTCTGGACGATATGAATATCCACTTTCAAAAGGTCGATATCTCATTGTTGGGTCTCGATTGGTAAACGCATTCCAGGCACGTTTAACCCTGGAACCTAAGGTATTCTCCATTTTGAATTTTCCTCCTTACTTAACTCTTTCAGCTTCTTTAAAGAGACTGAATATTTCGTCAATATCTCCGTCAGTTATTACCGAAAAGTCTCTAAACTCTCCAGTACGAATATTAACCGAATAGAACGGATCCATTTCACCTTCTAAAGGATCATCATTATAAACTTTAAACACATATAAGCCGTTATAAGTTATGAATGATTGAATTTTCCATCCTGGGAGATTTTTATTGATTATCTTTTTAGCATCATTACTATTTAGCATTCTTTACCCAC
This sequence comes from Bacteroidales bacterium, assembly GCA_017561025.1. GTDB lineage: Bacteria > Bacteroidota > Bacteroidia > Bacteroidales > F082 > Limimorpha. Next base: position 6,452 of record JAFZDU010000001.1, on the reverse strand, counting down.
CTCGATAAGAAATCTTCATTCATTGCAATGTTATCCAATCTAGTAAAACCTGCGTTTTTCATGTGTTTTGCTAATTTGGATATTGATTCTGGAGTGTCGTACATTTCTCCGGTTTGACAATCGAAAATTACAGGTTTTTTATTAACTATCTCCCAAACCATACTGTGAGCACCGCCAGAATCCCACGTCATGGATAATTCACCTCTTGATCGGTTTGGGGCTTTAGATAGCGCTGAAAATATTGTTTTAGCATAATCTTCACTATCAATTTTTTTGATTCCATGTTGCCCAGCAGAACTTAAGTTATCAACTATATCGCTTGCTAGTTGGTCTTCTTTAACTATTCCACGATATGCTAGTTTAACGGCTCGTGTTAATTTACCACCTTTTAATTCTTTTTCGGACATTGCATTATATAATCCTGTCATATCCTGTCCTGTTCCGGAAATAGTTTTAGTAGCTTTAACATCATATCCTCTACGAGATAATTCGTAAGCCATTGTGCATCGACGACAATTATTCTTTGTGCCGATTTTTCCATAGTCTGGATTTATTCGACTAACAACTAGAGATTTAAGTTCGTCTTTATCAAGGTTTCGTTTTGCTAATTGTGAATTTTTATTAAAACTCATATCGTTTTTACTCAGAATAGATTTACCTTTTGCAGCTAATCTATTAAGCTCTCCACTATCAGCAAGCTTGTATGTAGCATAAGCAGCAATAATCGCAGTGGCTGCTACGGCAGCTTTTTCTTTTTTAATTCTTTTATTGGCTGCTTCTTCAGCTTCCTGCTTAGTCATACCTTTGTTTTGGTATTTCTCTTCCAGTTTTAAACGATGCTTTGACTTCTTCTTTTGATTAGGCGATGTTTTGTCGTCGGCATATCGTTTTCTTCCAGCAGAGGTTAAAGTTCCATTTTGATTTTGGAATCTTCTAACTCCCCACTTCATACCCTTTACGCCGTAGTGATAGAGTTCACCATTGATTGTTATGCATGAAATACCTCTCACCTCCTTAATCAAAAGCTTCTCTATTAAGTTTGTAAGCGACATAAGCATCCATCATAGCTGCAACAGCATCAATCTTTTGATCATATCGCTTTTTGTATAATTTTCGATTTCCGTTTGTATCTTCAAGGGTGATACAATTACCCATAGCAAACGTCATAAGCTCTTCATCAAAGATTAACAATCTATCTTCAGATAATTTCTTGAGCTCTCCAAGAGGAACTGACTCAGTCTTTGATCCTTGTATAACTTTTACAATTCCATACGGACCGTTTTCCTTTTCCCATCTTTCTACGAAGTCCTTCGCATTGTATGGGTCATAACCAAAACACTGAACATCATACTGTGAATCAAGAATATAATTCTCGAGATCTTCGTAGACTTCCATCATGTCTAATACGGTTCCATCTAAAACCATTAAACTACCTTCGTTTATAAATTGGTCATACTTCATTCGCATAGCTGCAGGAAGTTTCTTAAGTGTTCTTTCTGTTATGTAATTTCGAGTCTTAACTCCAAATGCGCCTCTTTGTAGAGGGAATAAGAATGTAAATGCACAGAAGTCATCACCTTGAGATAAGTCCGCACCAAGTGCACATTGCATCTGCCAGAATTCTTGATGCTTGTGTGGTAATGTTTCTTCATAGGTGAAGTAGTATGTATAACCTTCACATGGTATACCAAATCGCTTAGCCAGGATGTCATTCTTAACGGCTGGATTGTTTTCCATTCGTTCAACGTCATCATGATAAGTTTCATAAGTTACTGTATAACCTAAGTTTGGCTGAGCTTTTAACCACATCTCAGGGTCTGCTACTTCATCAATTGAATCAAGCTTGTACCACCAGATGGAAACATGTGGAGCATAGTAATCTCCTTTAAGGATGTCCGATAACTCCATTTTGATTGTGTCACCGGCACCATTTCGAACAGTACCTTCTGAACTGATTGCTAAGATTAAGTAATCATTGTTTTCGGCAGAACCCTGTTCTTTAGCAGCCCCCTGTTCGATTGCTGCGATTGGATCTTCTTTAATATCACCAGAAAGCCATTCATCGACTGTGGCTACTTTAACTCGCAAACCCTGAAGTTTGTCAATTCGCATTGGTCTAATTTCAAGAAGTGAACCTGTAAGTAAATTCTCAATACCTTTTTTGGTAGATGCTAATTTCATTCGGTTCATTCTAGAGCCGGTAGTATTCTGTAAAGATCCTTCGGTAAGAAACTGATACAATGGACCTCTAGCTCTCGTAATGGCGGTTCGAATTGGTGATAACACTTCATCGGCTTGCTTCATTGTTGGAGCAGTTGTAATCTGATGTGTTGTCGATGTATCAACATTCAAGAAATAATTCTGAATACATGATGCATACATAGACTTAGCAGCGCCTCGAGCTACGATTAAATACTGTTTCTTAGTTAATCGTTTCTTGATTCGCTTCTTAACATATCGCCCACCATGACCATCAGGATTTCTGGTATATACACTTCTTTCAACAAAGTAGTACCATCCAAATATCTCTTCCGCCCAAAGTTTGAATGTGTCGAGTAGCTTTAAATCTTCGCCGTTGGTTAATGTTAGTTCGTTTTCACAGAACGCAATAAACCCATTGATAGCTTCGTCATCATAATAAATTCCAGGATTATCAATAAGGTGATCGATTCGGTGCATTTCCATCTCGACTTCTCTACATATTGGAATTTCACCACTTAATACAGCTTCTCGAAATTGTTCGTAATAGATGGGCGTAGCTGTGTTTGATAATGCCATTTTGAATTATCGCCGTCCTTACTTTTTGTTATACTTTTTCTTAAGTTCTGACACTGATTCTGTTGTTTTATTTGTAATGTTAGTGGTAATAGTTTTACCTTTATTAACAACATTTGCGCCTTTAGATTTGAGATTGTCTAATCGCTCATCCTTAAGCGCTTTATATGCGGTTTTAGCCTGTTCGTATTTGGCTGCGGATGCCTGTCGATTATTTTTAGCAGTTTCATATCTTGCTGCAAATTTTTCTTCTCGTCTACTACCAGCAGCATTTGCTACTCGATTAGCCTCTGCTCTTGCGATTTTGTCATCCTTCTGAAATTCTTTTTTAGTTACTTTAACTTCAGCTTTTGCTGATGCCATTTTTGATTTTAAGTCATACGCTGAAGACTTGGATGCATATTTATTAGCTTTTTTTGTATTTCCAAGATCAGCTTCAATATTACTCTTTCTACGATAATTTTGAGATTTTGCTTCAAATTTTCTAGCTTTCCGTCTACCCCACTTCATGCCTTTAACGCCGTAGTGGTAGAGTTCTCCGTTGATTGTTACTAATGCCATTTAGGTTACCCTCCTTACTTCTTTGTATATTTATCCACGAGTTTCTTCCCAAGATTAACAAGCTTATCGCTGTTATTATAAAGGTTCATTACTGTACCCATTGTTGCGGCGGTTGCTGCTACAATCTTTGTTCCCTTTTTAATCATGTTAGGATTTAATCGTGAATATTCCTGTTCAAGTCTTGTTCGCTCGTTAATCGTTCTTAACTCCTGATTAGACATTTCGCTGACTTTTTTAGTCTTAATTTTTGCTGCTGTTTTAGCATCATCGCTTCTGGTATCTACGGCTTCTTTTTTTACCCGCGATGCTTCATTTTTAGCAATTCTCTTTTCGATAGCTTCTTTATCTCGCTTATCAAATTGTGCCTGTCTTTTCTTGGTCAGACCGTAACTCAGATGACCGCCTTTGTTAAGAGCATTCAAATCTCTTCTATCACCTGCTAATTGTCTTTTAGCTGTAACATAACGACCAGGACCAGCGTGTCCTCTAGCTTTACGTCTACCCCACTTCATACCGAGTACACCGTAGTGATAAAGTTCACCATTGATTGTTACTAATGCCATTTAGGTTACCTCCTCTCCCATAAGTTCAGCTGCGGTTTGAAGACTAAACTCAAATTCTATTATAGATTCCTTAATAGCTTCCATATGAGCTGAACTTTGTGGTGGGTCAAAAATGAGTCTAACCTTCTGATACACATATGTTTTAACAGATTCAAAGTCTGTATAGTCTTCCGGAATAAAATCAGTCCATACAGCTGTTTTATCTTCAATTCTAAAACCATTAACCGGTCCAACTCCAAGTCGTTTGAGAATTGTGAAAACTGAATTTATGTGTATGATAATATCCACATCGAAACTAGTACAGTCTTCGGTTATGCCGAGCAGTTTTTTAATTGATGTTAATATACTTTCCATAACAACTCCTTCTTTCAATGTCTCCATGGACAAGTATCATTTTTTCTTCTTTCGATTGGGGCAGTAATAAGTAAGTCTGCATTTCCGTAGTGAATTGCATTGTGAGTTCTATGCATTGTGGAAATGAGAAATTCTGGATCAAAGACTTTAGGATCTAAATTTAATACATCTTCAATCGTTATCGGATTCATGTGATGTACTATAATTAATCCATGGATTTCATGTCCTTCACAACCTAAGTCACATCCGTTATCACGAATAATAACTTCATTTCTAATATGCTTCCAGTCACGATTTCTTTGATAGAGTAATTGATTAATGTATCTATCTCTACCGAAAGTCTCTTCTCCAACTCTACCACTTAACTTTAAATATCGAAAACGCTCTTCAAATGTTGGAAGTCCGATTAATTCTGAATATGTTCTAATACTCGTCGTAGTCTTCATCATAGTCATCATCATCCTCTTCCATAGAACTTGCATTGCCACTATATAAAGCCATAGCCTTGATAGCTTTGCCATAGAGTTCTTTCATATCAGCTGCATCTTCAAGTGCTTTAGTCTTTGCTCGAAGTAACTTGTTCTCTTCCTCAAGTTTTTCATTTCTGAGTCTCTGCTCAGAGCTGCCCAATCTTAAATAATGTGTTAATAATTGAGAAGAGGCAGTACCATCACGTATTCGTTTCTCTGCCTCATCAACAGCTAATGCAATTAACTGCTTTTCTCGAGAATCTGGAGTTAATCCAGGCGGCATCGCTGGTTGTTCCTTAGATACCTTGGCTTTAGCCATACTTACTGCCTCCTTTCTTTTAGTTTTTATACACTTTTAACAATGCTTAAAATGGCTCACAAAGTCATATATCATTCATTCGAAAGGAGATAACATAATGAAGCAGACGATTTTTATCAAAAATATTTTAAATAAGAAAGGGGGGTTTCTTATTTTTATCATCCTTATTTGATATAGACCTTATGAGCCTTTCTAAACATTGTTAAAAAGAGAAAAGGACCCCTGGCTGGAGAGGTCCTTTTGAGTTGGTTTACATTGTCTCAGTATTAGTTACAATTCCACAGATTTCTGCTTCTGGCGGAAGGTCTGCTTCTGCTCGGATTTCTACGATTGAGAAATCGTAACTACTAGGTAAAGCAACTGCGGTTTTCCACACGTTTACTGTATCCTCTACACCATTATTTAAATGAATATACCAACCATCATGCGAAGTAATACGGTACATTCTACCAATCTGTTCTACTGTACAATGTTCAATATTTGGAATGTCATATACTGTCATATTTTTCTCCTTATCCTACTGCCCAATTCTTTGTTTCAATCTGTGCGAGCTGCTCTGCAGTCAATTTTGTTACTACTTTTGAATGTAAAGTTAGAGTTTGTGAAGTACCACCGGTTAAATCACAAAGACCATCAACAATAGACTGAATAGATTCAGCACTTAATTCTTGTGAACTTGCGAAGCTTATTGAAGCCATGATATAACCAGGTTCAAATCTTATTTCTACTAAACTACGACAGCCGTTGAATGTGGCATATAATTTACTAGAAGAAGTACATTGTGCAAAATTCAGAGTACCTAAGATGCTATTTAGTTTTGATCTTCCATTAAACATTTGAGAAGCTTCTGAAATTACAATTTGTTCAACTCCGGTTAAATCTATTACTTCTAAAGTGTCATACTTTGCATTTGTTTGTATGGAAAACATCTTTGATGCTTTTATATTATGTACAAATTCTGCGCTACTTTGAATTTTTACTTTTTTCATTCCATACGCTTCTTCAAACATAGAAATAAACGTATTAGTACTGTCAATGTATTTACCTGTTACATTTCCAAAAGAAACATTAATAATTTCTTGATCAAAGCATGTTTTATAAAATAAAGTATTCACAGAAGAAGCATAATCGAGTAAATTCATACATCCACCATCGTCTTCTTCTGCTGCAATCTCACTCCAAATATATGTGGTATTGGAATTAATATATGACACTTTAATAAACTGCTGCTTTACCGCAGGTATATCTACACTAATGCACTGATAAATTAGTCCTGACATTAAATCTTGATAAATATCACCAACAGAACCAGGCAACTTGGCACTTGGTGGTCCGTACCCCTTCTTTAACATATGCTTACCTCCAATCTCATAAACACTATTAGAAAAACCCCCCGGGGAAAAATTTAGG
>JAFZDU010000066.1 GCA_017561025.1 Bacteroidales bacterium | reverse complement strand
CATGCTTTATGTTTTTTCTTGGAATCTTTTCGCCTTTCTTTCAATCACATAGCTCGCTATGTTCTTTCAAGAAAAACAAAAATCTTCTCAAAGAAAAATTCATAAATCATTTGCAAAGCAATTTATAGAAATCCCCTAAAAAAACTTTCACCATTCGCCTTTTGCCTTTAGACTTTTTTATTATCTTTGCGAAATATTATTAACAAAGAAAATTTAATTATTTAATAAAGGTAGAAATGGATTTAAGTAAAGTTGTAACTATTTCAGGTAAGCCAGGTTTGTTCTTAGTAACAAGCTCAGGCGCTGGTAAATTAGTTGTTGAGTCATTACTCGATGGAAAACGCACACCAGCTTTCGCTAACGATAAAATCAGCTCTTTAGAAGAAATAAGCATTTTCACAACAGGCGACGACAAACCTCTCAAGGAAGTTTTCGTAAGCATTCATGAAAAAATCGGTGACAACATCGGTTTCGATCCAAAGAGAGTGTCTCCAGTTGAACTCAGAGAGAAATTTATGTTAGTTCTTCCTGAATACGATGAAGATTCAGTTTATCAATCTGATATGAAAAAAGTTTTCCAATGGTATCAGCTCCTCAATGATAAAGGTCTCTTAGACTTCACAGTTGAAGAAGCTAAAGCTGAAGAAAACACTGAAGAAACAAAATAACCTAAAGATTTAATCATAGGTCGTCACACTGACGACCTTTTTTGTATATATGCCATGAAGAAAATCACCGACTTCCGCTTAATAGAAAAGAAAGAATGGGCAAAATCGACATACCTTTTGCTCCAATCTGACGAGCCTCTCGAAGACATCAAGGCAGGACAATTCGTTCAAGTTAAAGTTGATGACGCTGCCAACACTTATTTGCGTCGTCCAATTTCAATCCATGATGTCGATTATCAAAACCGCACTATCACTTTGTTGGTACAAAGAGTAGGCGAGGGGACAAATAAAATTTCCGACACTGAAATCAACGACACCTTAAATATAATATATCCTCTTGGCAATGGCTTCACAATGCCAGAAGATAAAGATGCAAAAGTGGTTCTCGTTGGTGGCGGTATCGGTATCGCTCCTATGTATTATCTCGGTAAAGTGTTGAAAGAAAAAGGTCTCGAACCTGTTTTCGTCCTCGGCGGTCGTTCAAAGGAAGACTTGATAATGTTGGATAAGTTTTCTTCAGTAGGTGAAGTTTATATCACAACCAACGACGGAAGTCTCGGAGAACAAGGTTTTGTTACACAGCATTCTGTCTGGAAAGAAAAGAAATTTGATATGATTTACACATGCGGTCCTAAACCAATGATGATGGCAGTGGCAAACTTGGCGAGAGAAAATGACATCTGCTGTGAGGTATCACTCGAAAACCTTATGGCTTGCGGTCTCGGCGCTTGTCTCTGCTGCGTAGAAAACACCATCGAAGGTCACGTCTGTGTTTGTAAAGAAGGTCCTGTCATGAATATAAATAAATTGTTATGGTAAACGAAACGATACAACTCAATAAAGGTCTCACCTTGAAGAATCCGGTGATGACTGCTTCAGGAACATTCGGTTATGGAGAAGAATATTCCGACTTCATCGATTTGTCACAAATTGGCGGCATACTCGTCAAAGGAACAACATTGAACCATCGTGAAGGCAACCCATATCCTCGTATGGCAGAGACACCTTCAGGAATGCTCAACGCTGTCGGCCTCCAGAACAAAGGCATCGATCATTTCGTTGAGACAATATATCCAAGAATCAAAGATATTGATACAAATATCATAGTGAATGTTTCAGGTTCAACGATAGAAGATTATTGCGCAGTCGCTGAGAAAGTCAACGCTCTTGAAAATATTCCAGCTATCGAACTTAACGTATCATGCCCTAACGTAAAACAAGGCGGCATGGCATTCGGCGTTACAACTTCTGGCATCGAACAGGTAGTAAGCGCAGTGAGAAAAGTTTATGACAAACACCTTATCGTAAAACTTTCACCTAACGTAACAAGCATCGCCGACTTGGCATTGGCAGCAGAAGCATCAGGAGCTGACTCTGTTTCATTGATCAATACATTGTTGGGTATGGCTATCGACGCTGAAAAGAGAAGACCTAAGTTGTCTACAATAACAGGTGGTTTGTCGGGTGCTTGCGTTAAGCCAATCGCTTTGAGAATGGTATGGCAAGTTGCTAAGGCAGTGAAGATTCCTGTAATAGGTTTAGGCGGCATCTCATCAGCAACAGACGCTATCGAGTTCCTGCTTGCAGGCGCTTCAGCGATAGAAATTGGTACAGCCAACTTCATCGATCCAGCTATCACTGTTAAGGTCGCTAAAGGCATCGTTGAATACTGTGAACGTCATGGCATCAAGAACGTCAGTGATCTGACTGGAGCGCTGGAAGTCTAATTCATAATTCATAATTAAAAAAAATTATGCATTAAAAAAAAGTGCATTATGCATTATGAATTATGCATTAAAATTGTAAATTTGCACGCAAAATAAAAAAAGTAAATATTAAAATCATTATACAATGGGAAGAGCATTTGAATACCGCAAAGCGGCTAAGATGAAAAGATGGGGCCACATGTCAAGAGTGTTCCCAAAACTCAGTAAGATGATCACTATCGCAGCTAAAGAAGGCGGCGCTGATCCAGATATGAACCCAAGATTGCGTCAAGCTATCATCAATGCTAAGGCAGAAAATATGCCTAAAGACAATATCGATGCTGCTATAAAAAGAGCTACAGCGAAAGACGCTGCTGACATGGTCGAAATCGTTTACGAAGGTAAAGGCCCTGCTGGCGTTCTCGTAGTTGTAGAATGTGCTACAGATAACACAACACGTACAGTTGCTAACGTACGTTCTTACTTCAACAAATGTGGAGGTTCTTTGGTTCCATCAGGTTCATTGGAATTCATGTTCAGCCGTAAAGCTGTTTTTGAATTAGAATTGCCAGAAGGTATGGAAGTAGAAGAAATAGAACTCGAACTCATCGACGCAGGTCTTGAAGAAATCGAAGCAACAGAAGAAGGCGTAGTAGCATTGTCAGACTGGACAGCATTCGGAACAATGCAGACAGCTTTGGAAAAACTTGGCATCGGTGTTAAGAAAGCTAATTTACAACGTTTCCCTAACAATCCAGTAGCATTCTCAGCAGAAGACGTTGAAGCAATCGAAAAATTCCTCGAAAAAGTAGAAGACGACGAAGACGTACAATCAGTCTATACAAATATGGAATAATTTTAAGAATGTCTTTAAAGATAAAATATTGTGGTGAAAAAAAGACAGCTTTCGGGCTGTCTTTTTTTATTGGGATTTCTATAAATTGTTTTGTAAATGATTTATGAATTTTTAAACGGGGAATTTATAGAAGTCACCTTATTTCATAATAGAATATAAAATTCCGGAAATAAGCAGCGGCGCAGGTATGGTGAGTACCCATGCCCATATGATGCTTTTGGCAGTTCCCCAGTTGATGCCTTTGACTCCGCTTGTCAGACCCACACCTATGATAGAACCGACGATGCCGTGTGATGTGCTGACAGGGATGCCGAAGATAGAGCATGTGATGATGGTAGTAGCTCCTACAGTCTCGGCACAGAATCCTTTTTCAGGTGTTATCTTCACTATGCCAGTGCCAGTGGTCTTGATGACGTTCTTGCCGCCTACCATAGTGCCTAAAGCCATCACCAGATAACATAATACTGCAACTATCTGAGGCACGTGATATCCTTTGTCGATGTCGAAGAACAATGCCATAACATTTCTTAATCTTTCAGTAATGTCGGGAGATTGCAGTGATGTGAACAGCATTATTGAGATGAGACCGATTGTCTTTTGTGCGTCGTTGGCTCCATGTCCCAAGCTGAAGGCTGCTGAAGATATGAGCTGCATCTTTTTGAACATCTTGTCAGTCTTCTTCTTGTTGGAGTTTTTGAATATACGCATTATAAGGCACATGAAGAAGAAACCTAATACGACGCCTATCAATGGTGTCAAGAATACGAAAGCCAATATGACGAGTATTCCTTTTGATACCAGTGCAGATGAGCCGAAGGCAAACCAGACCGGACCGATGAGGCCGCCAATAAGAGCCTGTGATGAAGATATCGGAAGACCTAATTTAGTACATATCCATATCCATGAAGTGGCGCCAATCAAAGCGCTGAATACCACGTATGGGTCTATGTAGTTATTCTCCACAATGCCGTGCGACATGGTCTCGGCTACGTGAGAGTTAAAGATGAAATACGCCATGAAGCCCCACAATGCAGCCCATGCTACAGCCTTAAAAGGTGTAAGCACTTTGGTGGTGATGAGACATGATACCGCATCGGCAGCATCGTTCATGCCGTTTAAAAATGTGATTAATAATGCCAATATCAATGAAGCGGCGATGACAAAGACTAGCATATCATGAATTCTTGATGACTATTGTTCTTATTGTATCGGCTACGTTCTTGATGACGTCGCTAGCGCTCTCGAATGTCTCAGCTATATTCTTGTTCTTGACAAGCTCTATATAGTCTGGCTCGTCGTTGAAGAGGTTGCTGATATAATCCGAATATATGGCGTCGATGGTGTGTTCGATGTGTTTTATCTTATCGCATTTTTCGATGATGTCGTTATGCTTTAATGAAATATGTTCCAACATCTTGATGATATCGAGGAGATAAAGTGCACATTCGTTGAGGTATTGTGCTGTCTCCATAATCTGACTGTCGATGCGTTTAGGCTTGTACATCAATATGTTTTTTGAGCAGTCGTCGATTATGTCGAGGCAGTCGTCGAGGTTGGCTGCGAGTTCGTTGACATCTTCTCTGTCGAAAGGGGTAATGAAGGTTATGTTGAGCATCTTGTAAAGATTGCGGAACAGCTCATCGCCATCAGTCTCGTCTTTCTTGATTTGACGACCCAACAACTTACGTTCTTCGTAGTTGTCGACTTTAAGCATTTCGATTAATGTCTTTGTTGCATGTACCAGCAACTCGGACTGTTTGATGTAAATAGGGAAAAACTTGGTTTCCTTAGTTACGAAAAATTGTAAGAAACTGTTAAGACTCATTTTGTTTATGTTTTAATGGCAAAAGACAAATGACTAAAGTTAAATGTCGTCCATCAATCTTTAGTCATTAGCCTTTAGTCTTTAGTCAAAATTAAATAATTCCGCAGAGGTGATATAATACTCTTGCTCCGACGTTGCCGTCCCATTCGTCTTCGCCTGGTGACACTTCACAGAGGTCGAATCCTATTATTTCCTTGCCGCTTTCTTTAACTCTGTTTAATAAGTACATCATTTCTTCGTATTCCATTCCGCCTGGTACTGGTGTTCCTGTGTTAGGGCACAACTTAGGATCGAGGCCGTCGATGTCGATGGAGATATAGACTTTGTTAGGAAGTTGGGCGATGATGTCGTCGCATATTGATTTCCAGGTGGCACCTTCGTACATCTTTCTGCGGTTGTCACGGTCGTAGAACACCACCATTCTTCCTTCAGAATTGTTGATGATTTCTTTCTCTTGGTCGCAGTAGTCGCGTATTGCAACTTGTACGAGTTTCTCGATGTTGTCGTATTTCATTGTGTTATAGAAGATGGAGGCGTGAGAATATTTGAATCCTTCAAATTCTATTCTGAGGTCGCTGTGAGCGTCGACGTGGATGATGCCGTATTCTTCTCCGAGTTCGTTGAAATATGTATGATATGGGAGAGGAGTGCTGTGGTCGCCGCCGAGGAGACCGACTTTCTTGCCTTGTGACTTCCAGTAAGCGATTCTGTCTTTAAGCCAAGCGAACATGGTGTCGAAGCCTTTTTCTATAGCTACGTATTTGTCTTCGTAAGCTTCTGGGTTTTCGTCGACGTCGCCGCTTTCGATGCCGTCGATGATGTCTTCGCTGAGCGGAACGAGTTCATCGTGGAGCTCGCGCAACTCTTGAGGGAATTCGTCCATCCAGATGCCGCGTTTCCATACGTCTGGATAATCGTGGTAATGGAGGTCGACTTGCATAGAACCGTCAAAGACAGCTTGAGGACCGTCGACAGTGCCTCTGTTATAACTTGTTGTGAGTTCCCATTCAACAGGGATGATTATGATTTCAGCTTCTTCTGCTGTGCATGGCAAACCGTAGATACCTGAGCCAAGAGCAGCGGCTGCATTAGGGTCAAACATTTTTTCTTCCATATTTTTTTATTTTCTGCAAAGATATAAAGAAAAAGCGTAATAATGGCATAATGGAGGGAAATAATGTTAAACCGCTGGTATTGAGTTCGGTTTTGTGTCATACATCCATATTCCTAACTTCTGTGAAAATAGCCATATATGGATG
>JAFZDU010000065.1 GCA_017561025.1 Bacteroidales bacterium | reverse complement strand
TGGGACACTCCTATATATCGAGGTTTGCTTAAAACACAATATGACAACCGTACGCTCAAGCAAACATACGAAAGAATTGGCGGAAGAACGTTCCCACCAAGGACCATAAGCACTGAATCGCAGATAAATCGTTGGTCTTTGGCATCACCTCCTAAAGACTTTTCCAACAATGAGAAATCGTATTTGGTACCTGGTTCACAATATATTGACGGATGTCATACTTGTCATGCCACAGGCAAGGTTAATTGTAGCAGATGTAGCGGTAAAGGTACTATTACAGTTCCATATACTGTAAAACAACCTTGTCCGAAATGTGGAGGCAGAGGTTCTGTTCAAGTTACTAATAGAGAACTCGAACAATACAACACCAGTGAAGGATTGAAAGCTCGTTATGTGGATAAAACAAGGACTGTCAGTTGCTCAAGTTGTAGTGGCAGAGGTTATCATGAAGTTCAATCATATAAAGAAGAGCCTTGTCCAACATGTCACGCTACCGGCAAAGTGACCTGCGACACTTGTGGCGGCGACAGAAATCTAGTACGTTTCTGGCAGTTGCATTGCAGTCATTATACCAAGACTTATGTAGATTATCGTTTCCCTGCACAGGTTCCTTCCGACGAAGTTCCAAAAATTATAAAGTTGTTCAACAACAGCACTCCTTGGCGTGTGATGGAAAAAATGAATGTCGAGAAAGAAAATTTCGACAAAAATGATTTGGCATCACGCCCGATAGTCGGAAGCATGTTGTCTAAATTGCCTAACAAAGTTGAACATCTTACGCATACTGTTGTCTGTTTCAATCTTTTGGAATCGTGCGAATGTGAAGCAAAGACCGTAGTCTATGAAGTTGATAGAAAGAAATACACATGTATTCTACTTGGTTCCGACTGGAAATTGATAACGGTGACATCGCCGGTGTCGGATCACATGGATGATTTGAAAGACAAGGTCAACAGATATGTATCTCTTCGTCAGTTTGGAAAGGCGTGGAGTGTGTTACAGAAAGTCAACAAATTCCCTCAGGCTGGTTCTAAAGAAGCAAAGATGCAGAAGCAATTAGAGGAAAGAATGGCGTTGATGTCACGTTTAGGAGCCAACTTTGCGATAGTGTTATGCGCCATCTTCTTAGCACCTTTGTTATATACACTTTATGAATCAGAATTTTATGCCATCTGGACTCATTGGATTATTGACAAGTTCAATATCAGAATTGTATCAATGATGTTGTTATCGTTGATTTTTGTCATGTATTACAGCATGAGATTTTGTAAAGAAGGCATGCCGGAATTTGCATATAAGGTTGCGTCGCCAATAAGTCGTTTCATCAGAGGTTTTATGGTAGGAACAGGTAAGTTTGTCTTCTATGCAGCGATAGCGATAATATTGACATATATCGGAATAACGCCATTAGTAAGTCAGCTGATATATATAGCATTTACTATTATTTTTATGATAATATTTCTTATCGTAGGAATATTCAAGTAAGTAATTACATTATAACTTCATATTGTTAAACCTAAAATCTTACAGTCATGAAAAAGTTGTTTTTAATTATGTTCTTTATGGCATTCGTATCAGTCAATGCCTATTCGCAATCAGATGATAGCGACAACGAAGTTTACTCAATGGTTGATGAAAGGGCTCAATTTCCAGGAGGACAAAATGAGATGCTTAAGTACCTTCAAGAAAACCTTCAATATCCAGAAGCTGCAAAAGCCAACAACGTGCACGGAAGAGTGATAGTCAAATTCATTGTTGAACGTGACGGTTCTTTGAGCGATATCAAAGTAATGAAAGGTATTGGCAGCGGATGCAATGAAGAAGCGATTCGACTTATACAGTCAATGCCTAAATGGAAACCTGGTAAAAATAAAGGTAAAGAAGTCAGAGTTTCAATGATGGTACCGGTAAATTTTTAGAAATTTAGAATTCTAGAACTTTAGAATTTTAGAAATATTGAAAAAATCCCGATTAAAAAATCGGGATTTTTTGTTTTTTAAAATATTAGTTTATAACTTAGGAAAAATGGTTCAAAGTTCAAAGTTCAACAAAGATTCGTCAATGTCGCGGAAATCGCTGATGTTGACGATTTCTTTTTCTTTTAGGACGATGAATATAGGGAAACGTCCCAGAGTGATGTCGACGGCCTCGTGCGGCATTATGTGCCAATAAGAACAGCCTTCGGTCATCGTCTCTTCTCTGAAGTTCAAGATACCCTCACGGCTGCCCCAGATGAAGATATTTACATTGTCGGGACTTATGTCCTTATTCTTCATTATCATCGAAAGTTTCTTGACTCCCAAACGACAATATTTACATCCGGAGCTGACAAGAGCGACTATCTTATCTCCTTTTGCCTCGAAGACAGAAACAGAGTCGAAGACGATGTCGTTATCAATGAAATCCATCGCAACGAGCTTGTCGAAAGACTCATATAAATCTACAGAGCTTATCTCCTTCTCCGATGAATAAATCATCTTATATACAGAATCCATCGGCGTCACTACAAAAGGAATCATCACCGCAACAACCAATAAAACCTTTCTGAAATCAATAAATCTATTAACAAATAAGTCAACAAACCTACTCTGTGTCTCTGTGTCTCTATGTCTCTGCGTCTTAACAAAAAACAACACTCCTATAAGAACGACATTCTTTACAATGGATTCCAGGGGGCTCAGCTTTACCAAATCGCCGAAGCAATGGCAGTTGTCGTCATCTCTAAAGGCGAGCACATATAATAAAAACAAGGTAAAGAGAATCAGCGAGACCAGCGTTATTTGACGTGTTATTTTGTAATTCATCCTGAAGACCAGCATCAGTCCCAGAACCATCTCAGCCGCTATCAGCATTCTTGAGAACAGTGTTGTAAGAAGGAAGTTGAAGATATCGAAGCTATAGATGTAAAGCTCGAATTCATCGATAGACATTAATTTAAGTGTGGCAGCTATGATGAACATGCTGCCAACACTACATATAAAAATATCACCACGAAAAAACTTCAAATTCAGGGTATTTCTATCAATTACTTAATGATTCATATATCATCTTCTTCAACCTCAGGCTTTGTTCTATAGTATGAACGTCCTCTTCTTTTCCTTTAGGATCATCCAGGCCAAGGTTTTTCTTCAAGACGAACTTGAACTTCATATCGTCCATATTGCCACCTATCTTTATTCCCAATCTTCTAAATGGCCAAGGATTAGATATTCCGATGCCATAGTCAAATGTCATATCGAGTTTATGACGTCCTCCCACTACAGCCTGGTATTTATCCAAGGCTATAAGAGTTGGATATATGTCTATCTCGTTCTTGAAGGCTGTCATTTCTACAGAGAGTTCGTCAATCTGGTTATGCTCCTTATCCTTGAAGTTGAGCATTCTTGCTATCTTTCTGAATGTCTTGTTGTCGAGAACCACGAGATCCTTTCCATGTATTGAGGTTGCACCTCTCAATGTTGAGACCTTCATTTCATAGTTAGATTTGAGATAAGTCTCAGCTGCTATATGGAACTCAGCCTTGCCAGCGAAAGAGTTCAACATAGGCACGAGGGTATCGAGTTCTGGTATTATGTTAATCATCTCTGCGATGTCGATGTCGATGAGATGGAAGTCGAAACCTACATAGAGATGGTTCTTACGTGGCGACTTATACATCGCTGTAAGCATCATTGTTGCGGCCTCGCTGGTAAAGCCCATTTCGTTCAACACCAAGACACCGTCTTTCACTGTGAGGCTACCTCCTACATTAGAGATATTCATGTCACCGACAGATGCATTTTCTATAAGGGTATTCAATGAGATGTCAACTCCAAGAGGCACCATAAATGGTTCTGGCTCTTTCTCTGTTTCTTCTGTTACTACAATTTCTTCTGCTACGACTGCAGTGTCACCCATACCGCTGAAGAGTTCCATAATCTGATTGACGTCGGTATAGCGAGAAGTGAAGTCGAGATTACCTTGCAAGAGAGCTTCTTTTCTTAAGAACTCGTCAACATTAGTGAACTTGCCTTGTAATTCGAAGTCAGAATTGCCTAACAAGATACTGCTGTTATTGATTTGAATTCCTGTAGTGTCATAATTGAAATTGATAGATGGTATATAGACTGGAAGTGGCATATCACTCATTGCAAAGAAAGCCTTGTCGAGCTGTATTCCAGCATGAGGGTTCCATTGAAGGATGATATTTTCCTGGTCATCATCGTAATCGGCCGACACATTGAAATCTAGTTTTTCGGTAGCAAAGCTCATCTCCTCACCCATATTGAACGAAAGGCTATCGCCAGAATAGACAGCCATATAAGAGGCGTCATTATTTTCCTTCATGGACATTGAGAGTATTCCTTTAGGGTTGTTGGTAAAGAAGCTCATATCGTCCATAGCGGCATCAATTCTTGAGAAAGAATAATCGGCCAATACCGACATTGGCTCATTCTCATCTAATATATTTGATATCTGTACGTCAAACTTATAGTCCTTAAGGCCAGCCACTATCATATCCGACACCACTGCGTCGAAGTCAGCTCCGCTTATCTCAACAGCTGCGAGGCTGTTGTCCAAACCCTCAGAGGCTGTGTTAGGCAATGTAAGATTTATGTTTAACTTATCGCTATTGACAGTGATTGTATCGCAATAGACCACATTCATATTTTCCCATTGCATATTGCCGTTCACCTCGGCATTCATGAAGTCCATAGTCGTGAGCTGATGGTTATTGACTTTGGCATTGCCGTTAAGTTTCACAACACCTTTAGCTACTATTCCTTCAGGCATGAATGACTGCAGTTCATCGAGGTCGGCTTCAGCATTGAGTCTGATGTCGCAGAGCATCTTATTCATCACGTCATTTATCGTTCCAGAGATGGCGAGTGATGAGTTAGACATATCAGCACTGAATGAGTTCAGATATATATTTGTTTTATCATTAAGGTCGAGTTCAGTTTTTATTGAGGTATTAAGGTTGGTTATTGGATAAGGAATCATCTCAGGCATTGCCAGCATTCCTTTTCTGTATACGATTTCAGCATTGACTTTAGGCATCGATGTTTCATTGTATACGCCGTCTATTTCAGCAGAGAGCTGCACCTCGCCTTTCACATCTATTCCGGCGAGTAATTCTTCACGCATCGAAGCTGGTATAAGCTCGATGAGTTCTTCAACTATTAAGGTATTTGTCTTTATGTTAAGGTCTACAAAGATATCATCATCAGGCATTGCTGCATTTCCAGCGAAGTCGATGAAGATATTGTTGAGAGCAAGCTGTGAGTTACCGAACTCCACATCCATTGTGCTTAATGTAGCCTTAAGTGGGGATATGAATCTTATGTCGGCTTTATTGACCAAGGTCTCATCATCCATGATGAAAGACAATCCGTTGACGGCGAGTTGTATATTGCCGTCCACTTTGTCATAGTCTTTCACATCGCCATTATATTTAAATGCAAAAGAGTTCAGCTCTGCGCGCTGGCCTTCGCTCTCATACAAAAGGACAGAAGAAGAAGCGTTGATGTTGGCTTTGATATCATCGCCTATCATCTCCGCATCTCCTTCTGCTTTTAATTCGTTAAGTCTTACTGACATTGACAATGAATCTGTCGTTTGTTGATAGGCCAATGAGCCCAACGACATCTTCATGTTTCCAGCTATTAGATTTTCATTCATCTTACCTTTTAACATCATGTTCATGCTGCTGACGTCAGCGAGCAT
Organism: Bacteroidales bacterium; assembly: GCA_017561025.1. Lineage (GTDB taxonomy): Bacteria > Bacteroidota > Bacteroidia > Bacteroidales > F082 > Limimorpha. The sequence continues at coordinate 17,140 of JAFZDU010000065.1, read as the reverse complement.
TCCTTGAGTAAGGTCGACATAATTTACATTAACATCATTGAATTTAAGCAATGCCAAGTCAATAGCGTAAGTAAATTCAGCACTTTCCTCGATGGTATCAGGTTCAGATGGAGGGAATATATCTAAGTTAGAGTTACCGTTTTCATCGGTGAAGAGGTTGACATAACCACCATTAAGTCTACATTCGTCGATGAGGATATGATTTTCATCAAGAAGTTTTTTCACGTCCACTGTAACAACACATTCATCAATATAAGCCAAGGTATCAGACGGGCTTCCAACCATCGGATTCACGAGCACGACATCATTGATTTTCAGTCCTACTTTAGGGAAGGACTTGAAAACCGTGAGGTCGGCTTTGTTTATATTGAAGTCGCAGTTGATAAAATTAGGGGCTTGCGTTCTCACTATTGAAGTCAATCGGGCTGGAGTCACCACAAACCAGCAAGCGATTATTACTGTCAACAATACGAGTCCCAACAATGACCCCAGACTTATCAGTGTTATTTTCAGCGGCTTCTTCATGACTTATTATTCAGCTCTAACAAGATTATATGTTGCTCTAAAACCTTCGTTATTGTATTTGAAGTTTGTTGAGTTAAGTTCTAAGATATCACAATATTGAGGCACTATTGCGCCATTCTCCATTGTAAAGTATTTTAAGAACTTACTGTCAGTAGCTTCATCGTATTCCCAGGTGAACTTAGATGCCTCTGCTTCTTGGACGTCATCTTTAAGGTCCCACTCTTTTCCGGTGCCGTCGCTGTAATAAACTTCGAAGTAGGTGCTGTCAGCAGTTCTCCATTTTCCATAGATCTGAGACTTATCGACTTTAGTTTCTGTTTCACCACCTCCACAAGAAGTGACGAAAACTGCCAATAACAATAATGCTATAAAACCTAACTTTTTCATATTAATTTTTTTTTAATATTTCTTATTTTGCAGCTATCATCTCTATTTCAACGAGAACTTCTTTTGGAAGTGTTCTAACTGCGAAAGCTGCTCTTGCTGGAGGGTTTTGTGTAAAACGTTTTCCATATACTTCGTTCATTGCTGCGAAGTTAGCCATGTCGCTGAGCAAGCATGTTGATTTAACTACGTTGTCGAATGTGTAGCCAGCTTCTGTCAAGATACCTTCGAGGTTTTTCATGACTTGTTCTGTTTGTTCGTAGATGCCGCCTTCAACGATATTGCCTGTTTCAGGATTGATTGGAATTTGACCTGAGATGAACAACATTCCGTTTACTTCGATAGCTTGGCTGTAAGGGCCGATTGCACCAGGTGCATTTTTTGTTGCAATAACTTTTTTCATTTTTTCTTATAATTTAGTTAAACAATTATTTTATCCATTTATTGAAATCGTTCATACGTTCAGTGACCTTTCTGATATAATTCTGTGTCTCAGGCAGGAGTTTTCTCTCGAAATATCTGAAGAGTTCGTTATACGACATTGCGTTTATCTGAGGTATAGCCTTAGATATCTTGGTGTCGCCGCGCAGCGCTTTTGACACATTGCCGGCTCCTGTGTTATATGAAGCAATAACGCAGAGGTCGCGGCTATCAGAGTCAGTCACATTAGTATAATAGCGTTTTTTGAGGAGATAGAGATAATGTACGCCCATCTCTATATTGTTTTCCGGTTCATATAGATAGTTGGCTGTCGGGGTCTTGAACGACTTATTGAGGCTTTCTGCGCAGTCTCTTCCTGCCGAGCTTGGCACTATCTGCATCAGTCCGTATGCTGGCACATGAGATTTAGCTTTAGGATTGAATGAGGACTCTGTCTGCATCACTGCAAATGCCATAGCAGGATTGACATCATACTTACGGCAGTATTTCTCAACTTCAGCCTTATACTGTTCTGCTCTAGTTCTGATATGGTCAGGGGCGAGTTCCAGTCTTACGGTAACAACTTGACGTTCTTCTCCGTCATCGCCTGTTATGTTTTTCTTTTCCACGACCAGTTCTTCAGCTATTTCCTTCACACTCTCATCCAGGTTGTCTTCTGTCACCATCACGCCTGAAGGTGTCAGCACCTGATTTTCGAGCACTGGTGTTTCTTGCAATGGTATAGCTTTCTCTTCTGGAGTGTCGTAGTCTTTGGTCTTGCCTCTGCTTATCAGCAGTTCTTTGATTTTATTTTCTACTTTTTTCTCTATTCTCTGTTCTGATGTCTGTTCTGCTGGAGTCAGAATTATCTCTATTACGACATCGCCGTTTTCGAAGTCGACGCTACTACGGCTATTTCCGTCTTTGGAATATTCCACCCATTCTTTGCTGGTGCTTTCCTTCACGTTGTCATTGCCCCAGATACTGCTCATCTCCTTAAAGAATTTGTTATAGGCTTCTTTTTCAGCTTCGAAATATCTTTGGTATTCCTTTTCTATATTATCGAAGGTTTCATTGTTGTTTTGCTTGGCAGCATTAAACATGTCCTGTTGTGCTTTTTTCATTTTTTCAAATTCAGACTCAACCTGTGCATAGGCATCAGCCATACAAAGTGTCAATAATATCATCAAAAAAAGCCTTTTCATAACAGTCAATTTCATACCTGCAAATCTAAGATAATTATTTCAGATATCCTAATAAAAAAACATATTTTATTACATATATTATCGGGCTTTGTTATAAAATATTTACTACTTTTGCGCGCTGAAAAATACTAGGTCCATTTATTTAATAATTTAATATAAATATGAATAAATGGTCTTTTATTTTTTACCAAAACAGGAAAACATTTATAAAAAAAACAGTTATGAAAATTATTCCTCATTACTCGCGCATCAAGCACCGACACATCATCGAAATCGGTCAAGCTCGTCTCATGGGCAAGCCTTGGATTTCAGGTGTGCTTCTCATGACAAGTGTTGTCATCGCCATGTTGTTGGCTAACCTTCCAGCCACAAAAGAAATCTATCATGCATTTTTAGAGACTAGTCTCTCCATCTCTATTCAAAGTCCACATGGTGACACATGGATTTTCCCTAAGGACATGACAGTTGAGAAGTTTATCAACGACATCTTGATGGTTGTCTTCTTCTTCACCGTAGGTCTTGAAATAAAACGTGAGATTGTCTGCGGCGAGTTGTCAAGTGTCAAGAAAGCCATGCTTCCTGTCATCGCAGCAGCAGGCGGTATGCTCTTGCCAGCTCTCATCTATTCATGCTTCAACATGGGCACTGACGCAAGCAGCGGATGGGGTATCCCGACAGCCACCGACATCGCTTTCGCAGTCGGCATCATGTCAATACTAGGCGACAGAGTTCCTGTCACATTAAAGATTTTCCTTACAGCGCTTGCCATTGCCGATGACTTAGGTGCCATATTAGTTGTAGCATTCTTCTACGGCGGTTCAATAAATACCTCATTATTGGTAATAGCTATATTACTGTTAAGTTTTGTATTCATGCTCAACAAACTTGGCGAAAAGCGTATGATATATTATCTAATTCCAGCTATTGGAATCTGGTTCTTGTTCTACTATGCAGGAATCCACGCTACAATGTCAGGCGTTGTCATGGCTATGATGATCCCTATGGACGCTCGCTACAAACGCTCTTACTTCGAGAGAAAGACTGCACACTATCAAAAAATTATCGACATACATTCCGACGACGCTATATCTCCTAACGAAGACCAACGTACATGTCTCAGAAACATCAGTCACGTAGCAAGAGGCACTGTAGGCATGAGCTATCGTTTGGAACACGCCTTGACTCCATGGGTCAACTTCGTCATCATGCCTATCTTCGCCATCGCAAACGCTGGCGTTGAGATACCAGGATTGAGCTACCTCAACTTCTTCCAATATTCACCAGAGATAGGTTCTGTAGGTTTAGGCATCTACTTCGGATTATTGCTCGGCAAGCCTGTGGGCATCACACTGGCAAGCTGGATAGCTATAAAACTCAAAGTCGGTGAAATGCCTGACAATGCTTCATGGAAGATGTTATTCGCTGTAGCATGTCTCGGCGGTATCGGTTTCACAATGTCAATCTTCGTCGACACCTTGTCATTCGGCGAATTGCTTCCTGAAGTGACACATCACCTTCGTTCATTAGGCAAGATAGCGGTACTGGCAGCTTCATTGTCAGCCGGCATCTTAGGAAGCGTATTGATTACGACATTTTCAAAAAAGAAATAAAACAGACCAAGCATAAAAAAAGCCCTCGATTGAGGGCTTTTTTATTGTCTTTATCATTTTATATTATTCGTAGATCTTTGCTTCGATTTCATTATTGAGGACCATCAAGCCGTTTAAGGTGAGAGCCATCATTTCATCTTCGCCTGGATATACACAAACAGGAGCTATCTTGCCGAGGTGAGCTTCTAATATCTTGCAGAAGTTCTTGTCGTAAGCCATACCGCCTGTTACGAAGATAGCGTCAACGTCCATGCAGAATGCAGATGCTGCGAGACCGCCTACTTCTTTAGCTACTTGATAAGCCATAGCGCGATATACGAGTTCCCATTCTTTGTTGCCTGCTTTAACTTGGTTTTCCACTTCCATAGCGTCGTTAGTGCCGAGGTAAGCAACGAAACCACCTTGACCTTTGAGCATAAGGTCTATTTCTTTCTTAGTATATTTACCGCTGAAGCAAGCGTTCATGAGAGGACCTGATGGCAATGCGCCTGAGCGTTCTGGTGTGAAAGGACCGTCGCCATTCAAAGCGTTGTTGACGTCAACAACACGACCTTTTTTGTGAGCTGCTACTGAGATACCGCCGCCGAGGTGAATACCGATGAGGTTCAAGTCTTCATATTTCTTTCCAACTGCTGTTGCATGTTGACGAGCAATCATCTTTTGGTTCAAAGCGTGGAAAACTGACATACGTGGAAATGCAGGGTGACCTGAGAAACGTGCTACGTCTTCCATTTCATCAACGATAACTGGGTCAGCTATATAAGCCTTAACGCCTACTGACTTAGCGATATCGTCAGCGATCAAGCCACCGAGGTTGCAAGCATGTTCGCCAACAGGGCTGTTAACCAAGTCGCGTTTCATAGCTTCATTAACTTCATAGATACCTGATGTGAGAGGTTTCAACAAACCGCCACGTCCAACAACCATTGAAAGATCGTTGAGTTCGATACCAGCATCTTTCAAAGTGTTAAGGATAACTTCTTTACGGAAATGATATTGGTCGGCGATGTGTTCAAATGGAGCGATCTCTTCAGCTGAGTGCTTGATGTTTGTCTTGAATACACATTCTTTTTCTTGGAAAACAGCAATCTTTGTTGATGTTGAACCTGGGTTTATGATTAATAATTTGTGCATAGTTCAATTTTTTTATATTTATATTATCGATTATTTTGCTAACAATGCTGCTAAAGCTATTGAATACAATTTTGTTTGTGATGTGTCGCCGCGTGATGACAATACACATGGAACCTTAGCGCCCATAACGACTGCTGCAACTTCAGCGTGGTTGAATTTGCTGTTACATTTGTAGAATACATTAGCTGCTTCGATGCATGGGAACAAGAGACAGTCGGCGTCGCCAGCGACAGGGCTCTTGAAACCTTTGATAGCTACTGCTTCAGCGTCGATAGCGAGGTCTAATGAGATTGGGCCGTCAACGACACAGCCTTTAATTTGACCGCGTTCAGCCATCTTAGCGATGAGAGCTGCGTCAACGCAAGCTGGCATACCAGCGAGCATTTGTTCTGTAGCAGTGATAACAGCCAATTTAGGATTCTTGATATCCAAAGCGTTAGCTGTTGCTACTAAATATTTCAACAATGTTTGTTTTTGTTTGAAGTCTGGAGCTGGGATGATAGCGCAGTCACTAGCAATCAACAATTTGTGGTAGTTAGGGTTTTCTATTGCACAAACGTGAGCCAATGTTGCATTTGGAGGGCATAATCCGCGTTCTTTGTTCAAGATAGCGCGCATATATTTGTCTGTTGAAAGAAGACCTTTCATCATGATGTCAGCTTCACCTGCATTGATAAGGTCGCAAGCTTTTGTAGCAGCCTTTACTTCGTCTGGTTCATGAACGATAGTGAATTTGTTGATATCGATGTTTTCTGCTTCACATACTTTTGCGATAACGTCTTTGTCACCACATAAGATACCTTCGATTAAACCATTGTCGATAGCTGCGCTGACAGCACAGATTGTGTGGTCATCATTAGCGTAAGCTGCTGCCAAACGTTTCTTTGGACGGCTACGCAATACTTCAAACATTTGTTCTAATTTATTCATAATGCAAAATTTTATATTATTAAAACTCTATTTAAATTAACATCCTATATATCTCGAAATAACGAGGCGTAAAATCTCTGACGTTCCCTCTCCTATCTGCAATATTCTCTGGTCGCGGTAGAATCGTTCCATATCGAAATCTTTCAACAATCCATGTCCGCCCATCACCTGTACAGCGTTGTCACATACTTCTGCCGCCACTTCAGAGCAGTATAGTTTTGCCATAGCAGCTTCTTTACCGAATGACATTCCTGCGTCTTTTATCCTACATGCTTTATAGAGGAGACAGCGTGCCGCTTCGATCTTCATTGCCATATCGGCAAGCTTGAAGCTTACAGCCTGGAACTTACATATCTGTTTGCCGAACTGTTCTCTCTTTTGTGAGTAAGCGAGTGCCATCTCGTAAGCGCCTTGAGCGCATCCCAACGCCATAGCAGCGATTGAGAGACGGCCGCCGTCGAGAGTTGCCAGCATGATATGAGAGCCTTGTCCTGGTTCGCCTAGCATGTTTTCTTTAGTGAGTCTGACGTTCTCGAAAGTGAGACGTCCGGTATTAGAGGCGCGCCACATCATCTTACGGTTCATTGGTTCTTGGGTAAAGCCTTCAGCGTCGTTCTCCATCAGGAAGGTGGTGAATTCTGGCTTGCCGTTTTTCTCGCCAGATATAACTTGCAATGTGCTTCCCAATGTCATAGGAGTAGCACTGTTGGTTATGAATATCTTAGATCCGTTGAGAATCCAGCTGTCGCCTTCCTGACGTGCTGTAGATTGTGTTCCTCTTGAGTCGCAGCCCGCATTCTCTTCTGTCAGGCCGAAGCCCCAAAGATGTGTCTTGCAAAGACGAGGGAGATATTTTTCTTTTTGTTCTTTGGTTCCGTATTCTTTGATAGGACTGATACCTAACGAGTTATCAGCCGCAATAGTAGCTGCTGTAGAACCGTCTATTCTAGCGAGTTCTTCAACAGCGATGATATAGGAAAGAGTATCGAGCTCCTGTCCGCCGTATTCCTTAGGCACGCACATTCCTAGGAGTCCGAGATCCGCCATTTTCTTTGTCAGCTCAACGTCGAAGATTTCGTTCTCGTCGTTGTAAGCTGCCACAGGCTTGACCTCGCGTTCTGCGAAGTCGCGGACCTTCTCACGAAACTCTATCTGTTGTTTTGTCAAGTCAAAATTCATATCGATAATTCTATCAAAATATTTTTAACATCTACTTTATCACCTTCATTGACGAAGACCTTAGCCACTTTGGCTGATGCCATCGCCTTTATATTGTTTTCCATCTTCATGGCTTCAACAACGCACAACACGTCGCCTTCTTTCACCTCGTCGCCTTCTTTGACATTGACTTTGATGACCTTGCCAGGCATAGGCGAACAATATGTCATGTCGTTGTTTTTAGAATCTATGTTAGAATAATCTTTTGTGTAGTTAAGTTCATCATTACGACGGCAGATGAAGTCGAGACCTCTCAGATGCACGCAATAGCTGTTGTCTGATGTCTCTGAAACGAAGACAGACTCTGTTGTTCCGTTGATGATGACCTTATTGACGCCACCTCCGTTTTGTGATAGCAGCACCTCGTATGATTGTCCGTTGATAGTACAGTTCAGCGACTTACGTCTTATCTTTTCAACATTGACAGAATAAGGGACGCCATCTGCTTCAACGATGATATTCATATTAAATCTCCAATATCCTATCTCTTCCCAAACGTTGTTGATGTTATTGTTTTCGAGGTATAACTTATTGAAATCGTAGAAAAGGAACAATGCCACTACGTCTTCTTTCTTGACCTCATCGCGCATCTTATGCATCGACTCGACGAGTTCATTCTGATGTTTCTCGCAATAAGAAGTGTCAATTTTGTTGTTCAGAAAATCTTCATTATCGATAATACTTTGAAGATAAGGTATATTGGTTTTTCTTGTCTGTACTATATAATTCTTGAGAGCGTTTCTGCTTATATCGATAGCAGATTCTCTGGTCTTGCCATGACAGATGAGTTTGCTTATCATCGGATCGTAGCTATCTGATATCACTGTCGGACGATCGATGCTGCTGTCAATTCTGACGCCGCGCATCTTAGGTTCGTGATATAACGTCAGTTCTGCTGGTGCCGGCATGAAATTATTTTCCGGATCTTCAGCGTAGATACGACATTCTATGGCGTGACCGTTGGCTACGATAGAATCTTGAGTGTAGCCCATCACCTTGCCGCGTGCTATGCGGATTTGTTCTTCTACGATATCGATGCCAGTCCTTTGTTCAGTGACCGGATGTTCCACCTGGATACGTGTGTTCATCTCGAGGAAGTAGAAGTTCTGGTTCTCGTCGAGGATGAACTCCACGGTGCCGGCGTTTCTGTAGTTCATCGACTTACATATAGCGACGGCGGTCTCGCATATCGCCTGACGTCTTTCTTCTGTCAGTGTTGGCGATGGTGACTCTTCTATCACTTTCTGATAGCGGCGCTGCACGGAGCATTCGCGTTCGAAGAGATGGATGACATTGCCGTGATGGTCGGCGAGCACCTGCACCTCGATATGACGAGGGTTTCGGATATATTGTTCTATGAATATCTGTCCGTTGCCGAAATATTTCTCTGCTTCACGAGAAGCCTGTTCGAGAGAGAGATGCAGCTGTGATGCGTCTTCTACTATATGCATTCCCTTACCGCCGCCGCCCGCAGAGGCTTTTATCAATACGGGATACGGGAGGGCGGCGGCTTGCGCTTCTATTTCTTCAACGCTGCCCACCAATCCCCAAACGACAGGGATGTCATTGTCTATTGCAAACTGACGTGCTCTTATCTTGTCGCCCATCAGTCGCATCGACTCGGCATCAGGTCCGATAAATATCAGGTTGTTGGCTCTACATGCCTCTGCGAACTCGGCATTCTCCGACAAGAATCCATAGCCAGGATGTATGGCGTCGGCGCCGGCATCTAAAGCAGAGTCAATGATTTTCTGTATGTTGAGATATGTGTCTTTAAGAGTGCCGCCACCAAGAGGACGAGCCTCATCGGCGAGACGACAATGCAGAGAATCAGCGTCATTATCAGCATATACTGCAACAGAAGCTATGCTCAGCTTCCGTAAAGTGCCGATGATACGAACTGCTATCTCACCTCTGTTCGCGACTAATATTTTATGTATTTTCTTCGAAGGCATAATACGGATACAAAGGTAAGAAAAAACTTTGAATTTTTAACTTTGAACTTCGAAAAAAACAATTCTACGTTAACAAACTCATATCAATATCCGGGACTATAATATTTGCAAGATTATCCTTGATAAAAAATCCCATATAAAGTGGTATTGTAAGCACTTCGCCTTCACGACCTACATTATATTTTCCAAGTTTGATAGCATTATTGACATGATAAACTTCTTTGTTCTTTAGAACAGTTCTTAAACTTTTAGCTTTTCCAGATTTTGCCTTAACCTCAAGTACCACACATTCACCTTTATATCGCACAAGAAAGTCCAACTCAAGACCACTATCTTTCTGGAAATAATACAATTTCTGTCCTGACTTACAAAGGAAATCCGCCATAAGATTCTCAAATATAGCGCCCTTATAACCTAAAAGATTTCCTTTTAGAATATCGGATTGGGTTCCATAATCAAGCATTGCCACAAGAAGACCTATATCAGAAGTGTACAATTTGAAACAATCATTAATGGAATTTCCTTCAAGAGGCAGTTCCGTAACTTGTGTATTATAACATCTTTTAACTATTCCGGCATCTTCAAGCCATTGGATGCTACCTATATATTGCAAAGAGCGTCCTCCCTTTCGTACTACCGAATACTGGAACTTCTTATTATCCTTGGACAATTGTTTTGGAATAGACTCGAAACATTCACGAATTCGCGATTTATCTGCATTGTCAGCATACTTAACCATATCCTCCTCGTACTCAGCGATAAGGTTACGCAGCATTTTATATGTTAGTTCAATGTTTTTAGTCTCTATAAATGTATTCACCACATCAGGCAGACCTCCAACAATGATATATCTATACAACAGTTCCATCATCACCTTGTGAATACCATCAGGAACTGGCGTCTCATTCTCAAAACACGACTTCACCGAATCAATAACCTTATCATTGATTCCATTTGCCCATAGAAACTCTTCAAAATCCAACGGATGCATTTCAACCACAGTTTCATACCCTACAGGAACAGAGTCTTGCCCATCATCTAACCCATTGTCGCTTTTGCCATATCCTCTTACTCCCAAAAGAGAACCAGTAGCTATAACATCAAAACGACCATCTATTTGAAATGACTTTAAAGCAGTTCTCGCTTCTCTACAGTCTTGAATCTCATCGAAGATGATACAAGTCTTTCCTTTAACAAAACGACTACCTGGTATCAATGCTGATAAATTAAGAATAATAGTATCAACATCTATATTGCCAGTAAAGGCTGACTTTTTATCTGGTTCGAGAATGAAGTTCATATAAACCACACTCTCATAATTCTCTGTTGCGAATTTCTGAACAATATATGTTTTTCCGCATTGGCGAATACCTTTTATCACAAGTGGTTTCTTAGATTTGGAATCCTTCCACTCCGACAAAACCGATTCTATCTTTCTTCTTAACATCGTATTAATTATTTACTAGAATGCAAAAATACATTTTTTCAAACGAATAAACAAGGTATTCATACACTTTTTCCAACGAATAAGCCAATACAATTACATTTTTTCAAGCGAATAAAAAAAATCAACGGTTCAAAAACTCCTTCATCCTCTCCTGAGCATCGTCGCTCATTCTCTCTTGCGCTATCATCATCGCTGTAGCGTCGAAGATACTATCATACGGATTGTTTCTTCCGCTTATGTTTCTTATCAGATGCTTGCAGTCTCTGATAGCGTCTGGCGATGCATTCAAGAAGTCCTCGATGTAAGCATCCAGCTTTTGATTCATCTCGTCGATAGTGCCGACATGGTTGACGAGTCGGTAATTCATCGCTTCCTGTGCGGTGAATTTTCTTCCTGAGAGCATCAGTTCTCTCGCTGGCATCTCGCCGCATCTCGCCATGACGAAAGGAGAAATAGTAGCAGGAGTAAGACCCAACTTCACCTCGCTGAAGGCAAAGACTGTGTCTTTCTCGGCAAGGACGATGTCGGAAGCAGCAGTGATGCCGTTGCCTCCTCCTATCACTGCTCCATGCACTAAAGTGATGACAGGTTTGTTACAGAAATATATCTTCTGAAATAATTTCGATAATCTCTTCGCGTCTTCAAGGTTCTGCTCATAACCATACGACGCTATGTCTTTCATATAGTTGAGGTCGGCGCCTGCGCAGAATGACTTGCCATTGCCGCATATCTCAATCACGCGAATGTCGTCTCTGCAATCGAGCCAGTCTATCGCCTCGGTGAGTTCTTTAATCATAAGAGCGTTCATGGCGTTACGCACCTCCGGACGATTCAAGGCGATGCGAGCCACATTCTTTTCTATTCCTATCTGTAATGTTGTGAAATCCATTTTATTCAATTCATAATTCATAATTCACAATGCATAATTGCCCAAAATTATGAATTATGCATTATGAATTATGCATTGTTTTACATTCTGAAAACTCCAAACTGTAATGGTGGGAATGGTTGATTCAATGACGCTGCTATTCCCATCGCTAATATCTTACGTGTGTCGACAGGGTCTATGATGCCGTCGTCCCAAAGACGAGCGGTGCTATAGAAGGCCGAGCCTTCGTAATCGTATTTCGCCAGTATCTCTGACTTTATCTTATTCAATTCTTCTTGCGACACTTCTTGTCCCCTAGCCTTATATTGGTCGGCTTTCACTGTGGTGAGCACTCCTGCTGCCTGCTCGCCGCCCATGACTGATATCTTGGCGTTTGGCCACATGAACAACAGTCTAGGACTATAGGCGCGTCCTGCCATGCCGTAGTTACCTGCTCCGAAAGAGCCTCCGAAGATGACGGTGAACTTAGGCACGTTGGCGTTGCTGACAGCATGAACCATCTTGGCGCCGTCTTTAGCGATGCCGCCGCATTCATATTGTTTTCCGACCATGAAGCCTGTCACGTTCTGCAAGAAGACGAGCGGTATGTTACGTTGGCAGCACAGCTCGATGAAGTGTGTCGCCTTGAGGGCTGACTCCGAGAAGAGCACTCCGTAGTTGGCGATGATGCCGACAGGGAATCCCATGATATGGGCAAATCCACATACTATGGTGGTGGCATAACGTGCCTTGAATTCCTGGAAGCGGCTGCCATCGACTATACGTGCTATCACCTCTCTAGGATCGACTAGCTGACGAAGGTCGACTGGCGCGATGCCATAGAGTTCTTCTGGGTCATATAATGGCGCCTCGACGGGATGTATGTCGAGACATTGTTTGTTTCTCTTTTCTAATGTCTTGAAAATGTTACGACAGATCTGCATGGCGTGGCTGTCGTTCTCAGCGAGGTGGTCGGCGACGCCAGAGACAGAGGTATGCATCTCTGCTCCACCGAGTTCTTCAGCGGTGACTATCTCGCCTGTGGCAGCCTTCACCAACGGAGGTCCGCCGAGATAAATGGTTCCTTGGTTTCTGACGATGATGGTCTCGTCGCTCATGGCTGGCACGTAGGCACCGCCTGCGGTACACATACCCATCACGATTGCAATCTGTGGTATTCCCATCGCCGACATACGAGCCTGGTTATAGAAGAAACGACCGAAGTGATCTCTGTCGGGGAACACCGTGTCTTGTTCAGGGAGGAAGGCACCGCCACTGTCGACCATATAGACGCAAGGGAGTTTGTTCTCCATGGCAATCTCCTGTGCACGAAGATGTTTCTTCACGGTGTATTGCATATATGTTCCGCCCTTGACGGTAGCGTCGTTGGCGACTATGATAGCCTCTCTGCCTTGGATAGTGCCGATACCAGTGATGATACCTGCCGATGGAAAGTCGTTGTTATATGTGTCGTAAGCCGCCATCGGAGAGAGTTCCAAGAATGGAGTGTTCTTGTCGATGAGCAAGTCGATGCGTTCGCGAGCAAGGAGTTTGTTACGTTTCTTATGTTTCTCAATGGCCGAAGTACCACCGCCTTGCATACTCATCGCCATGCCGTCGCGATAGCGCGACATCAGCTCCATGTAGGCTTTCTTATTATCTTGAAATTCCTTACTGTTAGGATTTATCTGTGACTTTAACGTTTGCACAATATATTTTTTTGTTTTTCGCAAAGATAAGAAAAATGGCTAAAGACCAAAGGATAAAGGATAAAGTTTTTTTAAAAACCAAGGCCTTTGAACTAAGAGCTAAGAACTATGAACCATCGTACTTCATCACTCCATTACTCCATCACTAAAAAAACTTATAGACCTTCTTTGGGTGACATATTGATGACGGTGATGGCTTACAGCATTGGAATTTCAGGGTGCTGTACTGATAATGGCATATTTTTTTTGCGAAAGGTAGAACATATAAAGTATGACATCCGTCGTACCACGATTCTCTCCATGATGTATAGCATCCACCATTTCCACTACGACTTCACCTTCTCGCAATATCTTGGTTTGTCCGTCTAATCCGATGATGGTTAGTTCACCTTGTACCAACACTCCATGATTCATAGCCACATGATGATGCCATCCTAACTTCTTGCCTGGAGGAATGACATATTTCATGGCCACCAGTTCAGGCTTTCCCTGTGGGTAATCTGGCGAATGAGGAAGATACCTAGTCCACCAATCGGACGTTCCTCAGCTGAAAGTGTTATGTCAGCTTCAGGTGCCATAGTAGGGTCAAACTCCACACCAGTATCTGTAAGTACCAGTATTATAGAGCCTTCATGCAATCTAGCAGAAAGATAAATAGACTCATGTTCTTCCTTAGGATACGCATAGTTAATAACATTGACAACTGCCTCCTCCAGTACAAGAGAGAGATTGAAAACCACATCAGGAGACAAAGAAAACTCTTCTCCTATCTCTTCAACAAACATATTAAGCTTGTTGACTTCTGCAATATCATTTGCTAAAACTATTGATTTTTCCATATTATTTAGCAGTATTTTAAACACATAACCGTTATATCATCACTTTGTTCAGCTCCGTCTGCATGACGTCTAACTTCAGCAAACGTCTCATCAATTATTTCACCTGGCATTTTAAAGGCATTATGCTTCAGCAATGCAACAAGTCTTTCTTCACCAAACAACTCTTTTCCTTTGTTTTCTGCCTCATTAACGCCATCAGTATAAGTATACAACAACATCTGTCTGTCGATTTTTGTCTCCTGACCTTTGTATGGGAATCCTCCAAACATACCCAAAGGGAGATTAGGGTTAACAGACATTGATATCTGCTGTGATGATAGCATATAGTTTTCCATCCCGGTCATATAATGGCTTTGAATAGGTAGTCATCATCATCTCTCCGCCACCATCATCGTAATAAGGCTCGCTCCAATATGGCTTGTTCAAAAGCTTAGGTATCTGATACCAGTCCATGTAGTGGTAGTCATAGATGTCATTTCCCAGCTATTTAGACCTGACCTCCCCGTCCTCTCCTCTGTAAGAAGACGGCGAATGTCATAGTAAAAATGATGGCTGAAACGATAAGCACCTTGACCATTAGACGGCCAGAGATAGACTCTTTATATTTTGTCTTATTTCTTTTCATTGTTCACCTCCTATAAATCTTTGGTATACGACAGGCTTTGAAATATAGCCAAACTTTAGCAATAACTCATTGAGGCTATTGAAAGCATCGACGCTTAAACTATACGACGGTGTTTCTCCTTTCACTTCCTCCTGCACTTCAAGTATTGTCTCAAGCATCCATTTCTGATTGTATATGTTGGATGATACGTTTTCCTCCTTCACGTACTTCATAACGATGTCAACGGCTTCCTTACGGTTGTTTCTCACCCACTCCCATCCTTTGCGTGAAGCTTCGGCAAACTTACGGCACTGTTCTGGATTTTCCTTGAAAAACGTCTCGCTCACATACAAGCCGTCTTCAGGATAATCGTATCCCATTTCCGAAAATCGAAGTATGCTTCCAGGTGTCACTCCCGACATGGAGAAGAGTATCTGTTCATTATAGCTCTTGGCCATGGCCGCATCAATAGCACCAGAGATGTATATATTAAGAGGATTGATAAACCTCACCCACTCTATACCAAGACTCTGCTCTTCGTCTATCATGTGTGGTATTTCACTGAATCCCGCTTTCCATGTGCCGATTTTACATCCCGCAAGGTCCGACATCTGGCATATATCCTTAGCATGAGATATCAACACAAGTGTAGAATGCTGTGTGGTCTGCAAAAGATTGACAAGACTGACTTCCTTGTCTGTTGTCACCATTGCCTGTATCAACTCGCAGGTTATGATGTCGGATGTACCATCCATAAGCATATTCATAGAACTGTATGAATTGGTCGGATGCACTATTGACACATCCAGACCTACCTCTGCATAGTAGCCATTCTCAAGAGCAGCATAATATCCGGCAAACTGGCTCTGAGGGCTCCATTGAGGACTAAAGGTTATTTTCTATGCATATCCGCTGACGACAGACATGAAAGCCATACTCAACAAACATAGAAATCTCTTCATAATCATTAATGAATATTATAACAAGTTGAACTCATCCATCATCGTCCTGCTTATAACTACATTTCATTATTCGCAATTAGACAATCTCAAGGGCTCAAAGATAATGATTTATCATGGAATATCACGAATTTGTTTTCAACATATACTTAGGATGAAAAATCTATTTAAAAGTCAAAAAATCTTATCCCTCGAATCTTTTTATTTGAAGTTATGAGATTTTAAAAAAGCCACGCAGTGACTACAATCTTCAGGCAAATGGTGAAGTGCGAAGCACAGAACACCTGCATTCATGACCTGACTGATATCAAAGTGCTGAAGGCGCGACAGAATTTTTTGATCCTTTCTCTTTTTTTGCCGCAAAAAAGAGAAACAGAAAAAGCTCGCCGCTGCGTCTAAATCCGCTAAAATTATGTCTCTTTCGCTAAACAAAAATAACTCGCTTCGCTCAAACAGATTTTTGTTCTTAACGCTCTATCGACATAATTTCTTAACGCTATTTAGCCGAGGCGGCAGGATGGACTCTGAACTCTGAACTCTGAACCTTGAACTAATAACCTCGGTATCTCGGTGACTTGGTGACCTGGTGACTTGGTGACTTAAATTCCTAACTCCTAACTAAAAAGACGCATCAACATTCTTTTATTTTCAAAGGTATTGT
This sequence comes from Bacteroidales bacterium, assembly GCA_017561025.1. Lineage (GTDB taxonomy): Bacteria > Bacteroidota > Bacteroidia > Bacteroidales > F082 > Limimorpha. The sequence goes on along the minus strand of JAFZDU010000065.1, from coordinate 672 downwards.
TGATACGTCTCTACATTGGGATTTTAACATTTTTTTAACTTTTTTATTTAGGAGAGATGACTTAATTTGCAGTTGAATCAAACAACACAAAATGTCAGACCTTTATAAAAACACTTATCGTATTCATCCGCACGTGCGCAGTGGCATGAGTATAATGGCGGTTTATATTTCATTACAATTTGTACAGATAAAAGAGAGCATTTTTTCGGAGAGATAAATGACAATAATATGATTACATCATTATTGGGCGATCATGCTTCTTTATGTATCAAGAAAATAAATGATAAATATAATGATGTAAAAATACTTTCATTTGTAATAATGCCTAATCATGTACATTTAATAATTTTTGTCAGCGATGCTTCCAAACACAAAAACAATCAAAAAATTGAGACAAAAAGGATCGATAACGAAGATATGAGAAATATTGCGAAACGATGCGGAAGACTATCATATATCGTATCAGAATACAAAAGATATATCACGAATTACGCCAACAAATACGACATAACATTTGCCTGGCAAGATAGATTTCACGATAGAATAATAAGAAACCAAGAAGAATACATCTCAAAAATAAATTATATCGAACAAAACGTCTCAAATTGGAAAGACGATGATCTATTTTAACCATTCCCCAATGTAGAGACGTATCAATGATTCCAATAAAAT
>JAFZDU010000014.1 GCA_017561025.1 Bacteroidales bacterium | reverse complement strand
GCTACTTCATACAACCTCATGTTTCCTGAATTATCATCGGAGAACAAGAAATAAGCCTTGCCACCATGGATTCTTAGATTCTCTATGAAAGGAAATCCTCCCAAAACAGAAACGGTTTCGGCCGTTCCTTTTTCAATATTAATTTTCTTTATAGTTGTGATTCCGTCTTCCAGGAATGTGGTATAGAACTTAGAAGTCGCTTCATCAAGAATGACTTTCTTATTCCATTTCTGAATCACTTTCATCTTGCCGCTCCAATGTTTGTATTTATGGAATCCAAGAGGATTCTCTTCTATCTGTTCTCCAAGATGATTATATATTATAGACTTATCTTCACTGAATGAGAATAATACTAAAGTACTATCGGTCTTAAATATCGGATTATAAATCGGTCGTTGGAACATATTGCCAGCTCTATCGAATCCGCCGAACTTACTCATATTAATCGCCAGTTCTCTTCCCTCTTTATCGATGATATGATGTAAGAGATTCTGTTTTTTACTGCCGTCGGTCTTATAGAAATAATAATAAAGTTCTGTGTTGTAAAAGAAATATTGTCCTGTTACGACGATGCTATCGGTAGCACAGGCCACATTAGAGAAAGACTTTAGAAAATTTTCGAGTGATGAATGATAGAGAAGTCTCATCTCAAGAAACTTACCATTCATCATCAGATGACCGACTTGCCAAACTTCTTTGTTGGAGACAAGATGCATCTCGCCATATACATCTTTAAAAAGATTATAAAACTTATTGGAAATCTTAATTTCCTTTAATGTGTCGCAATTGAAATTAAGATGGAGCAATGCTGCGTTACGTCTTCTCTTAGCGATGATATAGATTCCTTTATCGTTAATCTCATAATCTTCAATGCTTATAACCTTGTTATCGTATGCCACACGAGGGAAATTACCTACAATTTCAACTTCCGGCAAAATCGTTGAAAAGATATTCATCTTTATGACGAGCGTATTTGTATAATCCTGTTTATTGATGACACAACTAACATTCTCATAAGCTAGATGACTAGCAAAAATAGAATCTCCTTCTTTTGAAGAAAACAATGTGAATCGTCCTTGATTATCACTCACAGCCAACAATGTAGAATCTATGGAATAAATGCCGACATTTTCAAGAACCTTATTTCTGTCGTCGAGACAAACACCTTTAATAGGCATCACGCTTTGCGCGAAAAGTGACATTCCGCAGATGATAAGTGTGATTGTGAGTAGTAGTTTTTTCATGGTTTTATTTTTTTGCTGTGAGCTATGAACGGTGCCTGAGCCTGTCGAAGGCATCTTGTTTGTCACTTCGACAAGCTCAGTGACCGATATTATTTTCTTTCGCAGAGAAACTCAAAGTTCATTATTCCTTTTTGAGACGTGTCAATGCGTGTTTGTTTTTAAGGAAACATTGACGCGTCTCTACATTTATTCCTAATTAATTCCAATTCTTTCAATATACGATTCAAAATGATTCAAGGAGTTTCTTTTCTTCGTGACAGCATAAAGGCTTCCTTTATGAATGATTATCTTTTCTGACATAAAACTATTGATATTAATCAAAGGTTTTGTCTCGCCAGTCTTTATATCAATTTCGTTCAACTTCGTTCCAAAGATAGTATAAAATCTACCATAACCTGAGTCTTTGTAAATTTTATAACGCCAGAAGTCTTCTTCAACAGGATAAGTTATGTCACATTCATGCAACATTTTCATATCCTCATCGTAAGTGATAATTTTATTGTTAAGATGATCGAAATAATATAATGTATCATTCTGTTTGTCGAGATGCGAATCTTTTGTATGATACCACGCCAGTTTCACGAACTCTTCCCAATCGTCGTCCGAGGGGCTTCCCAAAGGCAATTTATATTTTGAATGAAACTGACGCTCTTCTTTAATCTTGCCATAAGATTCCATATCATTGCATACTATTATCGTCTCTTTCCGCTTCGACTCAAAACCTATTCTGTAAAAATTGGAAATATATCCATCCATCAGATTTTCTTTAAAGTAAACATATTTCCGTGTCATGAAAATGATTTTATCCATCACATTGAAATATTGGCATTTCTCCGTAGCATAATTGATTATGTAATTAATTCTATCGTCTTCCCTGACAATCTGATATATGGAATCACGGCCTAAAATCTGACAACAATCCAGACAGTCGAGAAACAATTTTTCAGGTTCAACATGTTTTGGAATATAAATAGTGTCAACAGCATCCAACCATAAATCCTGAACTAAGATACGACATTCTTTCAAAGTGTTACCTTTCCTTTGCAAAACGAAAATCTTATCATCAAAAATCTCGAAATCGAACATCACATAATTAGGTTCGCTTTTCATTATAATCTTGTCTGCGCTTACTCCTACAGCATCGAGCATATAATACATTTCTTTCAATTTGAAGTTAAGATTTATTGTATCTTGATTAGGAGTCACGCTTACTAAGGTATCTTCATAACCGATGCAGGAGAACAACAGTCCGACTTTATTTTCCATCTTAGGCAACATCATAATGAAATCGCCTTTATCGTCGGAACTCACGCCGAAACTAGTATTGATAATTGTAATGTTTACATTCTTCTCTGCTACATTACCTTTAATGACAGAATAATCATTCTGCGCGAAAGACATCATTCCGCAGAAAATAAGTGTTATTGTATGAAGTAGTTTTTTCATGGTTTTATTTATTAAGTCAACAGACAACGGACAACAGACAACAGACTTTGGGTATGCTTTATTTCTCTCGCAGAGACGCAGAGGAGCGCAAAGTTCATTATTCCTTTTTGAGACGTGTCAATGTGTGTTTATTTTTATGGTTACATTGACGCGTCTCTACTCCTATTCATTCAATAGCAACCTCATATAATCTCTTGTTATTGGTATAATCGTTAGCATATAGAAAATACGCTTTGCCGTTATATATTTTCAGTTTCTCGATGAAAGGAAATCCGCCGAAGACAGCGGAGTTGCTTACAGTTCCATGTGCTACGTCTATCTTCTTCAATGTAGTAACGCCTTGATTCAGGAACACTGCATAGAAGGCATAATTATGTTCGTCCATCAGCACCTTCTTATTCCAGCCTTCCACAAGACGCACTTTGTTGTTCCAGCTGTTATGTTTGTGAAATGTAAGAGGAAATGTGTTTAGTTTTTCAGCTCTGTTGTCGTAATGGTTGATGATATTATCTTCAAAATTAAAGACGAATATTTCATTATTCATATTAAAAACCGGATCATAAATAGGCTTCTCGAAAAGAGACTGAGCCTCGCCTCTCCATCCCATCGGACCGAATTTCCTTACGTTCTCCATCAACATGCAGCCTTCTTCCCATCTGATATGTTCAAGGATGGTGGTGTCAATCTTCTTTTCTTCATTTTCACCGATGTCGAAATAATAAAGCTCCTGACCTCTGTTCGTATATAAATGCGTGATAATGACTTGGTCGGTAGCAGCCGAGACATGAGCGTGGATGTACAAGAACTGTTCTATTCTGATTCCCATCGTGAGAACCATACCAGCATATTCATCGCCACGTTTCATCGTGCCAACCCAGTAAGCAGAATCCTGACTCAAGACATGAATCTGGTCATAGACATCTTTATAAAAATGGTCGAACTTACGAGGAAGCTCTATCTCAGCCAAAGTGTCGAAATCATACGAAAGATGAAGAAGAGAATAATTTCGCATCCTGTGAGCGAGGAGATATATGCCTTGTTCATTCATCTCATAATCGGCGACGCTCACCACCTTATTATCATACGCTACATGCGGAACGTTTTCCACTATCGTAACTTCTGGCAGCTCGTAAAACTTCATGAACAGCTTAACTGTAAAGAACTTATTCTTAATATCGTCTTCAGTAATCTTATATTCCATCTCGTGATAAGCCACATGGCTGAAGTCCATCATATCACCGGCTTTCACGGAACGCAGTTTCAGTTCGCCACGCCAGTCGGAAATACCGAGAAGATAGCCGTCGTCATTGCGGACGCTGACATTCTGCATCGGCTCGCCATTGTCGTTAACGACTTTGACTTCAATATCTACTGTTTTCTGCGCGAAAGACGTCATCCCGCAGAGAATAAGCGTGATTGTGAGTAGTAGTTTTTTCATGGTTTTATTTTTTTGCTGTGAGCTATGAACGGTGCCTGAGCCTGTCGAAGGCATCTTGTTTGTCACTTCGACAAGCTCAGTGACCGATATTATTTTCTTT
>JAFZDU010000064.1 GCA_017561025.1 Bacteroidales bacterium | reverse complement strand
GAGGAATGAGGAATTAGGAATGAAGGAAGTGGAGAGCGGAAAGTGGGTTAAGTGAAGAATTTTAGAATTCTAAAAAAGGCGGTCTTTGGACTGCCTTTTTTTATGGCACGCAAAGGTACAAAGTATCGCAAAGTAGTTCTCTGCGTTGCTCTGCGTCTTTGCGAGTAGGAAAAGTCGCAAAGTCTGTCGTTCCTTCGGGACCATTTAAATTGAAAGTTTCTCGCAAGGGTACAAAGTATCGCAAAGTAGTTCTCTGCGTTGCTCTGCGTCTTTGCGAGTAGGGAAAGTCGCAAAGTCTGTCGTTCCTTCGGGACCATTTAAATTGAAAGTTTCTCGCAAAGGCGCAAAGTGTCGCAAAGTAGTTCTCTGCGTTGCTCTGCGTCTTTGCGAGTAGGGAAACACTTCGACAGGCTCAGTGACCTTGCTCAAAGCTCGCGGCTTAGTGCTAGCAGCCTCACTGCGTTAGGGATTGCAGCGGCATCCTTTGCGAGACGCAGCGATAGCGGAGGCGAACAAAGATATAGCGGAAAGCCCGACGGCGGAGCTGTAAGCGGAGCCGGAACGCCCAAAGAAAGACAACAAGACGCAAAGACGTTAAATGGTTCTTAGTTCAATAGCCCAAGTTCAAAGGTTTTCCCTCTCGACCTTCTAAAAAAACTTTAGTCCTTGGTCTTTTGTCTTTCGCCATTTTATTATCTTTGCATTACGATAAATTTTACAGATATGAAGAAAGTGCATTTTATTGCTATAGGCGGAAGCGCGATGCATAACCTCGCTATAGCTTTACATAGAAAAGGTTACGAAGTGACAGGTTCCGACGACGAGATTTTCGAGCCTTCCAAAACTCGATTGAAAAACGAAGGCATACTGCCTGAACAGATAGGATGGCATCCTGAAATCCTTGACGAGTCGTACGAGTCGGTCATCCTCGGCATGCACGCTCGCATCGACAACCCGGAGCTGATCCGCGCTCAGGAACTCGGACTTAAAGTGTATTCATATCCTGAATATCTCTATGAACAAAGCAAGGATAAGACTCGTATCGTGATAGGCGGAAGCCACGGCAAGACGACGATAACATCCATGATTCTTCATGTCATGAAACATGCCGGAATAGAAACGGATTTCATGGTGGGAGCGCAGCTTGAGGGCTTCGACGTGATGGTGCGCCTCAGCGAGTCGGCGAAATATATGGTGATAGAAGGAGACGAATATCTCACTTCTCCAATCGACAGAGTGCCTAAGTTCCATAAATATCATCCTCATATCGCGGTGATTAGCGGAATAGGATGGGACCACGTCAACGTTTTTCCAACCTTCGATTCATATCTCGAACAGTTTAGAATCTATGTAGATACTATAGAAAAAGGCGGATGCCTTATCTTCGACAAGAACGATGCTGAAGCGGATAAGATCGCCGCGAAAGCTAATGTCGCTACTTACGGCTACGATATACATCAGTATCAAAGCGATGGAGAGAATACTTATCTTATTTATGGCGACAAGAAGATTGCGGTTCATATCTTCGGCGAACATAATATGAAGAATATCAACGCGGCTTACAATGTGTGCAAGCAGCTGGGCGTCAGCGATGAGACGTTCTACGAGGCGATATCTTCATTCAAAGGTGCTTCGCGTCGTCTGGAACTGATGTTCGAGAATAAGGAAAAGAACAATTTGGTGTTCCGCGATTTTGCTCATGCTCCGTCAAAAGTCCTTGCGACAGTGAAGGCGTTGCGCGAACAATATTCAGAGAGGTTCCTTTTGGTTGTCTTTGAATTACATACATATAGCAGTCTCAGCGAAGTGTTCATCAATCATTACGAACATTGTCTCGACAACTGCGACAAGGCGGTGGTTTTCTACGACCCTCATGCTGTGGCAATCAAGAAGTTGGATATGATGAGCGATGAGCGAATCGTTGAAGGTTTCGCTAGAAAAGACATTCGGGTGGTTCATTCTAAGGACGAGTTGATGAGCGTCTTGAATGACGTTAAGAAAGAAAATGTCGCTGCAGGTTTCATGAGTTCCGGCGACTTCAACGGACTGACGAAAGAAGACCTTGTTAAGGTTTTTTAGGAATTTTATAAGAAATTCAGAAACTCAAAACCTCAGAACTTCAGAAGTAAATTCTGATATTCTGAGGTTTTGAATTTTTGATATTTTGAGTTTTATTCTTGGGCGTTCCGGCTCCGCTTCCAGCTCCGCCGTCGGGCTTTCCGCTATATCTTTGCTCACTCCGCTATCGCTCCGTTCGCAAAGGATGCCGCTCCAATCCCTAACGCATGCAGTAAGACCAAGTTAAACCTTTAAACTCTGCGTCTTTGCGTCTTTATTTATCAATCGTTGCCAAGAACTCTTCGTTTGAATGTGTCTTTGAAATTCTGTCTTTGAGGAATTCCATTGCTTCCACAGGTGTCATATCTGCGAAGTGGTTTCTCAAAGCCCAGATTCTAGCCAAGGTGCGCTCGTCAACCAGCAAGTCGTCGCGACGTGTACCTGATGCTACGATATCGATAGCAGGGTAGATGCGTTTGTTTGAGAGACGACGGTCGAGTTGGAGTTCCATATTACCAGTTCCCTTGAATTCTTCGAAGATGACTTCGTCCATCTTAGAACCAGTGTCGATCAATGCTGTTGCTAAGATTGTGAGTGAACCTCCGTTTTCGATGTTACGTGCTGCACCGAAGAAGCGTTTAGGTTTTTGAAGCGCGTTGGCTTCAACACCGCCAGAGAGAACTTTTCCTGATGCTGGTGACACTGTGTTGAAAGCGCGAGCCAAACGTGTGATAGAGTCGAGGAGGATGACTACATCGTGACCGCATTCTGTCAGACGTTTTGCTTTTTCCAATACGATGTTGGCAATCTTAACGTGTTTTTCTGCTGGTTCGTCGAATGTTGAAGAGATGACTTCAGCGTTAACGCTTCTTGCCATGTCTGTCACTTCTTCAGGACGTTCGTCAATCAATAATATGATAAGGTAAACCTCAGGATGGTTTGCTGCTATTGCGTTGGCAACTTCCTTGAGCAACACTGTCTTACCGGTCTTAGGCTGAGCGACGATGAGACCACGCTGACCTTTGCCGATAGGAGCGAAGAGGTCCATGATTCTTGTTGAGATGGTGCCGCCATTATGACCTGTGAGTTTGAACTTCTCTGTTGGGAAAAGAGGAGTGAGGAAGTCGAATGGGATACGGTCGCGTACCTGTTCTGGTGTTAATCCGTTGATTTTATTTACCTTGATGAGTGGGAAATATTTCTCGCCAGACTTAGGAGGACGGATGATGCCTTGTATGCTGTCGCCTGTCTTAAGTCCGAACAATTTTATCTGTGACTGTGACACATAAACGTCGTCAGGAGAGTTGAGGTAGTTGTAGTCAGAAGAACGGAGGAATCCGTATCCGTCAGGCATTATTTCCAAAACGCCTTCAGCGTTGACTACAGCGTCGAATTCGGAAACGATTTCTTCTTTCTTGTATTTGCCTGTCTCTTCTTGTGTATGTGTTGTTTGATCAGGTGTTTCGTATGGTTCTATTTTCTCTTCTACAGCAGCAGTTGCTTCGTTTTCAGCTTCTATAGCTTTGGCTTCAGCAGTTTCAGCCGTTACGTTTTCTGTTTCTGGTGTTTCTACAACATGAGCTTTTTTCTTTTTACCATAAGAAACATGCTGTACCTTATTTTCCTCTTCGTCGTTGTTTATTGTAGTTTTAACGACGTCGGTTCTTTTGCCTATTCTTGGGCGTTTTTCACGTTTGGGCTTTGTTTCGCTTGCAGTGTTTGCAGACTCGTCTGTATTTGTTTCTTCTGTTTTATCTGTCTTTTCGGTTTCGGCAGTTTTTTCAGCCTTGCTTTCCATGAAGTTCTTGTCAGGTCTTGAAGTAGCTATCTTGCGACCTCTTTTCTTTGGCTTTTCTGTTACTTCAGTTTCTGGCATAACATTAGCGGCTTCTTGTTTTTTCTCTTTTATGATATCAGGGTGCACTGCTTGTTGGTCGATGATACAGTATACCAGTTCTTCTTTTGGCAAGCCGATGTTTTCTACTCCTAATTGAAGAGCAATTTCTTTAAGTTCAACTAACGATTTTTCGTTTAGTTCGTAGATGTCGTACATAGAATTTTCCTTTTGAAATTTTAAAATGAAGGAACTTTTGTTTGAAAAACAAGAGATGGAACCATCTCCTTTAGTATTGAAACAATAACAATGGTTGATTGTTCAAATGATTGTGCAAAGATAGTGTTTTTTCCTGATAAAGCAAGTGTTTTAAATATTTTAAAAAAAAATAATTTCGTTAAAATCTTATCATTATCTTTGCAGGAAAATTAAATACATTATTATATGATACAGAGAATTCAAACAGTTTTTCTTCTCCTTGCTGCTGTTTTTGCAGGAGTTTTGTTTTTTGGTCCGATAGCGGCTTTTGATTATGGTACAGAAATGATGAAGCTGACGATTTACGGTGTAGGAAATCAGCTCGACGCTCAATATTTCTCAGCAATATATTCATTGCCTTTGTTGCTGCTTGCTATTTTCACAGTAGTGCTTCCTGTCGTTACAATTTTCTTATATAAGAAACGTGAGCTTCAGTTCAAGTTGTCATCATTGAATGTCTTCTTGAATGCTATCTTATGCGGATTGATTTTCTTGTTTTATTCATCTAATGTACAGGAAACAATAGCTTCAGAAAATGTAACATATCTTTTCGGAACTTACGTCCCTCTTCTCAACATGGTGTTGTCTATTATGGCGATGAGATGGATTAAGAAAGATATAGAACTTATAAGATCTGTTGACAGATTGCGTTAAAATGAAAGGGGGTCTTCAAAATTTTGAAGACCTCCTTTTTTAATATTTGTCTGCTTCATAGATCTCTAGATTGCTTGCTAGCTTGCCTTCGATTTGGAATCTCATCATGGTAACCTTTTTATGAAATCCTTTCATCCCTGCCGCTCCTGGGTTAAGGTGCAGCAGATTTAAATTCTGATCGCGCATTACCTTTAAAATATGTGAGTGTCCGCTTATGAAAATGTCGGGCTTTTCCTCCATGAGCAGCTGCTTTATTCCAGGCGCATAGTTGTTGGGATATCCTCCTATGTGTGTCATCACTACTTTTGTCTCCTCGACAGTGAATATTTGGAATTGAGGGAAGTCGGCTCTTATTTCCCAGTCGTCTATGTTTCCGAAAACAGCTCTGAGTTTCTTGAATGCCGACAGTTCTATGGTGACGTCATAATCACCGATGTCGCCAGCATGCCATATCTCGTCGCAATCCTTGAAGAACTCATAGATTTTAGGATTGAGCCAGCCGTGTGTGTCCGATAACAAGCCGATTTTTGTCATGATCAAGGGATTCTATATGAAACGCCTACGCTTAATACTTCTTTGAATTGCAAGAATGAGTCACCTTCTATAGGCTTGATGTCTTCGTCATAAACGAGACGTGCTGTGATGTTGCAGTTCAACCAGTTGTTGACTTTCATCACTATAGCGTTATCCCAATCGAAGTCGAAGCGGCAGCTGTATTCTTTGTTTAAAGCGTTTAATTTTCTATTGTGCATATAGTCGTAGAAGACAATGAGCTTGGAGCTGAAAACTACGTTGGTGAATATCTCGTAGTTGATGTTAGCTATCAATTGTGCACCGAGTTCCATGCGGAATTTGCTTCCGTGTTCCAATATCATTCCTGTTTCAGGTTCTATTAAAGCTGGTTTTACGCCGAAAGCGCCATCATCTGCTAATCTTTGGTCGTTGACTATTGTCAATCGTCCTGAGGCAGGAGCTAGGTTGAGTGAAAACCATTGTGATGGTGTGTATTGTGCACCGATACCAAGGGTCAGATAAGCAGGAGCGAGGAATGTGGATATTTTCTTTGTGCTGTCGTTTTTATAATCGAAGCCATCAGCGAACTGGGTCTGGAAGTTGAAGTTTGCAGTGACGAACAATTCATCTTTCAAAACATCATAGCCATATAATGAGCTTATGTTGATGCGGTCGTCGGTCTTTAGAGGTTTCATGTCGGTGTCGAAGTAGCTGTATCCTAAAGCGAGGTCTATGTTGTTGTCCCATTTTGACTTGCCTTTTAGATAGTTTGCATTGTATTTGAATGTGCCGAGACCGTTGATATTGTCTTGGCCTCCGGATGTCCAGTTGGAGAAATGACTTTGAGATGCGTTAAGTCCCACGAATCCGCCGTGAGTCCATTGTTTCTCATTTTTTTCTTGTGCCATGATGATCTGTGAAGCTAGAATCATCATAGTTAGATATAATAAAAACTTTTTCATAGATATAGATTTTAAATTTTAATATTGATTTCCATCGTGGTAGTTTCTTTCTCCGAATTGGAAGGTGATGTCTTGTGTTGTCTTGGCTCTGACAATATTGTCTCCTTTGACTCCAGGAATCCAGAGAAGGTTTTGTATAAGACGTATAGCTTCGTTGTCGCAGCCTCCGCCTACGCTGTTCACAATGACTATGTTTGAGGCCTTGCCGTCTGTTTCGATGATGAAGCTTACTTTAACGGTTCCTGAGATTTCGAATTCCTTGGCTTGGTCGGGGTATTTCAATTCTGAACGAAGGTATGATCCTATTGTGATATTCTGGTTGTTGAAGTATGGGCTTGGAGTTTTGTCGAGTTCCTTGTATTCGTAAATGACATAAGAGTCATCAGCTTTCAGTGTCTGTTCAGGAATGAATTTGATTTTGTTTTTCTCTAAATTCTTTATATATGTTTTTGCGGAGAATTCCACTGTGTATTCGTGCTCGAAATCGATAGGGAGGGAGTTGTTTGTTGCAGGTTTCCATTGTATCTGTTTCACGAGATGTATCGCCATTTCTGCACATTCTTGATCGAAAGCGTTTTCTACGCGATGGTTGTATGCGTTGCCGTTTTTATCCACTGTAAATAAAACTGTTATCTTTCCGCTGAGTTTGTTGTCGAGGGCGCTTTGTGGATAAACAAGATGCTGCTGTATTGTGTTTTTCGTCATGGCTTTGCCTGATATAGGTTCAGGACGTACGATAGTTTGAGAGAAGAGGATGTTGCTCAAAAACAAAAACATCATTGATAAAATAATGTTGCGGCTTTTTAAAATATTAACTTTCATAACATTCTGTTTTGAGATGACAATAGTTTTAATAATGGCGCAATTTAGTAAAATCTTTTCAATGACTGATTTTTTTCTTGAATAAATTGTTAAATTTGTGCACTTAAAAATATAAATAGTATGGATAATAATATGGTTTTTGGACTTCATCCAGTGGAGGAGTTGATTAGAGCTGAAAAAGAGATAGAAAAGATTTTTGTTCAAAGCGGTTTGCGTTCGCCTCAGATTTCTGAGATACTTCATTATGCCAGAACGCATAATATCACTGTTCAATATGTTCCTTTGGAAAAGTTGAATCGTCTGACAAGAAAGAATCATCAGGGTATAGTAGCTTTCATATGTCCTATTTCATATCAGTTGATTGAGGAAGTTGTGCCAATGGTTTATGATGAAGGAAGAATGCCTTTTATCGTCATTTTAGATAGAGTTACAGACGTCCGTAATTTCGGTGCCATTGCGCGTACATGTTATGCTGCAGGCGTTGATGCTATTGTTATTCCATCTCGTGGTTCTGCATTAATCAATGGTGATGCCATGAAGACTTCGGCAGGAGCATTGTCTAGAATCAATGTTTGTCGTGTTGAAAACATCAAAGACACAATCGACTTCCTGAAGAGCAGCGGCGTTAAGATCGTTTCTATTTCAGAAAAAGGCAAGAAGAATATTTGGGAATCTGATTTCAATATTCCTGTCGCTATTATGATGGGTTCTGAGGAAGACGGTATCAGTGAAGCATACTTGAAGCGTTCTGATGAACATCTCTTGATTCCAATGCCCGGCGACATCGACTCTTTGAATGTTTCTGTTGCTACTGGCGTCATTTGCTTTGAAGTAGTGAGACAGAGATTGTAAGAATAAAAAAAAACAGCGTGAAATCTCACGCTGTTTTTTTATAGTTTCTAAAGAAATTATTTGCTTTTACGAGCAGCTTCTTTAATACGAGCTTTTTTACCACGTAAACCTCTGAGGTAGTAAATACGTGCTCTTCTAACAGCACCTTCTTTGTTCTTTTCGATGCTTTCAATCATTGGAGATGAAATAGGGAAAATTCTTTCTACACCAACGTTACCTGAAATTTTTCTAACTGTGAAAGTTGCATGTGAACCTTCGCTAGCGCGTTGTAAAACTACGCCTTGGAATTTTTGTAAACGTTCTTTATTACCTTCAACGATTTTGTAAGTTACAGTGATTGTATCACCAGCTTTGAACTGTGGAAAATCCTTAACTTGAACTTGATCTTCAACAAATTGAATTAACGCGTTTTTCATTTCTGATATAATTTTTTTTGTTCTTTATTCCTCTTTTCGAAAAAGTGTGCAAATATAGAAATTTTTTTGATACGAATTACACGAATTGTTAATTATTTTTTTTTAAACTTTCGTACATTTCCGGACGTCTTTCTTTTGTCCTTTCAATTGCTTGCTTAAGTTTCCATTCATTGATAATCATATCGTTGCCTGATAGAAGGACCTCTGGTACTTCCCAGCCTTTATATTCTCTAGGTCGTGTGTAGACTGGAGGTGACACCAATCCGCTTTGAAAACTGTCGCTCAATGCGGATGTTTCGTCGCTCAAAACGCCAGGAATTAATCGAACTATGCTGTCTGTTAAGACCGCTGCTCCGAGTTCTCCGCCTGATAAAACATAGTTGCCAATGGATACCTCTTTAGTGATGAGATGCTCTCTGATACGTTCGTCGATGCCTTTGTAATGTCCGCATAGAATGATGATGTTTTCATATAGCGACATCTGGTTTGCGAGCGGCTGTGTCAGCAATTCGCCGTCGGGACTCATATATATTACTTCGTCGTAATTTCTTTCTTCTTTCAATTTGCTGATGCAGTTGTCGACTGGCTCTATCATCATTACCATTCCGGCTCCTGATGAGAATGCGTAGTCGTCGACACGCTTACGCTTGTCGTTGCTGTAATCTCTCAGGTTGTGTAACTTGATGTCGACAATGTTTTTTTGTATCGCCCTTTTTATAATTGATTCAGTGAAAGGACCTTCGAACATTTCCGGAAAAATTGTGATAATATCTATTCTCATCTTGAAAAAATTTGTACAAAATTAGCAAAAATTAACAGATGTGATAAAAATACTTTTATAAATTTGCGGTAAATTAAAATGTATAGAAATGAAAAGATTATTCACTTTATTAGTGCTTCTAGGTTTTTGCTTTTCAATAAAAGCGCAGGTGGCTCCTGATAAGTATTGGGTGCAGTTTACTGATAAAAACAATACACCTTATTCTATTAATAAGCCTGAGGAATTTCTCGGAGAAAGAGCTATACAGCGTCGTCAAGATTATGGTATAGCCATCGACCAATATGATATTCCTGTAAATCCGTCTTATTTGCAGGCAGTGGCACAAACTGGCGCAACGATTCTGCACCCTTCCAAATGGTTGAATGGCGTTACTGTGGAGGTGACTAACCAGTCGGTGCTTCAGGCAATCCAGGCTTTGCCTTTTGTTCAGAAGACTCGTGTTTTGGAAGATGATTCTATTAAACAAAGAATAAAAGAGGAGACTTATTTTTCAAACGATTTCGTTCCTGTATCGGAGGATAAAATGTATAGTCGTGCATATTATGGCATGGCTGCACCTCAAATAAGTCAGCTTAACGGCATTCCGTTGCACACTTTGGGATTTAAAGGTCAGGGGATGTGGATAGGAATATGTGACGGCGGTTTCGATTATGTCGATCAGCATGAGGCATTCCAAAGTATGTATGAAGAAAATCGTTTTCTTGGCGCAAAAGACTTCGTATATAAAAATGGTGTAGTCTATACTGACTCTTCTCACGGAACATCGTGTCTCGGTTTGATGGCTGCTAATGTGCCTGACAAATATGTGGGAACAGCGCCTTTGGCTTCTTATTTCTTGTGTAGAACTGAAAATGTAAATAGTGAAAATGTTCTTGAAGAGTATAACTGGGTTTCTGCAGCGGAATATCTCGACAGTCTCGGAATCGATGTCATCAGTACATCTTTAGGTTATATAACATTCGACAATGCGCAATTTGATCATGTCTATTCAGATTTGGATGGTGAGACATGTGTCATTACAATAGGTTCTGAGATTGCCTGTTCAAGAGGAATTTTGTGCATTACATCTGCAGGTAATGAGGGTGGCAATGCCTTTCCATATATTTCTGCTCCAGCTGATGGGAAAAATGTCTTGACAATAGGTGCTGTAGGTACTGATGGAGAACGTGCTTATTTTAGTTCAATAGGACCAACTTATGATGGAAGAATAAAACCTGATGTAATGGCGCATGGATATGGCACAACGGTGGTTTCTCCAGGTGAAGGCGCTTATTATGATGGTTCAGGAACATCATTCGCTTGTCCTGTACTTGCTGGCATGGCAACATGCTTGTGGCAGGCACAAAAGGAATTGCCAGCAGCTGAAATCAGAGAAGCTTTGCGAAAAAGTGGAAATATGAGCACTCCAGATAACTATTATGGCTACGGAATCCCTGATATTATGGATGCTTTAAATACTCTGTTTTTGGAAGAAAATTCCGATTTTGTGATAAATTCGGTGATTTCTGTCTATCCGAACCCTTCAAATGGTGCAGTGGATGTAAAGCTCGAAATTGAAGGAAAAGCGAATGTTAAAGTTTATAATCAGATTGGTAAGTTGTTGTATAACAATACTATTATGAGCGATAATGCTAATGGGTTGGATGTATTTTTGTCAAATATTGGTGAAGGCGTGTATTTTATCAATGTTGTAGGTGATGAAAAAAATATTACGACTAAATTCATTAAGTATTAAGTGGTTACGAAAAAGTTTTAAAAAAAAATAAAAAAAAACGATGCAAAGTGTTGCGCGGATTAAAAAAAGCTGTATCTTTGCATCGTTTTAAAGCCCAGGTGGTGAAATTGGTAGACACGCCACTTTGAGGGGGTGGTGACGAATGCGTCGTGCAAGTTCGACTCTTGTCCTGGGCACTAAAATACCAAAAGCTTAAGCCCATGTGGTGAAATTGGTAAACACGCTACATTCAGGGTGTAGTGAGCATAAGCTCTTGGAAGTTCGAGTCTTCTCATGGGCACAAGCAATCCGGTTAATAACTGGATTTTTTTGTTTATATACTATGAGAATCGCACTGCTACATACCAACCCTTATTATCAGGAAATTGAAGATCTCATCCTAGATATTGTTTCACATCCTAAAAATAAAGACTTACAGTTTTTCGAATTCCATAGTGCCGATTTCAAATGGTTTAGAATACGCAGACTGTTTCAGCTCAGGTCCTTCCTTAAAAAAAATAATATAGATATCATCCATACCTATCATTATCATGAAGCCTTCTATGCTTTGATGGCCGCAAAAGGCCTAGGCATCAAGGTGGTTTATTCTTCTTATTTCTATCATGATGACCTTAAAGCTTGCTACAAATGGATGTTTGAATACGTCCTTAAAAATGTCGATTCTATAATATTCCAATCAGATGTTCATAAAGATAGAGTCATTGCTCAATATAAACTCAATCCAGAACGGCATTTCAAGTTATATCACGGCTTCTCTCCATATAGATTTGACAACTTCTGCTATAATTCTTTGCGCGACGAGTTGTTTATCGATGATTTCAAATTCGTGATAGGCTCGCACGGCGATTTCACTCCAGAGCATGGACTGATGAATATCATGAAAATGATAAAAAAGTTAAGGAAAACAGGCAGAAACTTCGTCTGTCTCTTATCTGGAGAGCAAAATGATGAGAACGATGCATATTTCAATGACTGTAAATATTATTATCTGTTACAAGGTCTCGACAATTACATCAATTTCATAGGTAGAAGATATGACATAGCTAATTATATGTCACAACTTGATGTGTTTTTGTATCATTCTGATAATGAGACAGTGGCATTGCCGGTTATGCAGGCCTTGATTGCAGGAGCCAATGTGGTTGCCAACGACAATGAAATGATTAGGGAAATATGTAGTGGTGGAAAATATGCCACATTATACAAAAGTGATGATATAGATGATTTTGCTGAAAAGACAAGAATGGTTTTAAATGATATTGAAGAATTTCAGCTTATTGCAGAGACTGTACAGGAGGAGTGCAGAATTATTTTCGGCATAGACAGGCATATTGCAGGATTGATTGATGTATATTCAAAAGTTAATAAATATTAAACTAATTTTACTATGGAACAAAACTTAAGATTCGCTGATTTGGCAAAGATTCGTCAGAGTGACAGAAAATATAAAGATCAGGCAGTTGAGAAAGAGAAACTCATTCAATGTTTGGAGACTGCACGTATTTCACCTTCGGCAAATAATTCGCAGCCTTGGAAATTTGTCGTGGTTGATGATCCTGAGAAGAAAGAGCAGATTGCTGAGTGTACTATTGGACTTGGAATGAATAAGTTCACACATCAATGTCCAGTATTGGTAGCTGTTGTTCACGAACAGCAGAATTTTATGTCGACAGTAGGCAGTATGATAAAGAACAAGAATTATGGTCTGTTTGATATCGGTATAGCTGTAAATCAGTTCTGTCTTCAAGCTGCAGATTTAGGTCTTGGAACATGCATCATCGGCTGGTTCGATGAGAAGAAGATAAAGAAGATTCTGGGTGTTAGAAGAAGACGCATACCATTGTTGATCAGCGTGGGTTATCCTGATGCACCAACGCGTGAGAAGGTTAGAAAGCCTTTGGATGTCATGAGCAGCTGGAACCAGTATTGATTCTGTTCTGCATCATCAAGTCGTAAAGAATGTTGTCTAATGGTCTGACATTCAAAATTTCAGTGAAAATATACGTTAGTATACCTACAACAAGAGTAGGAAACAAGACGTCATAGTTGCCGGTCATCTCGCTGATAAGTATGAATCCTGTCAGAGGTGTCCTTACGACAGAAATGAAAAACACCGACATCCCTATAAGAACGAAATATCCTGTATTACTGAGGCTTATTATATCAAAGTCAGCTAAGGTAATACAGAATATTTTGCCTAAAAGTCCTCCCATCGATAATAAGGGAATAAAAAGTCCTCCCGGAAATCCCGTGGCATTGGATATTATAGTAAGTATTGCCAATGTCATTAAAATCAATAGGTTGCTGAATAGACTATAACTGTCGTTTTCTATGATTTCGATTGTGAATGTCTGATTGCCGCCTACTAGCGACGGATAGAAAAATGTTATTGCTATAATCAAAAGTGCCAGCCATAAATAATGTCTGTCGTATTTGTTCTGAAACCTTTCATAATGCTTTTTGATGAAGATGAAAGAATTTGAGAACAGTTTTCCTAATATTGAAAAGATAAAAGCCATTGATATATAAATCATTAACATCTGATATTCCTCCAGTTCCGGTTTTATGATTAATATTGATGAATATATGTTTGAAGGAAAGAACAGTATTGCTATTATGCCTGCGAAAAGTCCTGATAACAAAGTTGATATTGTCAGTTTTTTGATGTCGTCGGTGTTGTCGTTTTTCAGGCTTTCTAATATCAGTATGGAGGAGGCTAGTGGTGCAGTGAAGGCAGCTGAAATTCCTGCACCTGCACCTGCAGCAATGAGGTAGTTCTTGTTCTCCTCTTCAACTTTGAAGCTTTTTCCAAAGATATATCCAATCAAAGAACCCATCTGTACCGATGAGCCTTCTCGTCCGAACGACAGTCCCGAAGTGATGCTTAAAATTCCGCCTAAAAATTTGACTATGATGTTTTTAAATGGAGATTTGTATTCCATCTTTCTCTCGAGCAGTGCCTTGGTCTGAGGAAGGCCGCTTCCTGATGTGGTTGGAAACATCCTGACCATGCGAAATATTATGTTTAGAAATAAGATCGTGATAAGTAATAGCGCTATATATTTGCCCAAGACTATAAATGTCTCATGCATTGTGATGCCGTTATTTATTATTCTTTGAAAGTCGCTGAAGCCGTTTGTTCGGAACAGACTGGTTCTGAGATTGTCGGATTGGTAGATGAGATAGCGAAACGCTACGCATACAAATCCGCCAATGATTCCGATGAAGATGCTTGCAAGATAAAATTTGTATGTGATGCGCATTTTGTTTTTGCATATAAACGAATTCATTTCACTTTAGTTCATTTTTGTTTGAGCTTTATGTTCCATGCTATCGTCGCTGTTATAAAATATGCCAGACATTGTAAGTATAAGTTAATCATCTCCGGACGTATGTTGCTTAAATTGCCGCCCATGCAATCTAGTTTCACGAAAGCTAAAGTGGCGGGTGCTACTGGAATAAGATAATGGAAAATCTTCCAATGCCAAGGCATGAGCTCTAAAGGATAGGAGACGCCGCTTAGAAAAACCAATGGGACTGACATGAAGACGATGATAAACAAGGGCATATCGTTGTCGGTATAAAAAGGAGACAATGTAAGACAGAAAAATACTGATGCAAAAAGATATGGTATCATCATGATGATGATATCAAGGGGAGCGCCTAGATGGGGAAGATGGAATATCAATGGAAGCAGACCTAAGAAGAAAACAGCAAATACACTGTAGATCACGACATTGGTAATTGCCTTGCCAAAGACAGTCTTTGCGGAACTATAAAACTCTGCGACTTTACAACTATGTGACTCTGCTGTTTCATTGCCGCATCTCATAGCGACGGTAAGCATAAGTGTCTGAAATATAATTATGACCATTACAGGAGGTATTAGGTATGTTCCGTAGCCTTCGCTGCTATTATAAAGTGGCTCGTTGACAATGCCGACAGCTTTGTCGTTGGCAAGAAACATAATGTCAATCATATTCAGTGATTCTATCATATCTGGAAGCAGTTCTTTGTTGACATCTAAAGAGGCGAAGTTGACAGCTTCGTATATGTTAAGGTAATCCAAGAAGGAGAATGTGGAGCCGTAAATGACACATTGAACCTGATGACCTTTCATTATCTCAGTTTTCATATTGTCGGGAATGTAAAGAAAGCCGACTATTTCTCTTTCGATGAGCATGCGTCTGGCTTCTTGAAAGTCGGTGGTCTTCACTACGACATCAACCTGCTGCGTGGCGTCTATGTAATCTGTAAAATGTTGGCTTATGTCTGATTGTGACATGTCAACGATTGCTATTGGAGCCTCGCGATATACATTGGTGTTGTAGATGAGATTATATAAGAATCCGTAGCCTACATTTCCCAAAATAAGTACAATCAATATGGGAATATTGCTTCCAATGGCTTTGAATTCGTCTGTAATTATTTTGATGATATCGTTCATGTCAGTAATTCCAATGCTGGTATCTTCTTTTTAAAAGTATGATGGATATGATTGTCAGTATGTTGAAGCTAGCAAGTATAAGCAGGTAGTTCCAATAGTAAGGGAAAGCTGAGCTCTCATAGCGCAGATAGTCGCTTATCACCACGAAATGCCGGATAGGGAAGAGGTATGACATCTTTTCGAAGAAAGGATACATGGCTCCAACGGGAAATGTCACTCCTGCAAAAGTAGCTCCCAACGATCCGAACATGGAGATGAAGCTGATGATGATGGCTAGGTTGGGATATAAAGAGAATATGAAAAGCGATACTGAACATGTGGCGCAAATGAAAAGTATGCATACCAAGGCTATTTCATAGATGCTAGAGCTGAGGTCGAGTCCTAATATGCTGAACATTATGACATTGGCAAAGATGGCAACAGATGAGAATATCATCAGGTATGGGAATAGCTTTCCAAGAACCATAATGCCGAATCTTCCGTTTGCCTTTGACATGCATTCATTCATTTTGCTGGTTTTGAATTCGTTGCCGAAAGAATATGCGATGTTGAGCAATATCAATATCTGGAACAGAACCCAGAAATATGGGAAGGTGAGATAAGCGGAATAATTCAGCGATGCGTTATAGAGAGGATGTGCGCTGATGCTGATAGGCGAGCTTATGTTGTCTACGATACTGCTGTCGGCTCCAAGAAAGTCGATGCTTTGCTGTAATGGCTCTACTGCTATTATCCTTAATACGTTAAGGAATCCCTGCAGCACTTCTGAACCCACGCTGAGAAAGGCATAGTGGTAACATAATACGAGGCTGGTGCTTTTGTTTGCCTGTACGTCTGACTCGAAATCTTCAGGAATGAGGAGGTAGCCGTATATCTCTTTAGATAGAAGAGCGTCGCGAGCCTCGGCGGTGTTGGATAATACGTGTTTGACGGTGATTTCGGGCACCGCCGAGCATAGCCTTGTTATGTTGCGTGACATGAAACTGTCGTCTTCGTCAACAATGGCGACGGGAAGCTTGTCAATCATGCCATTGCCGAAAATGGTACTCATGAAAAACAAGGCGAACAATGGAAATATCAATGCAGTGAAAAGATATAGTGGCCTCGATGTCAATATATGACATTCTCTTATAGCTACAGCCCAGAAACCATTATTACGTTTCATAAACTCTTAACTTCTAACTGTAATCAAAGCTGACATTCCTGGTCTTAAATCGCGTACTGATGTCGTCGGACGGGCTTGTATCTCGAATGTCCTAAGGTCGTAGCCTCCAGTGTCTTTGGTGGCTTTCCAAGTGGCGAAGCTGCCGAGAGGGCTGATGTAATTGATACGGAAAGGTATCTCTTTCAGTCCCAGGGCAGGGATGTCGCATAGTATTGTTTCTCCCATCCTGAAATGAGTCATGAGATTCTCGCGTACGTTGATGGTGAGATATGGGTTGTCGATGTCGACTACGGTCATGATAGTACTTCCTATTGATGTCAGTTCCCCTGGATTCAGTGATATTGAGGCTATTTCTCCGGAGATGGGAGAGGTGAGCCTGGAGTCGTCGAGGAGAGCCTTGACTACATCGGTATTGCTCTGAGCAGCTTTGGCGACGGCTCTGGCTGAGGTCTTGTCGGCTTCCTGAGCTCCTTCTAGTGCCATCTGATATTGGTAGTAGGCTGCTCTCTCTGCTGCCAATGACGATTTATATATGGCTTCAGCTTCGTCCTTTCTTTGGAGACTTACTATAGAGTCTTCGTATAAAGCCTTGATTCTTTGGTAAGTAGTCTTTGCCATGTTTAAGTCGGCTTTAGCACCTTGCCATAATTCCTTGGCGATGGAAATCAGCTGTTCTCGTGATCCTGAGTCTAGCTTCTCGCTCTGTGAATAGGCAGCCTCATGAAGCGCATTCTGTGAGTCAAGTTCGGCAATCATCTCGCGTGATACTATGTATACCAAGGTGTCGCCTTTGTTGACCTTCTCGCCCTTTTCTACATAAATGCTTTCAATGCGTCCAGGCAGCAATCCGGATATGTTGTATTCTTCGGCTTCTATCTGTCCTTGTAAGACAATGTCCTTTTCTTGCATTAAAAACATTCCTGTTATTGATAATGTCAGTATTATCAGCATAATGACAATGAATGAGATTGTCAGTATTTTGTTTGAAGCTTTCATGTTTTATGAATTTGTGATGGATGCTATTGTCAGAATTGTTAATGGTTTAGAAAAACGATTCGAAATATTGCGGGATGCCGCACAGACAGCATAGGTTGGCCAATGCGATGTCGTATTCGAAATATGTTGTAAGAAGTAGGAGGTTTGTCTTGTTGACAATATTGAGTGCATCGAGAACCTGTTGTGATGTTGCAAGTCCTTCGTTGAATGATTTGCTTCTTATGCGATATATTTCCTGAGCGAGTTCCAATGACGACTGCAGCTCTTTGGCGTTGATGCAGGCCTGCTTTAAGTTGGCATACCATTCATTGACGGCAACATCAATATCGTTCTTCAAAGACTGTTGTGTCTCTTGTATTATCTCTGACTCTATTTTCGTGGCCTGTATGCTGCGTTCTCTTGCCAATCCGTCGAAAATGTTCCACGCCAAGTTGATGCCTCCGATTGTAGCAGGAATCAGATTGTCCTTGACCTGATATGAGGCTATGGTCTGTTTGCCGAAGACTGATATTATAGGATAATAGCTTGACTGGCTTAGCCTGATGTTGGCCTTTGAGATATCTCCGTGTAAATCGGCTTCCTTAAATACGTAGGCATTTTGTCGCATCATATCGGTGAACCATTCCTGATGAGGATATTTCTCGTTGATGAACAATGGAGTGGAAGTGCTTATGAGCTGTTGGCTGCTGCCTGTCGTCTTTTGTCCTATTATTACACCTAAGGCTTCTCTAAGAACCTCAGCCTGGTTTTCGGCATCTTTCAGATTTCTCTCGCTTTCATCGAGACTTACCTTCACGATGAGGCGTTCTGCCTTGTCGAACATGCCGATAGCCTCCATCTTAAGAGCCTGCGAATAATGTTTGCTTGTCATGTCGTGGGTTTCTTTCAGAACTTTTATCATTGACTCTGTAAGTGAAAGTGAGAAATAGACATTGATGAGTTCCAGATATTTAGCTGCTCCAACAGATTCCTTGTTTATCTCAGAAAGCCTTTCGTTGCTCTTTGTCAATTTGTTTGCATAAAGTCTTTTGGTACCAGTGAATATGGGATATAATATTTCTATGTCGACATTGCCGAACTGGTCTTCCGATATTGGTACGTCGAAGCTAAGGTCGCCTAGTTCGTTGGATATATAGTTGAGTATGTCGGGTACAAGGATGACATTGGAGTATTTTTCCTGCAGTGGCTCAAGCAGCGAGGCGTATTCCTGTGTGACGCCTATCTTGTTTGACATCATGGTGTAGTTGGCTGTCATGGATATCATGGGCATCCAGCTTGCGTTGACGAGCTGCGACTGTCGTTTGGCAAGCATAATGCTTTTCTCAGCTGCTTTTATCGTCGGGTTGTTCTCAAACATGAGGTCGGCGGCACTCCTGAAGTCGAGCATCTGAGCCCGACATTCAGGAATGATGAGAAAAGTAAGCGATATGAAAAAATAAAAAGGTTTCATAAGTTGTGATTTGTTGTGCAATAAACCAAAAAAGAAGAGAATGGTTTGTTAAATAATTTTAAATTCTCATCATTAAAAACATTATATTTGCACAAATTTATATTTTATGAGCAGAAAATTATTTTTATCATTTATCCTTACATTATCATTCATGACAGCCAGCGCTCAGCAACGTCTAACATACCAGATGTATTCGCTTGGCTCAAACAATGGCGACACAACTTTTATAGAAGTTAAACGCTCTGGCAAACAACTTAGAATACAAGATGTCAACGAATTTCATGGCGATGTTATTCCTGGAATATCAGAAGATATCACATACGTAGATTATGAAATCGACAGCGCGTATTTCCAGATGAAGTATGATGACGGTGACTCTTACTTCGCATCATTCCCGCTTAAATCTAACGTGATGTTCACTGAAGAAGGCTTAGAAATGATGAACGGATATGAATGTAAAAAATATCGTACCAGCATTAACTCCAACACTATCGAGCTGTGGATGACAGAGTCTCTAGGATACGATGCAACACCATCGATAAGCAGAGGCGTGCTTAAAGGTGTTATGATACGTCAGCTCATCAACGGAAACAGAACATTGGAACTTAGAAGCATCAAGAAAGATAAGAAGCTTAAAAACAATATCATCCCTGCAGAGATGGGACAGCGTGTTGCTCCAAGAGACATCGATAAAATATCTAAAGACAAACTCATCATCAAAACGCCTATCTTCAATAAAGAACAGATACATTTTGCTGAGATAGAGAAATTCAAAGGCGAGATACCTTACGACACTGTCATTCATTTTGCTTATGGAACCTTGATCTTAAAGAGAGTGCAACTCGAAAATCTCCCAGAACATTATTCATATTTCATTGAGGTAGAGGAACAGTCAAATGGTGACGCTTACGACCGCTCTGGTTCTATCTTTGTCATCCCTACCGACAGAGAACTTAGCCTTAAAGACGCTTTGATTGACAGCATCCAGCTGCTTCATTCATATACCGACAGAAGAGACATCACTTACAGAGCTATCAAGTTGGAAGACGATTTCCTTCCTGTTGTTGAGCTTATGCGTTTTTTCACTCCATTCGGTGTAAATCACTTCAACGACAGAGTGAAAATAGATGGCCTTGAATGGTCAGATGTTGCATATTATAAACAAGATGTCACTGATGTTGCAAAACATCTTCGTGGTGATGTCTTGATAGGTGCGTTCATCGGTAATTATGACGGCGGCGGTCACAGACTCAGCCTCGACCTGCTAGCATATCCTGGCGATTATTCATGGGATTTGAGCCAGAACGACGACTGGACATTGCCTTTGTTCAACACTTGTAATGTAATGGAAATGGCAGGTCAGCACTACGGACGTATGTTCAAAACCGACAGCCTCACTGTAGAGTTCGAACTTCCTGAAAATGTAGAGAATCTTCGTCTTAGATACATCAGCACAGGACACGGAGGCTGGGGCGGAGGCGATGAGTTCAACCCTAAGGAAAATAGTATTATCATCGATGGTGAAAAGGTGTTCACTCATACACCATGGCGTTGCGACTGCGCAACATACAGAGAGATGAATCCTGTGTCGGGTAACTTCTGGAACGGACAGTCATCCTCAGATCTTTCACGTTCAGGATGGTGTCCAGGAACAGCAACTCAGCCAGTTTATTTCGACTTGGGTTTCTTGAAGGCAGGAAAACATACAATCACAATAGCGATACCACAAGGCGACGACGAAGGCAGCAGCTTCAACCACTGGATGGTATCGGGAGTTTTGATTGGAAATTTATAAAAAAACTCTGAATCTCAGAACCTCAAAAATCATAACTTCAAAAATTCTGAGATTTTGAGGTTTTGAGGTTCTGAATTTTAAAATATTATTATTTTTGTGAAAATAAAAATTGAATTTTGAAAATAGCTGTAAATACACGTTTGTTGCTTAAGGATAAGTTGGAAGGCATCGGATGGGTGGCTTATGAATGTCTGCGTCGTATGGTGCTGTCGCATCCAGAGGTGGAGTTTCATTTCATCTTCGACAGAGAACCGGATCCAAAGTTCATATTCGCCGATAATGTGAAGCCTGTCGTACTCTTTCCTCAAGCACGTCATCCGTTCTTATACATCGCTTTCTTCGAGTTCGCTCTCGCAAGATATCTTCGCAAGACAAAACATGATTTATATCTTTCTCCTGACGGATATCTTAGCCTTATAAGTAAAGTCAAGCAGATTGCTGTGTTCCATGACTTGAACTTCGAACATTTCCCTCAGGATTTTCCTAAAATACATCTTTGGCATTACAAGAAATTCTTCCCAAGATATGCAAGAAAAGCTGATAAGATCATAACCGTGTCAGAGTTTTCTAAGAAAGATATATGTGAATGTTATGGCGTAAATTCAGACAAGATAACAGTGGCATATAACGGGGCCAACGACATATTGACACCTGTAAGTGATGATGTAAAGGAAGTGACAAGAAAGAAATACACAGAAGGAAAACCATATTTCATGTTTGTAGGCTCTCTGCATCCTCGCAAAAACCTCGCCCGTCTTTTCACTTCATTCGACTTGTTCAAAAAGAAAAACAATAATGACATAAAACTCGTCATCGTCGGAAGTAAGAGATGGTGGACAGAACCGATAAAAAACGCTTACGAGTCTATGGCATTCAAAGATGACGTTATCTTCACTGGACGCTTGTCGGCAGAAGATCTGCATCTTGTCACAGCATCTGCATTAGCGTCTGTATATGTATCTTATTTTGAAGGTTTTGGCATTCCTATCGTAGAGGCTTTCAAATGTGATACACCAGTCATCACTTCCAACGTGACATCGATGCCTGAGGTGGCAGCCGGAGCAGCATTGCTCGTAGATCCATTCAAGGAAGAGTCGATAGCAGAGGCGATGGTAAAGATCATGGATGAGAAGGTACGCGAGGAATTGATAGAAAAAGGAAGAATAAGACGACAAGACTTCTCATGGGACAAGGCAGCAGAAACATGGTGGAGAGTTTGTAGTGAGGAATTAGGATTTAGGAATGATTTGTAGGGACGTGATTTATCGCGTCCACTTCTAGTGAAACTAGAAATAAACACGCATTGATGCGTCTAAAAATAAATGATAATTAACAATAATTTGGACAAAGACTGTTGACTGTAGTCTGTTGTCCGTTGACAAAAAAAATAAAAAAAAAGTATGAATATCTTAGTATTAGGTTCAGGAGGTCGTGAGTATGCTTTCGCATGGAAGCTCGCTCAAAGTGACTTGGTTAATAAACTTTATATCGCTCCAGGTAATGCTGGAACAAATTCAATAGGCGAGAACCTCGCTATCAATATCGCTGATTTCAATATCGTTAAGGAAAACGTATTGAAACTAAATATTGAAATGGTCGTTGTTGGTCCAGAACAACCTCTCGTTGATGGTATAGTAGATTTCTTCAAAAATGATGAGGACTTAAAGAATATCAAGATTATCGGTCCAGATCAGAAAGGTGCTCAACTTGAAGGTAGCAAGGCCTTTGCTAAGGCTTTCATGGAAAAATATAATGTCCCGACAGCCTCATGCTTCACTGTGACTTCCGCTAATCTCGAAGAAGGATTGCAATATCTCACAACACAAAAAGCACCTTACGTTCTCAAAGCAGACGGACTCGCTGCTGGTAAAGGTGTTCTCATCATCGATTCATTGGAAGAAGCTCAATATGAGTTGAAAGACATGCTGTCAGGCAAGTTCGGCTCTGCTTCTGCTAAAGTCGTTATCGAGACATTCTTGAAAGGTATCGAAGTTTCTATGTTCGTGTTGACCGACGGTGAACATTATGTCGTTCTTCCAGAAGCGAAAGACTACAAACGCATCGGTGACGGCGACACAGGCTTGAACACAGGCGGCATGGGTGCAGTATCACCAGTTCCTTTCGTGACACCAGAGTTCGTGGAAAAGGTTGAGAACAGAATCATAAAACCAACAATCAAAGGTCTCAAAGAAGAAAACATCGACTATAAAGGATTTATCTTCATCGGATTGATGAATGTCGATGGCGACCCATACGTCATTGAATATAACGTAAGAATGGGTGACCCTGAGACAGAGGGCGTCATGACACGCATTGACTCTGACTTGGTAGCATTGCTCGACGCTTGCGCTCAAGGCAAATTGAACGAGGTTCATTATCAGACATCAAAGAATACTTCAGTGACAGTAATGCTCGTATCAGGCGGCTATCCTGAAGATTATAAGAAAGGTATGGTTATGACAGGCTTCGAAGAACTATCAGACTGCATCATCGCTCATGCTGGTACCAAGTTCAATGACAAAGGCGAAGTGGTCACTTCTGGTGGTCGTGTCATAGCTGTTACAGCACACGGCAAGGATATAGAAGAAGCAAGAGCCAAGGCTTATCAGAATGTGGAAAAGATTAAGTTTGAAGGCGTCAACTATCGTCACGACATTGGCCTCGACCTGATGAATCTCTAAGATAATGCTGAACTTTTTCAAACATAGTTATCTCTCGCAACAGATAGCTGTTGTGGTAATAGCGCTCGTGTTATGGTTGCCGGCTTTTATCACAAAGTCGGCATTCGTGCCGAGTGAGTTCAACACTCCTTTATATAATATAGTAGTCTCACTTCTCGACTTCTCTCCGTTTATGCTGAATGCGTTGGCTTTTATAGTCTATCTGCTTTCAGTTTTTCTTTTTAATTCGGTGCTTTCCGCAAACCGTCTTGTTTCCAAATACAGCACAGTCGGAGCTTTCTGTTTCGTGCTGATGATGTGCTGTTCTCCAGAGCTGCATGCATGCTATCCTTTCATATTCGCATGTCCGTTCATACTCATGGCGATGCATACTCTGTTCCTCATATATCAGACCGATGCTCCGGAAAACTATATGATGAACATAGGGTATTTCATAGGTATAGCCTCGTTGTTCTATTACCCTTCTATATTTCTGATATTATGGGTTATGATATCATTCATGATGTTTAGGCTCAATGAGATAAGATATATGCTCATACCTGTCACAGGATTTATGATTGTCAATGCCTTGGTGGTTGGAATTAGTTTCATGACGGGGAAATATGAAGTGCTGATAGACTCATATTCTCATTTCTTCAATAATATCTCTTTCTCTTTCGAAATGACAGCGGGTAATAAGATATTGTTGCTGGTGACAGTATTATTGTTCCTGTTTTCATTGATGAGAAATGCTAGCAGCAGAAACTCGGAAAGAGGCACCAACATAAGAAAGAGGGAAGGAGCGTCATTATTGTTGGCGTTATTTGCTTCCATCATTTTCTTCATACAAAAGCCATTGGTTAACAATGCGCTGATATTTATGATGTTTGCATTTTTCTATGCCATAACATTGTCAGATATCAAAAAGTCGAAGCTTGCCAGCATAACTATGGCTTTGGTGCTGACATATATATTAGCAAATCAATATTTACCATTATTCGGTATAGGTTTATGAATCTCATAGCTCATTATACAGATAATCTTATAGAAGCTGGCTGCGATGAGGCAGGACGCGGATGTCTCGCTGGTCCTGTGGTTGCAGCAGCTGTCATTTTGGATAGAAACAAAGACTATCCTATGCTTGACGACTCCAAGAAATTGACGGAGAAGCAGCGTAACAGGTTAAGGTCTGTCATTATGGAAGAGGCCCTGGCATACGGAATAGGTATAGTGGATAACAAGGAAATAGATGAGATAAATATATTGAATGCTTCATTCCTCGCCATGCATCGTGCCATTGAACAATTGCAGGTAAGACCTGAGTTCCTGCTCATCGACGGCAACCGCTTTAATCCATATAAAGAGATTAAGCATCAGTGTATTGTTGGTGGCGATGCCAAATATCAGGCCATAGCGGCAGCCTCTATCCTGGCTAAGACAACCAGAGACGCCATGATGGAAGAGTATGATTTGCAATATCCTGTATATAACTGGAAAAAGAACAAAGGATATCCTACACTGGAGCATAAGAATGCCGTGGCAGAACACGGAACTACACCATTGCATAGGATGACATTTAATATGACAATACAGTTGAAATTGTTTTAGATTTTTTATATATTTGCGACTGCTAAAATAACTCTATATGGCTAACATCAATAAGGATAACAAATACAAATGGAGCTTCGTGAATGTCGGTGGCTCTGCTCGTGTTAGAATAAATTCTGGGGAAGACATAGCTCATCTTTCAGAACTTGATCCAAAGATGTGGACCGTGCTTTCATGTCCTACGACAGGTCTCGAGATAGATGAAAAAAGTCTTGGATATATGGACTGTGATGCTGATGGTAAACTTCGTGTCAACGATGTGGTCTCCGTCTCACAATGGATTACATCTCTTCTTAGAGATAAGGATATGATTCTCCAAGGTGTTGACTTTATTGATATAAACCAGATTAACGCCGATGACGCCGATGGCAGAAAACTCTATCATTCGGCCAAGCGTATTTTAGAGAATCTTGGCAAGGAAGGTTCTGTGATATCTATAGCTGACACTGCCGACATAGCAGCTATATTCGCCAAGACGCGTTTTAACGGTGATGGTGTCATCACTGAGGCTTCTGCTGATGATGCAGAAGAGAAGTATGCAATATCAGCAGCGCTCTCTACGTTAGGTGGCGTTGCCGACAGAAGCGGAGCGCAGGGCATAGACTCAGGTCATATCGAGACATTCTATAAAAGCCTTAACGATTATATGTCATGGACAGAATCTGCTGTAGAACCTCCATACGGCGATAATACCGCTCTTGTAGTTGAGGCATACGAAGTCCTGGATATCAAAGTGAAGGATTTTTTCATGCGTTCCAAACTGGCGGCATTCTCTCCTGGCAGCATGGCGGCTCTCGATATACAGACGTCTAGAATAGATGCTATCAGCGCTGAAAACCTAAGCTTGAAAAATGATGAGATAGCGTCATATCCTCTGACACATATAACAGGCAAGTCGGTGATAGATGTAGATGCTGCTATCAATCCGGCTTGGGATAAATATTTCAATGTCATAAAGAAATACGCTATCGACCCTTCTAAGTCTGCTGTCAATGAAGAAGACTGGGATGCCATAGGCGCCAGCTTTTCAGCATATATGACATGGAAAAACGCCAAGGCTGGTGCAGCAGTAGAACCGCTGGGCATAGATAAAATAAAGACATTGCTGGCGCAGGATAAGAAAGCCTCACTTCTGGATCTGGTGGCTAAAGACGCTGCCCTCAAAGAAGAGTCTGATAATATAGAGATGGTCGACAAGTTCCTTCATATTTATCGTGATTTCTATAAGCTTCTGAAGAACTTCGTCACCTTCACCGATTTTTATGATAAGAATAGACACGTTAAAGCGATATATCAATGCGGAAAACTCATCATCGACCAAAGAGAATGCAGGTTCTGCATGAGAGTCAACGACACTGCCTCACACAGCGTCTCAGCTGCTAAAAGCGGAATGTATCTGGTCTATTGCGACTGCACAACGAAGAGCAAGCCTGGAAAGATGCAGATAGTAGCAGCTGTGACAGTAGGCGACATAGGCGAGCTGGCTGTAGGCAAGAATGGAGTATTTTACGACAACAACGGACTGGAATGGGATGCGGTGATAACAAAGGTCATCGACAATCCAATCAATATCTTACAGTCATTCTGGTCTCCATATAGAAGGATGGCTACGGTGATAGAGAATCTCATCAACAAAAGTGCTGCCGACAAAGACGCCAAGATGATGGCAAACGCTACAGCTAACATCAATGCCGCTTCGGCTAAGACTGCAGAGGAAGCTAAGGCAGCCGTCGCTGCACCTCCATTCGACATAGCCAAGTTTGCAGGCATCTTCGCTGCGATAGGTATGGCTGTGGGTATGATAGGCACAGCTGTGGCAAGCATACTCAATGGTCTGCTGGACCTTAAATGGTGGCAGGTCATAATGATGTTTATAGGTATATTGATGCTGATATCAGGACCTGCAATGGTGATGGCATGGATGAAACTGCGTCGCAGAAACATAGCTCCATTGCTCAACGCCAACGGATGGGCTGTCAACGCAATGTCAAAGATAAGCATTCCTTTCGGAGAGACACTGACGCAAGTGGCAGACTATCCTAGGATGAAACTCAAGGATCCTTTTGCGAAGAAAGGCATGAAGATATGGCAGACGATACTGCTGCTGTTGTTGCTTGTGGCATTGGCAGCTGCAGCATATTGGTTTTGGATTAATAAATAAACTTAAACTATAAACAATTAACTTAATTATTAACTAAATTTTTATCATTATGAAAAAATTATTTACTACAGTTTTACTCAGTTTTATGTTCTTTGGAGCATTTGCACAAACAACATTGTTATCAACAAGTTTCGAAGGCCCTGGCTTCGACAAGGATTGGACCATCGGTGTGTCGCAAGGCATTGATTTGGCTCCACATGACTATCCAGCAATGGGTCTGGACCCATGGGAAAAATGGGATATCACAGAAACAACAGGATTCGGATATGTGCATTCAGGCGACTCTGCAGCATGGATAGGTGGAACATTATACGAAATGCCAACACACGACTGGCTCATGACACCATTGATTAGCATACCAGAAGACGGTGAAACAGCTTTGTACTATTGGTTATGGTATCACTCAGAAGCTATGTATATCAACAGATTCTATATCATGATTTATGACAATGAATACGGAAACTGGAAACAAGCGTACCTTCGCGCTGATGATTTCAACTCACCTTTACACTATGTAGAAGAATATAAACTTAGCCTTACAGAATGGAAAGGCCGCGAGATAAAGATAGCATTCGTGAAAAACGGAACATATCAGATGGCTATGGATGATATCAGAGTCGTGACAAGCAGCCCTAACTCAATAAAAGAAGAAGAAAGCATTGCAGCTATGATGGTATATCCAAACCCTGCTAACGATATCGTTAAGATTGAACTGAGTGAGTCTTCTTGCGACAATACATTGACAATTACTGATATCACAGGCAAGACAGTAATGTCTGAGACTGTCACAAGCAATTCAATGGAAATAAATGTAAGCCACTTAAGCAGCGGACTCTATTTCATCAAACATGGAAACAAAGTCAGCAAACTTGCTATAGAATAAAGATAAAAACTGCTAATACAAAGGAATCTTCGTGAAATCAGGGAGATTCCTTTTTTTATTTCTGGTGAGTCATTTTAGGGCCTCAGAAGTTCAGGAGTTCATGGCTTCTGTTTAATATTCAATATTCAAAGTTGTTGGTCAACATCATGTGAGGACGTCGATTTGTCGCATCCTGGGAATTATTAAACTTTCATCTCAAAAAAATCTTTTATTAAAGGCCTCTTTTTCTCAAAAAAAATGCGTAGTTTTGGAAAGATGTTTCAATGTCATTATTTCATTGAAAATCAATATTACCACTAGCAGTTTTTTTTACGCAAAAGGAGTTTTTATGTTTTTGATATTCGACACAGAGACCACAGGTCTTCCGCTAGATAAGAATGCGCCCTTGACAAATTTCGCTAACTGGCCTCGTATGGTTCAGCTTGCATGGCAGATACATGACGAGAAAGGTAATTTCGTCAAGGCTGAAAACCATATCATTAAGCCTGAGGGATATATCATTCCTATCAATGCTAGCATGGTGCATGGCATCAGTACGGAACACGCTCTCAATGTGGGTGAGGACCTCAACCAGGTGCTCGATATCTTCACAGAGACTCTCAAGACTGTGAAGTATGTGGTCGGTCATAACGTGATGTTCGACATTAGCGTGGTGGGCTGCGAATATCTCAGAACTAAAGGCGTTAATCCTCTCGAACAAAAACTCGTCGTTGACACTTGTACTGAGAAGACTGCTAACTTCTGTAAGTTGGGTGGCGGCCCTGGACGTAAGTTCAAGAGACCAAAACTCGCTGAGATTCATCAGCTGCTGTTCAACGAGGGCTTCGATATGGCGCATAACGCTTCTGCCGATGTGGAGGCTACAGCACGCGTATTCCTTGAACTGATACGTATAAAGGTGCTGGACAATAGCGATATCATTGAAGATAGTTCATTCTTTGATAACTTCTTTGCCGCTAATCCAGAGGTGATTAAAGCTGCCGGCATCAAGGTGGTTTCTAATGTGGCAGAGGAAGTTAAGCCTGAAGTTAAAGAGACAACAAGACAACAAGACAACAAGACAACAAGTTACACTCCAGAACATTTTACTCATCTTCACGTCCACTCTCATTTCTCAATATTGGATGGTATGTCGAAGGTGGGCGACCTCATTGAAAAATGTACAAAGAACGGCATGTATTCCATGGCTCTTACCGACCATGGCAATATGTTTGGTATCAAAGAGTTTGCCGATTCTTCCAATAAATATAACGGTAAGATAAAGGACAAGATTAAGGAACAGGAGAAGATTCTTAAGAATGAGGAATCAACAGATGCTCAGAAAGATGACGCTGCCGTTGAGATAGATATTCTCAAGAAGAAGATGTTCAAGCCTATATTCGGTATGGAGGCTTACTGCGCTCCAGTGAGCATCGACAAACGCGACGGCCGCGCCGACAGAGGCTATCACCTTATTTTATTGGCTAAAAACAAGCAGGGCTACAAGAGCTTATGTAAACTCTCGTCAATAGCTTACGTCGATGGTTATTACTATAACCCTCGTATCGACCATGCTCTGCTCGAACAATATCACGAAGGTCTTATAGTAACCTCGGCATGTCTAGGCGGTGAGCTGCCTCAGAAGATCATGAATGGCGATATAGAAGGCGCTGAGAAGTCATTGCAATGGTTCAAGAATCTTTTTGGAGATGACTTCTATATTGAACTTCAACGTCATAAGACTGACAAACCTAATGCAGACAGAACTACTTTCGACCGTCAGCAGGAAGTTAACAAGGTGCTTATCGAACTGGCTAGAAAGACAAACACCAAGATAATAGCAACCAACGACGTTCACTTCGTAGAAGAAGAGCATAGCGAGGCTCACGACCGTCTCATTTGTCTTAGCACGGGCCGTGACTTCGATGATCCTGACAGAATGCATTATACCAAGCAGGAGTGGCTTAAGAGTCCGCAGGAAATGGGCAAGGCATTCGCCGACCTTCCAGAAGCGCTTCTCAATACCAAGGAAATCGTAGATAAAGTGGAGGTATATTCCATCGACTCGGACCCTATCATGCCGGTGTTCGACATCCCAACAGAATTCGGCACTGAAGAGCAATATCGTCAGAAGTTCACAGAAGAGGATCTCTTCAATGAATTCACTCGCAACGAACTAGGCGAAGAGGTTATGAGCAGGGAAGAGGCCGAGAAGAAAATCAAGAAGTTAGGCGGTTACGACAGACTGTATCGTATCAAACTCGAGGCCGACTATCTCGCGAAACTTGCATGGGAAGGCGCTGAACGTCGATACGGAAAAGAACTCACCGACGAACAAAAAGAACGTATCATATTCGAGCTTCATATCATGAAGACCATGGGTTTCCCTGGTTACTTCCTTATAGTTCAGGATTATATCCGCGGCGCTCGTGAAGAACTAGGAGTCTCCGTTGGTCCTGGTCGTGGCTCCGCTGCAGGTTCGGTTGTGGCTTATTGTTTGAAAATCACTGACGTCGACCCGCTTAAATATGACCTTCTTTTTGAAAGATTCCTTAACCCTGACCGTATCTCATTGCCCGATATCGACGTCGATTTCGACGATGATGGCCGTGGAAAAGTTCTCGACTGGGTTACAAATAAATATGGTAAGGAAAAGGTCGCTCACATCATCACTTACGGCACGATGGCGACGAAGTCATCTATTGCCGACGTGGCTCGCGTACAGAAAGTTCCTATTCCTAAAGTGAATGAAATCAAGGCATTTGTTCCAGATAAGTTCCCTGATAGCATTAAAGATGAGAAAGGCAAGACGCCTAAAGTAAACCTCAAGAACTGTTTCAAATATGTTCCTGAGATGAAGGCTTTGGTGGAAGGCGACGATGAGAATATCTCATCAATGCTGACATATGCTCAGCAGCTGGAAGAGACTAACCGTCAGATTGGCATCCATGCATGCGGCGTTATCATCGGAGCTTCCGACTTGACAAACTACGCGCCTCTCTGTACAATCAAAGATAAGGAAACTAAAGAAGACGTCCTCGTCACTCAATATGACGGCCATGTCGTTGAGACTGTCGGTCTTATCAAGATGGACTTCTTGGGACTCAAGACTTTGACACAGATCAAGGATGCTCTTGCTAATATCAAGAAGACTAAAGGTATAGATATCGATATAGATAATATTCCTATTGACGACGAAGAGACATATAAATTATATAGTTCTGGTAACACCATCGGTACGTTCCAGTTCGAATCTCCTGGCATGCAGAAGTATCTCCGTGAACTCAAGCCAACAGTGTTTGAAGACCTCATCGCTATGAATGCTCTGTACCGTCCAGGTCCTATGGATTACATCCCGACATTTATCGCACGTAAGACAGGAAGAGAGCCTATCAGTTATCCTATTCCTATCATGGAAAAGTATCTCAAAGATACTTACGGCGTCACGGTTTACCAGGAGCAGGTCATGCTCTTGTCACGTCAGCTTGCAAGCTTCACACGTGGTGAGTCTGACACCCTGCGTAAGGCTATGGGTAAGAAACTCATAGAGAAGATGAATGAGCTGAAAGGCAAGTTCATGTCGCAAGGACAAGCCAACGGTCACGACCCTGCGATACTTGAAAATATATGGAAAGACTGGGAAAAATTCGCTTCCTACGCTTTCAACAAATCACACGCTACATGTTATTCATGGGTTGCATATCAGACAGCATATCTCAAGGCACATTATCCTGCAGAGTTCATGGCAGCAGTATTAAACAGCTGTATCAGAGACAGTAAGGAAGTCGTCTTCATGATTGAAGAATGCAGACGCATGAAGATTGACGTTCTCGGACCAAACATCAACGAGTCGGAATATAAGTTCACCGTTAATAAAAAAGGTCAGATATGCTTCGGTATGGGAGCTGTTAAGTCGGTGGGTGAGATTGTTATCCAAACCATCACCGAAGAGAGAAACGCCAATGGAGAGTTTAAGGACTTCGCCGATTTTCTAGTGAGAGTAAACGGCAAGGGCGTCAACAGAAAGTCGATAGAAGCATTGGCAGGTGCCGGAGTCTTCGACAGCTTCAGCGGAATGCACAGAGCTATGTTCTACTATATCCCTGAAGGAGACAAGACTACGTTCGTGGAGAAGGCAATCAAGTCTGTAGCAGCATACCTCGACCGTAAGAACAACGCTCAGTTCGACTTATTCGCTGACAGTGTGGATGATAACGATGAGACATTCTCTATACCATATCCAGAATGCGATCCATGGTCTAAGATTAAGGAACTCGATATGGAGAAAGAGCTCGTCGGATTCTATATGAGCGCACACCCTCTCGACAGTTATAAAGAGACTATATCATATTTCTCTAACATCAAGATTGAAAGCATCAAGGACGCTCTCGTTCAGAAGAACAAGGATATGGGACTTAAGTTTGCCGGACTCGTCACATCGGCGGAACGACTCACATCCAAGAAAGGCTCCGACTACGGAAGATTCAGAGTGGAAGATCAGACTGGTAGTTTCGAATTCTCATTGTTTGGAGAGAATTATCTGAAGCTGCATCCACTTCTCGTGGTAGGAACGCCAGTGCTTGTGAGCGGTGTGGTAAGCAAGAGCTTCAGAGACGAGAATGCTATGGAGTTCAGAGTTAACAATGTACAACTTCTCGAAGCCATGATGGAAAACACCAATAGGGAAGTGCGATTCACAATATATACCGATGCTCTCGACAAGGAGAAGACCCAGGAGTTTATCAATATCATAAAAGAACACAAAGGCAAGCAGCCATATTCAGTGCATTTTGTAGATAGAGTTAACAACCTGACTTGTGCCTTGCGTCCTGCAAAAGGATTCATCAACGCCTCGGAAATCTTCGAGCTTTTGAAATATTCAGATTACGTGACATATCAATTGTTGAAATGAGAATAATTATAGTTTTTATATTGTTAGCCTTCGGCTTTAATAAGACAACAGTCAACGGACAACAGACTTCGTGTACGGTGCCTGAGCCTGTCGAAGGCACAACGTTCGGCACTTCGACAAGCTCAGCGACCTCGTTTCCACAGACTGTTGACGGTTGTCCGTTGTCTGTTGACTATTACGAATCCCAGATTCGCAAAGCCGACTCTTTATATAAAAACTACCTCCCACAATCGAATTTCGATGAAGTAAAAGCAGCGATGGAATTTTTTGATAGCCTTCAGCTATCAAAGACAACAGACAACAGACAACGGACAACAGACTTTGTCCACAGGATTTTTCCGAACAAGAGACAACAAACAATGTGCACGGTGCCTGA
This sequence comes from Bacteroidales bacterium, assembly GCA_017561025.1. Classification (GTDB taxonomy): domain Bacteria; phylum Bacteroidota; class Bacteroidia; order Bacteroidales; family F082; genus Limimorpha. The sequence continues at coordinate 37,174 of JAFZDU010000064.1, read as the reverse complement.
GCCTGTCGAAGGCACAACTCTCGGCGCTTCGACAAGCTCAGCGACCGCATACCCAAGGACTGTTGACTGTTGACTGTTGTCCGTTGTCCGTTGACTATTACGAATCCAAATTCGTAAAGCAGACTCCTTATATAAAAACTACCTCCCTCAATATAATTTCGATGAAGTAAAAGCCGCGATGGAGTTCTTTGATAGCAGTCAGCTAACACTATCCAGAATATGGTTTATCAGTGGGATGTCTATGGAAATCTTACTAACAGAAATAATATTAACACAGGAAATAGCGAATCGTTCAGATATGATACTTATAATAGACTTATAAATACAAGTGTCAACGGAAATAATGAATGCTCCATTAATTTTGATGACAAGGGCAATATGACGCAAAAGAGTGATGTTGGCAACATGTTGTATGGTAGCGACAATCCTTATTCTTTGGTAAGGATTTCTGAAATGCCAGACCATACCCTCTTTAACGAAAACCAGAATGTAAGTTATACATCTTTCGATAAGGTGTCTTCAATAGTACAAGGAACCAAGAGACTTGACGTGTATTATGGTGCCGACAGGCAACGTGTATATCATAATATGTCGCATAATAGTTTTACAAGAAATACGACAAAACGATTTTTTACCAATTTGTATGAAGAAATTCGTAAAGGCGATGACATAAAAAAATTACACTATCTCACTTCACCTTCAGGATTATTTGCTATATTTGTGACTCACAACGACACCTCCGCCATGAGCTATGTTTTGAAAGACCATTTAGGAAGTTTGTATGCCACCGTTACCGATGGCGAGGTGGAATATTACAGCTTTGATGCCTGGGGACGCGAGAGAAATCATAATACGCTCCAATACGACAACATAAACACCACTTTCGACAGAGGCTTCTGCATGCACGAACATTACCGCGACTTCGGCTTGATAAACATGAACGGCAGGATGTACGACCCGGTTGTTGGCAGAATGCTTTCTCCAGATATTGTGATACAAAACCCGGAATACTCCCAATCCTACAACCGCTACTCATACTGCTTCAACAACCCGTTGAGATTTACCGACCCGAGTGGGTATGTGGTGACTATCCCGCCGGAGTTTAAGTATTTTTTTGATGTAAGTAGTTTTATGGATCTTACTTCATTTGTAAAAAACCTTGAAAACCAAGGCGGAGATGAAGTTAGGTATAATACAGAAGTGTCAGAAGGTAAAACTATAACAAATATATCTTGGGAATTAGCAGATGATAATTATAATATGACTATTATCCACCATTTAATTGGTGAATATGGCAGTTATTGTGAGAATAGCTGTGTAGCAGATGCTATTTCCTCACAGGAACAGAGGTTTAGTTATGGAAATAATTTTTTGACTCCTGAACATATTATGTCACAGTATGATAATTCTTGTGAAAACGGATTAAATGTTCTCAATTCTTTAAATTTTATGCTTGAAAATACAAATGTCTATAAAGGGAGAACATTTTATTCTTTAGAAGATTCCAGAGATAATCAATTCTATGAAGAAATGGTTTTTAAAGAAATGAAATGTGATAATGGAATTTTTTTTAGTGTTAAGGGCAGTTCTACACTGAGTCATATTGTGAATGTATCACATGCAATAGAATTTAATTTAAATGGAACAAATAAAGGTCATGAAGTTATAATATGGGATCCTATGTTCAGACAAGAAACCAATGGTTGTTATAGGCAATTATTTGATTTTTATGATCGAAATAAGTTGTATATTAAGGTTGGAATAATGTTTCATAAAAACAATTATTAAAAGAATCTACGAATGAAAAAATTACTCTTGTTTATATGCATGCTGTTGCAGTATTCCATACAAGGTCAAAATCTGTTAGAAAACTTGTCATTGACAGAAAATAATATGGGAAGTATGAATTCTGCAATAAAAACATTCATTGAATCATTACCCGATACCACCGATGTTAAAGACCGCTATTGTTATGTCGATATTTTTTATTTTTCAGAAGAAAGATCCAATTATTTATCACTAAATGACATCGTTGATACAGCATCATTTTCCAAAGATTATTTCGTCAAAGGATGTTTCATTACAGATTTTATCAATAAAAACAATGCTTTGGGTAAAAACTACATCAATGTATTTAATACGGTCATATACGACAGACTATTGGAACAATCTTTTGATTTTAACTATAATAATTACAGAAATAATAGTATGGATAATATAAAGTCAAACTATTTAGATCTATGTTTCCGACAAGAGTTTTATAATTATATCTGTAAATTATATAGTGAGAATGTTATAGACTTTGTTTTTGCATATCCGACATATATACATCATTATGAAGGATTTATAGGAACTACACTGAATTTTTACTTTGCATTAAAAGGAAATGATATTTTTGTTGTTTATGAGGATTCTAAAACAGGGCCTAAATTGTTTACTATTAAGGATTTTGTTGATAATTATTGGAATACAATGACAAATTTTAAATTGTCGGAATAGTCATGTTTTGTGTATTGAATTGCCGAAATGCATCCAACATATATATGAAGAAACTAATAACCATAGCACTCATAATATTGCCGCTTTTTCTGTCAGCTCAGAATGACAGCGTTATAAGTAATATCTACAAAAGAGCAGGATATGATGAATTGTATTCAGAATTATATAAAAAAGATAATTGGAAAAAATATTTTGAATCAAAAGGCATGTATAAGATAGATAATTCTATTTATGCACAAATAGATACAATTTATCATATATTTAGATTTCGTATTAAACATGATGGTCCACTTCCCCAAGAGAAATTCTTAGACGGTTCATTTACTGAATATTTGTCGCATCATTGGAATAGCCAACCTATAGAAATGATATTGCCATGCGATAGCACCGGCATCTTGTTGAAAAACACATGGTTTCGTCCAAGATTTTCAAATAAAACATATTTGGATTATATGTCAGATCTTCTTCAGAAAGAGTATGTAGATTGTATAATGTTCATTAGTACAATTTATGATGAAGAATGTAAATGTGTCGTTGACAATGGTGACTGGTGCTTTGGTTTTAAAAACGATAAAATATATGTCATTTTACCAGTTGATAAATGTATCCCCATAGAAGAATTTATGGAATATGGATATGATTACATAACAAGTTTATCTAAAGAAATGCCAGAAGAATTACAGAAAATATATGAAGAAGCTAATGATAAAGGTTATAATGACGCTAATAATGATTATTTACATATTTGGTTCAATCAATAATAAAATAAGGGGACTTCTATAAATTCCCCGTTTAAATAAACTTCAACTATGAAAATTAAAACTTTTGCGTACTTTATGTTTTTTCTTGGAATCTTTTTATCTTTCTCTCAATCACATAGCTCGCTATGCTCTTTCGAGAAAAACAAAAATCTTCTCAAAAAAAAATTCATAAATCACCTGCAAAGCAATTTATAGAAATCCCCATAACATTTAAAAAATCTAAACGATGACCGCTCAATCCTACAACCGTTGTTCCTACTGCTTCAACAACCCGTTGAGATTTACCGACCCGAGCGGATATGTGGTGAGGAATATATGGCCTCCTGATGATTTTAGTTTGGGAATAGATCCGTATATTTCATTATTTGATAAAGAGAATGACATTACGTCAAGTTCATATTCATTAGACGAAAGTACAGGAAATGATTTGTGGAACGTAAAAAGAAAAACGACTTATTATTTTGACGTAAAGGATCCTAATTCTATTTCTGTTAATGATGAGAAACATGGGAAATGTGTGTATTTATCGCTGGGAGAAGCTTCCAAATCATTAAACAAATGGGATGATAATGCTAAACAATGGGCTCAAAAAAATAACGATTATTATAATTCTACGGGGAATCAAGGATACATGACAAATAATATTATAGATTACATAATATGGAATAACATAGAAAAATCATATACGGACTACAATGCACAAAACATTAATTACAAACAAATAATCGATGCGTATTATCGTGGAAGTAAAATCATAGTTACTATGATTTTTAATGGTTTGTATGATGATGTTGTTTCTAGTAAAGGTCATGCCGCTTTACTGAAAAGTTTTACTATATGGCCCAATAGAGAGGTTGAATTTAAATTCGCAGATCCGTCTCCTAAAAGATTGTTATATGATCATAAAACTTCTATCGATAATTTTATACTTCCGAAATATATAGAATCCATGCAATTTATAGAGTTTAATTTAAAATCTAAATAATTATGAAATACGTATGTTTGATAATATCCTTACTCACGATACATTCATTATTTTCGCAATCAAAACCCAATGGTTTATATGTGGATAAAAAAAATAACGGTGCTATATTTGTCATTAATGATACCATAAGTATAAATTATTTTGATTCTACCCGTTATTACAAAGGCGTGTTTTCTATGAAGAATAAGGAGATTGTATTATATGAAAATATGTTAATTGGCAACAATGCTGATGTTGTGACGGAAGAATGCGATAAAGATTATATAGAATTTTCCTTGTATGAAAAATACCGCAATTATGCAATGGGGGCATCTTCGACCGATGATAGCATCTATTGTAGAAAACTTGATAGTTTTCGTATTTGGTACAATGATAGTCTGTATTTTTCATCAAAAAACGATACGGTTTTACGTATTCATCGCAGTTCTATAGTCAATAATGAGCCTATTACTTTTTTCATAGAATCAGAAGTTAATGATTTCTTCTATACAGAACAATGTATTGATGTTGTATTTGGAACACGATATGTCATAATACCCAAAAGCATGTATTTAAAACCCATTCTAAAAGGTAGTCGTCATAAAAACAAATCAAAAGAAAAATATATTTACAAAAAAAGAAAAGATGAAATCATAATAAAGTTCGATAATAACCATAAAATTACATTAAAAAAATCTAAACAACAACTGCCATGTCAGAATACTCCCAATCCTACAACCGTTATTCCTACTGCTTCAACAACCCGTTGAGATTTACCGACCCAAGCGGATATGTGGTGAGAGTAAGAAATGATGTTCTTAATCCGCAGTATTTTATCTGGTTGAAATCTTCCAACTCAAAAAACGGAAATTCATTCAATACCGATATTGTTGAGGGAAGTCCATCTCCGATTTATGACGAAGCTGGGAACTTCCTTGGCACTGATGACGAAGGATTGCGGGGTGATGCCATTGTAATGAACGTAAATGATTTTGTACAAGGAATGTCTCATGAGGATGCTTTGGCATTATCTACATCTCTGAATGAAAAAAATTTAGAGATGGCACAACTAAAGATGAATACTCACTACTCTAATCTGAAAAATCGTCCGGATTGGGACGGATATTTGACTAAGAGGGAAGCAGATGAATGGTGGAAGAACGGAAATGGCGAAGCGTTGTATGTTGATTTGTCAATGATAGAATTAAATGGTGTAACTGTAGATGACTTTCCTGAATCTGGTAGTTTTTCAAAAAATTTTATATGGACAATGTCAAATACTGGTAAAGTGTATGGAACGTTATACATGAATCTTGTAAATGCTGAAAAAGGAGAAGTCAGATTAGGTAGTAATAATATTTATTCAAATACACACCCAATTGATGAATACGATTTTAAAATGGATAGTAGACCTTTACGCAATATCTTGACTATTATTGGAAAGCCATCTGGGGAAGGTACTGATTTCTACATTTTTGGATATAAAACAGTAAAACTTAAATAATATGAGACGAAAAATAATCCTTTTATTTATATTATTATCAGTGTTTATATCAACACTAATGTTTATATATGTCAAAGAAAATGATATATTCTATTTTATGAAATGGACACCAGAAATGATTTTCGGCAAAAAGTCGGTGAAAATTGAGAAGAAAAACTATGTAGATATGATTGGTTATACATTTGATGGTTCTTGTTTGGATTATTTTGAATATTATATATCTTGTTTTGTTCCAGATACAAGTTTTTATACGTATCCTGATTATGAGAAAATGTTTGATTTGAAAGGCATCTCAAAGTTTAATTATTCGCAATGGAATCCTACGCCGATTGAAAAAGAGAATCAACATTACGGCATGGTTCAGTATCTCACACACATAGGTAATTTAATGAACAACAAGAAGACTGCAAAGTTTGTTGATGATGATTTAATTAATAATAAGGGAAGTTATTATAGTGTAATGCATCATAATAAAATGGGTATTGTAATTTTTATATATAATCCGTCAAAATCAATGCTATACATAATATATAGTAGAGACTGAATTCAACCAACAATTGGATGGTTTAAATAGTTTTATGTTACAAATAAGAAGAGATTAAAATGAAAAAAACAATAATGATTTTAGTATTATGTATGTATCATTATTTTTGTTCTGCGCAAAATATAAATATACAAACAATATCAGAGAATGAATATCATTCATTAAGAAATAAATATGTTGCTTTGGCGTTGGACACATTGTTGTTTGTAAAAGAAGAAAGCGATTATATTTCTCTTCCTTTGGATAATGATGGAAGTTTAGAATTTAGAAATAACTCATCAGAAAATTATGTTGACGAATATATAAAATTCAAGTACTTAGGTTTTCTTGATCATTTTAATGTGTATGTGTTAAAAGTTATACGTTTCTCAAATGAAGAGACATGGTTCGTAGACAAATCTAATGGTGACATTGTAAAAACATTGTCACATTATTGTGCTTCCAATCAGTACATAATTTCTTATGACTTACCGGATAGTGACAGATATAATGGAATGGAAATCTTTTGTTGGACAGAGGATGGTCTGCAGAAAACAGATTCTTTAAAACCTGATTGGTTTGTCAAGAACATATTTTGTCTCTGTGAAAATATTTTTGTTGTTGAAGCGCTTACTTTTAATTCGGAAGATTTATTTTTTAAAATTATTCTACAATGATTAAAAAATCAGAATATAATGGAAATCAGCACCTTCAACCCAAATATATGAATCATCTAAAAATTCCTCATTTTGAAAGATTTGACATTATGAAAAAATATCTTCTACTATTAATGACAATTTTCCTTGTTAGCTCATGCATTCAACGCAAACAATTTGGATATACGAGAGATGGTATACAAGGATATACTCACTTTAAAAACAAGGAGCCATTCGCCATTTATTCCGATTGCCATGATACGTGTTTCGTTAAAATGGTTGATTTGCAAGCTGAACAGGAAGCAGGATACATGGTGACTATTATATCACAAAAAAAAGACTTCTTCTTTGTGCGTTTTGATTATCCCAATATAGGTCAGTTTTGGATAAAAAAAGGTGATATAGGATTAAATATTCGAGGATTAGTATCTGATGATGAAAAAAACACCTCTGTCCCTATTTATAAAAAGCCTTGTTTTAAATCACCAATAGTGGCTAACATAAATTCCCCTCAACATGTGCCAATCCTTAATACAAAACGAAATTGGGTTTATATAGAAGCAATTGTTGAGGACGGCAATGAAATAGAAGGTTGGCTCGCACCTTTTAACCAGTGTGGTAATCCATATACCACTTGTCCATAATAACGAATGTGTATATTATATGGAATAATGATCTGTATCAGGTGCCGATCAATAAGAATATACAGCCATTAAAAATAAACATAAATGATACAGCTCATGATTTTTATAAATTATTCTAAGATAACAACTCCAAAAGAAGAAAATAATATATTATGAAACATTTGCTTTTAATAATGATTTTAGTCTTTACGACATCATGCACTTTAAACAATTGCGATAAAACTTATTACAAAGACTTGTCCGATAAGATAGAATCATATATCGAGATAAACCAAGAAAAAGTTACGGAATTTGTTAATAAGCAAAAACGAGACGGTATAGATATAAATCCATTTATAAGAATAGACTATCACAGTGACAGCATATACGATTATTATAGACTGATGTATGATACGGATATCTTTTTTTTAGATGACTATGTCATAGATTATTTTAATGTTGATGATGTGTTGTGCGTTGTCAGATATAATACATTTGATTATTATAATGAAGATGAAATAGATGGCTTTTTTGAAAATAAGAAAGAATTGATAGAAAAGGTCTATCCTCCAAAATATGTAGAAAAGAATGGTATAAGTATTAACGTTAATGAAGTAATAGTGGATTGTCATGGATGTTTCCAATCGTGGGAACTTAAATTCAAGAAATAATCATGAAATGAAAAATATTTTTGTAATATTGAGTTTGTTTATATCATGTTTGAGCGTGTCGTACGCCCAAAACAACAACTATTGTTTTGTCTATAACATGAATGAATATATTCCATTATATCAAAATTCAGATGACAGTATCGCATATTCATCTTTGTATCAGGACACCTTAAAGGAAAATTATTATTCTCTTCAGATAATTGATTGTAAAAAAGATAGATTCAAAGTACGTATTATTGATGAAAACAACATAAATACAACTGGTTGGATTGATAAAGAATATTGTTTTGTTTGGTGCTGGCTGATGTCATCAAATAGCATATACTTATTTCCAGAACCTAATAAGGTAAATTCATACACCGAAATATCTGAAGATGATATGTCGAGTAATCGTGGTGGTTATGTCGCCAATATTATAGAATTTGATAATAAATCAAATTGGATAAAAATATCATTAACGACAAAAACATCTGTATATACCGGTTGGACTCTGAATTATTGTAATAATATTTATGGATCATGTGAGGGATGGAAATCAACACCTCCATCACAAATATACTAAAAATATCGTTATGTTATTCATTTTTAGTAAATTATTTTATATAGAACTTACGTTAAAATACATGCGCCATGGTAAAAATAACAAAATGTTATAGTCCTAAGATATTGTTTTTCTTAATGTTGATAGTAGGATTATTTATGCTGTTTCTATCATTAAGAATGCCGAAATATTCGGAAACGAAAGAATATGAAGTGCTCAACGAGAAATATTATAACGGAGAAATCAGCGAAGAAAAATATTACGAAGAACTATATGATAATATAAATCCAATAATGGATATTGGAAACGGATTAATTGTGTCTTCAGCATTTATCTTGTTGTTCTTGTATGTTAAAAGAATAAATCGTTGGCACGACTTCTTAAAATTAAAAGCGATGAAGAAAGTCGGCATAGTCTGTTTGTCCAATATCATGTTGTTGTTAGAAATAGCAGGAAGTTTTTTATATTATGGCATTAGATTGTCGAGAGGATATTATCCTCCATTTTCAGATAGTATAGGGATTCCTATTTCCATCACTATAAATATGTGCGTATTATGCATAATACCATTGAATGTATTCTTATTTTTAGCATTAAGAAAGTCAGATCTTAAAACATCTTTGCTGCTAAAACATGCAAAATACAAAGGTTACATTATATGGGAATGTCTGTTTTGTTTATTCCTGTCATTGCAAATAATAAGACTTGTTACATCTGTTATTGATGGTGATCATTCTTCGATAGTAATAAGTATGGTGTTTATCTATATATTGTTATCATTACGTGCCGGTAAAATACATCACTATCGTATATCTGGCAATTTATAGAAATCCCCTTAATATAAATCTTCAATCATGGGAATAATGCGGTTCTGTCCACGATTAAGGATAAAAAGTTAATAAATAGAACCTGCCTTAAATAATATGAGACGAAAAATAATCCTTTTATTTATATTAACGTGAGTTCGATATAAGAACTAATTGTATAATCATGTAATTATCTTATGTTGGAAAAAATAACCCTGAAAGGGTGACAGACCATAGGCAGGTGATGGAGCGTCAGCGGAATCCCTGCAAAACATAACCCCCAAAACAATCAAAGTGCTGTAGGCACGACAGAAAAAAAATCATCCATATTCTGTCGCACCTACGGCGCTTTGATTTTTATAAACACATGTATAGCAGGCGTTCCGTTTCACTTCACACCTGCCTATGAACTTTCGTCCCTATGGGACTGTCTATAATCCGTCAAAACAGAACCAATTGATTATCTTGATAATGTTCGAGTTGTATTGATGGTTTCTTTGGAAAATAACAATATGCCGCCAATGCCGCAATAGTATTGACGATAAAGTTTGAAAACGAACGATGTCTTGAATGTTCAATCTGAGCTATATTCTTCAGTTCGTCATTGGTTGATTCTATCAATGCGCGTTTTCTCAACAGAATCTTATCAGAAATACTCATCAGACAGTTCTTCATATTGTTCTTGATTTTTGTAACCAATTGAATTCCATCAATAAATAATTCTTTAAATAGTTCCTGTGAGATATATCCTTTGTCAGCTATCAGCTTACCATAAATTTCTTTTACGAAATTTTCGTACTTCAACGGAACTCTGTCGTCAACATTGCCAGGCGTAATCATGAAATTCAATATTTCGCCTTTCTCGTTGATAATCAGATGAAGCTTAAATCCGAAGAACCAACCCATTGAGCATTGACCTCTCATTGCAATTCCTTTGAAGACTTTATGGCAATGAATACGTTGGTTACGGCAAACTCTCAATGGAGTTGAATCAATAAAGTTAATCCCAGTGCATTTCCCCAAAAGAACCTGCTTGACAAATAGTAGCATTGGAGCAGCTACTTTCTTCTCCAGTTCAACAAATCTGTTGTATGATACGGTTTTTGGGAAAAGATGGGCACAATGTCTGCATATATAATTGATATAGAAATGTTTTATACACTTATATCCTCCAAGATGAAACATGATAAGAATCGTGATTATCTCGGCATCAGAAAGACGACTTGGTTTGTTTCTATGCTTTTTTCCATCGTCAATAGAATGTTTTTTAACTGTTTCATTAAAAAAATTGCAGAAGTCGTCTGCCATGTAGAAAATTTCAATAACTTTGTTGTCGGATAACATAACGTTTTTGTCTTTTGTTAGCACCATAAAGATACAAAAAATATCGTTATGTTATTCATTTTTAATGAATTATTTTATATCGACTCACGTTAATTATAATTTTAAAAACTATTGGTCATGGCTAAAGAATTCATTAGGACTTTAAGTTTAGCAATATTATTAAATTGCTGTTATGTCTGTTTCTCTCAGAATAACAATGAATCAATAAAATTACATCTGTCCGTCGAACAAGATGTCCTTTATGCAGAAGAAACATTGAAATTATCGTTTCTTCTATCAACAGACCGATGGTTCCCAAGTAGGATTATATTGAATCCTGAAAGTTTTGAAGTTGTAAATACAAAAGAGAGTGTTCTTCCCAATGGAATTCATGTAAGCATAAAACACAATGGAGAAAAGTACGAAGAACCTCTTCCTGTTATTGTTAGAAGACTTAAACCTTTGAAATATTGGATTGCGAAATATCATCATGTTCTAATAGAGCAAGAAATTCATACTCCAATAAACCGCTTGTTTAATGCAAGGATGTGGGATACTGCGAAAGATATATTTGATACAGAAATGTCAAATGAAGAAAAAGAAGAAAAATTCCGTAAAATACAAAACCGCAATTACGGAGAATACGAAATACAAGGAATCTTCGTTACTGAATTTAACGACACCATCCGCTCGGAAGTAAGGAAAATCTGGTATTTGGAGAAATGAATGTTATATAACATATATGTTTACAGAGACAATGACATATAACGTTTGGAACGTAACAAGTTCGTGGCTCACGGCTCATAGCTCAAAGCTCGAAGCATGACTTTAGCCTTTCGCCATTAGCCTTTAGTCAATTTTTTGCCAACATGAACGGCAGAATGTACGACCCACTTGTTGGCAGAATGCTCACTATCAGATAATAGGGGATAATGAAGCTAAACTTATGTTTGAATATTCGGCGTAATGGACAAATATTAGGATATTATAGAGGCACATGTCATTAATGGACAAAAATTAGGATGAAAATTTTATCGGTATTTTATTTCAAATAAAAAAACAACTTGTTGTCTCGTTGTCTTGTTGACTTGTAGTCTTTTTTATTATATTTGCAAAAATTAATTTCAGTATTAACTTTATAAAAAAAATTATAATTATGGCAAATCACATTACAGACGCTACATTTGAAGTAGAAGTGTTACAAAGCGAAGTTCCAGTTATGGTTGATTTCGGCGCAGCATGGTGCGGCCCTTGCAACATGATCGCTCCTTATATGGACCAATTAGCAGAAGAATATGCAGGCAAAGCTAAAGTTTTCAAAGCTGATATCGACGAATGCCAAGGCTTAGCAGCTAAATATCGTATCATGAACGTTCCTACAGTTCTTTATTTCAAAGGCGGTCAAGTAGTTGACAAAAACGTAGGCGGTGCAGCAAAACAAGTATTCGAAGATAAATTGAAACAATTAATCTAATCGATGCCGATTGAAATCAGCAATATAGCTCAGCTGGGAAGTTTGGAATTTCTGGCTCGTCAAATAGTGGAAGGCTTCATAACAGGTCTCCACAAGAGTCCCTTCCACGGCTTCTCAGTAGAGTTCGCTGAACATCGTCTTTACAACACAGGAGAACCAACCAAAAACATCGACTGGAAACTCTACGCAAGAACTGAGAAACTTTTTGTGAAACGCTACGAAGAAGAGACCAACCTTCGTTGCCAGATAGTCATCGACAAGAGTTCGAGTATGCACTTCCCAGTGCAGAACAGACTCGACTTCGAACATCCTAACAAATTATGGTATTCAGTATATAGCAGCGCTGCTCTCATCGAACTGATGCGTCGCCAGCGAGATGCCGTTGGATTGTCTACCTTCGACAATGATATCGAGCTTCATACTCCGGCAAAACTGTCGAGAGTACATTCCAATATGATATACAGCGAACTCGACAAGCTGATGCTTCCTTACGAGAAGACTGAAAAACATTCCACAAATGCGACAGACTGTCTGCATAAGATAGCAGAGATGACCCATAAGAGAAGCCTGGTGATAATATTCAGTGACATGCTCGACAATATCGACAGCTATCAGGATATGTTCGCTGCTCTCAAGCATCTGCGCTACAACAAGCATGAGGTCATATTGTTCCATGTGTTCGACTCAAACCACGAGCAGAAACTGGATTACGAGAACCGTCCTCATAAGTTTATCGACCTGGAGACAGGGGAGATGATAAAGCTTAATCCTGTCGAGATAAAAGAAAGATATGAAGAGATAATGACAGCCAAGAAAGAAGAGCTGTTGCGTCATTGCCATCAATATCAGATAGACTATGTGGAGGCTGACATCAACAAGCCTTACGATCAAATACTTACATCTTATCTTATTAAAAGAAGTAAGTGACGAATAATTTGATAAAAAAATATTTACAACCTTCTTTAATTCAAAAAAAATCATTAGTTTTGAAAAGATGTTTCAACTACTAGAGATAGTTGTGTATCATATATATTTGTTTAATGGATATTTATTTATAAAGATATGAAAAACAATAAGATAACCAAGGTTTTATTCGTTTGCCTCGGTAATATATGCAGAAGTCCGATGGCGGAATTCGTGATGAAAGACATCGTTGAAAAGGCTGGATTAAGCCATGAATTTGAAATTGCTTCGGCAGCAACATCAACATACGAGATCGGTAACCCTGTATATCCGCCAGCACGTCAGAAACTTGCTGAACATGGAATATGCTGCGCAGGAAAGACCGCACGTCAGATAACCAAAAAAGATTATGAGCATTACGACTATATTGTTGCCATGGATCAGAGTAATCTACGCAATCTCAGAGCAATGCTCGGCGATGACAAACAAGGCAAGATTTCACTCCTTATGGATTACACTTCTCGTCCTGCTGATGTGGCAGACCCTTGGTACACAGGTGATTTTCAGGCGACATGGGATGACGTCAACGAAGGATGCAGCGATTTATTGACATTCATAATGGATAAAAACAAATAAGACATGAAAAGATTATCTATATTATTGATAGCAGCAGCTATGTCATTGACATCCTTCGCACAAAAGTCGGAAGTCAATGTGCTGCTTAAACAAGAGACGCGTCTCACAGCACGCGGCAACGATGCTGAACTGATTTTGAAGGCAATGGTGCAATATAAAGATGGAGGAGATAGTGTCGACTTGCAATCTATAAAATTAAATCTCGATGGTACAACACGAATAGCCGACGTGGCAGAAGTGAAGGTATATACCTCAGGTCTTGAGGATTATGCCAACAATAGATTTCATGATAATGCCTCATTGATAGGCAGCTGCGCTCCTCAGTCTGGTGACTTTGTCTGCGAACTTGACGGACAGCTTCTCAAGGGTATCAACTATTTATGGCTGGCAGTACGAGTCGCCAACAATGCTGTTGAAGGCAATTTTATCGATATGTCATGCCTGGAGATAACAACGGCAGAAGGTACATATACAGTTAAAAACACTTCTCCATCAGGAAAACGTGAGGTCATTCTCGCTCGTACAACTTTGCTGCGTCCTGGTGACTATAACTCAACGAATTACCGTATCCCGGCAGTCATCACAGCTAAAAACGGCGACGTGGTTGCTGTCACCGACAAACGCAAATACAACAACGGCGACCTTCCAGAAGATATAGATATTGTCTGTAACGTAAGTTCCGATGGAGGTCACACATGGACAGAACCTTATACCATGGCATACGGAACTGGTTATGGCAAAGGCTTTGGTGACTGCGCTCTGGCGTTGACAAACGATGAAAACGGCATCATCGCTGCTTTTGTCGGCGGACCTGGATTCTGGGGCTCTACACCGACAAACCCATTAAGAATGTATATATCAAGAAGTAACGACAACGGCATGACATGGACTGAGCCAGAAGATATCACACATCACATATATGGTGCGGAATGCGACGATCCAGAACGTAAAAACTGGTTGGGCGGCTTCTTCGGTTCCGGCAATGGATTGCTGACATCAACAGGTCGCATTATGTTCGTAGTGGCAATGCGCGAGAATGACAGCAAGGAGGCAGTATGTAACCATGCCGTATATTCAGACGACAACGGACTTACATGGAAGGTGTCGGGACGAGCTTCAGTAGGAGGCGATGAGGCTAAAGTTACGGAACTCGTTGACGGCCGTATTTTGATGAGCATCAGACATGGCGGTTACAGATGGTATAACATTTCCGAAGACGGAGGCATGACCTGGCAAGCAACAACATCGGAATGGACTGAAATATACGCTCCTGCATGTAACGGCGACCTTATCAGATATACATCAGTGAATGACGGAGACGATAAGAACAGACTGCTCCATTCAGTGCCAGTAGGCGACTCAAGAAAAAACGTCACAGTATATATAAGTTATGACGAAGGTGAGACCTGGACAGCAGGACGCTGCGTGGTGCCTTATAACTCAGCATATTCTTCATTATGCATCTTGCCTGACAACACAATAGGTCTTTATGTTGAAGAGTCTTTCACTGGAGAAGGCGACTACTGTTCTGTGTTTTATAACTTCAGCCTCAAATGGATGACAGAAGGCGATGACGAATATGTAGGCCTTTCTGAAATGGCGGACGGTGATGCCGATGAAGTTGAGATATATCCTGTTCCGGTGAGCGATATGATAAACATCAAGGCAGAGAATGCCGGCGAGATAAATATATATAATGTAAGCGGACAGAAAGTCTTCTCGCTGAAAGACACCAAAGAAGAAGTGATTACGCTTGATGTCGCTGCATGGAATAAGGGAATTTATTTCGTGGAAATATTTGATGGGGAAAAGAACAAAAATTCAGGAAAATTTGTTCTTAAATAAATGATATTATTTTAACAATATTAAAAGTAATAATACATGAAAATCAAGACTCTATTAATGTGTATGATTGCAGTCTTCATATCATTAAGTGGCTGCTCTAAAAAACCAAATTACGCAATAAACTATATTGGCGATTATGATCTGATGTTCAAACCGATTTTATATCAATTTGGCGATAACGGTCAGATATATGAGTACGATCTTGACGTTGTCAAAGGTATGAGATGTTCCATCATGGAAGATACATATAACACAGTAAGAATAAGCGTCTTTGATGATAATGACGTAGTATTCTCCAAAATAGCCGATTGTGATGAAACATACATATATCTTGGAGATATAGATCTCGAAAAGACCATCGTGACGGAAGAATATGGTCAGCTTAATCTTGACATAGAATTGAGTCCAGCTTTGGCTTCTCTTGATGCTGATGGTAACATCAAATGGGAGTCGAGAATGGAAGGAGAAGTGGCAATGATGATGAATGGCTATGTAGTTGATGTTCCAGTCAATGGCATGGTGAAGTTTTATGGTGAGTATATAAATCTTTTCTCAAACAAATAAATTTTAAGTTATGAAAATTAAACATCTTATTATTTGCTTATTGGCATTCTCTATGGCATTGACCAGCTGTGGTCCTGATAACGAAGAATATGCCGACAAAGTTATTGGCAACTATAATATGACAATAACACCAAATCTCGTGCTTAAATATGTGGGACAGTCTATTCCGCTCGATTTCAATGAAATAAGCACTACATGTTCTATTGCAAAAGTGGATGAGCAAGGTAATATAGTGATGAATATCAAAGGCGTCAATGGCGAAGTCAACGATATGGAGATGAAAGGCTATTGCAGCGGACTCGGGATGAAACTTGAAGACAGCTCATATGACGGCATTTTCGTTGCAGACACATACACCAGATTAGACTGCAATTTGAAGTTTGACAACCCAACAGTCAGCATCACCAATGCTAAGGTCTTGAACTGGAGCACTACGGTATCAGGTAAATGTGAGATGGACTTCGACGGGTCAGGTGCTGTGATAACATGTGATGTAAGCGGCACTATAGGCTTCTACGGAACATACATTACTAAATAAAAATAAATAAATACCAATATGAACAATTTCATTTATAACATACCTACAAAAGTATATTTCGGTGAGAATCAGATTTCTCATCTACCTGAAGAACTCAAGAAATTCGGAACAAGAGTCCTCATGACATACGGAGGCGGTTCTATCAAGAAAACCGGTCTCTACGACAAGGTGATGGACGAGATGAAGAAGGCTGGTCTTGAGGTGTTTGAACTATCAGGCATAGAACCCAATCCTCGCATCGACTCTGTAAGAAAAGGAGCGCAGATGTGCAAGGAACATAATATTGACGTATTGCTCGCTATCGGCGGCGGCTCAACAATAGACGCTACCAAGTTCATGGCGGCAGGCGCATGCGTAGATCACGATCCATGGGATTTCTTCAATGAAAAGAAAGCTCCTATAAATGACGCTCTTCCTATCGTCACGATATTAACACTCTCAGCTACAGGCTCTGAGATGGATACTGCAGCCGTTATCAGCAATCCTGAGACAAATGATAAAATAGGTCGTCTCGATCCTCATGTGCTGCCAAGAGTGTCATTCCTCGACCCGACAAACACATATTCTGTAAATCAATATCAGACAGCATGCGGCTCGGTAGATATCATGTCGCATATCATCGAGGTTTATTTCAATATGGAACCAGACCTCTATATGCTCGACACTTTTATGGAAGGCATGCTTAAGACTGTGGTGAAATACGCACCTGTAGCCATGCAAGAACCTGAAAACTACGAAGCACGCGCTAACCTAATGTGGACATCATCATGGGCTATCAACGGATTCATCAACGGCGGTCGCGCCAAGGCATGGAGCTGCCATCCAATGGAACATCAGTTGTCAGCAGTATATGACATCACACACGGTTTAGGTCTCGCGATACTCACTCCACGTTGGATGGAATATTGTCTGGATGAAAATAACGTGTCTAAATACGTTCAATTTGCAGTAAACGTATTCGGCGTTGATGCAAACCAAGAACCAATGGCGATAGCAAAAGAAGGTATCAAGAGATTATATGATTTCTTCTTCAAGACATTAGGATTACAAAGCACATTGACAGAACTCGGAATAGGAGAGGAACACTTCGCGGAAATGGCATACAAGGCATGCGGCGGCAAGGTGCTGAAAGGCTTCAAGGTATTGACACAAGAAGACGTAGTCAATATCTATAAAATGTGTAGATAAAGACATATAGCTTCAAGTTATATAGTGGACGTATCAATGAGTTTTCAGCAGGCTCTTGGTACGTCTTTTATCATATTAAAAAGAGAATGTTATGGCTATAAGAATTACAACAAAACACACAGAAGAGAGTCTTGTCGGTAAGACCCATTGGTGGGGATTCCCTGATATGCCTATTGATAATGAATGGCCTTGTGGAGAGGATGGTGAACTGCTGACATTTATTTGCCAGATACGTCTGGAAGACATCGCTCCTTATGACTTGGAAGGTCTTCTTCCACCTAAGGGGATGCTTTGGTTCTTTGCTGACTTGGATTATTTCTTGGGAGACATCGATGCGCCATGCGGAGGGATAGGAGAGTGGCAGAAGGAATGCTATAAAGTAGTATATTCTCCAGATATTACGCAGCTATATACACATGAATATTATTGGGAAGACGGCAGCCCTGCTGTCTTGGATGCAGAGGAGATAGAGTTTGGATTTGCTGAAGATTCTGAATATAGACTTAAGCTGTTGGGACAGCCATCGATGACAGAAGGCTATGAAAATGAAAACGAAGGCTTGGTGTCCTTGCTTCAGCTTGACGAAGAGGAACGCTGGAACCTTCGTTTCTTTGACTGCGGTATGATTAACTTCATGATATCTCTCGATTCTCTTGCAGCGCTTGACTTTGATGACGTCAGTTTAAAGCTGCAGTCGTTGTGAGAAACGGACAAAGCAAATCACGCAATTCCGAATAATTCGATTTCGAATATCAGTGTTGAGCCTCCTGGGATGCCAGGTTGTGAATAGTTGCCGTAAGCCATCTCTGCTGGGAGGTATATTTCCCATTTGTCGCCGATGCACATCTGCTGCATTGCGATGATCCATCCTTCGATCAAATCACTCAGGCGGAATGCGATTGGCACATTCTCGCTGCGGCTGCTGTCGAACACCTTGCCGTCGATAGTCCAGCCTGTATAATGAGCGGTGACGACGTTACGTGGAGTAGGATGGACGCCATCGTTCTTGCCTTCGCTAATCACTTTATAATAAATGCCTTTAGGAAGTGCCTTGACGCCTTCTTCTTTAGCCTTTGCCTTTAACCAATCAATGTTGGCTTGTCTGTATTCTTGTTTGTTCATGATGTTTTTGTTATAAAAATTGAGAGTTCGAAGTTAAGAAAAATAATGGAAAGATGAGAGGGAAATAAAATATATGAATGTTAAATTCTATCACTCCTCTGAAATCTATGCAATCTCTCCTGATACGATTGCTTGTACATTCGTTTTACTTTTTCTTCTAAAAATGAGTTCTCGATAAGTTCATAAACCTTTGGCTGCTCAGTTGCGAACATCTCGATAATTGCGGTTAACTTTTTAGGCAGAACGCCAATGCGTGTTCCGAAGGTGATGAAGTCGTCTTTACATGGATGCAGAGTTTGAGAATAAACTCCAGAATATGCCGATTCATGCATCAATCCGTCTTGAAGAGCAAAGTCACCGTCATTGACATGGATAGAGGTGTTCATCAAGTCATAGGCAGGAGTAAGTACATAGTCTCCGCCATCGGTTTCTTGTAGTGAGAAGTTTTTCAGGTGTGCATCGCCATTGCTAAAGATATAATTAAACACTACAAGAGTGAAGAACTTTTCCATCTCTACCTGCCATGCAGAAACACTTCGTTTTAAGAGAATCGCTATATCCTCATAACTACCTGAATATTTGAAATCCTTTCCGCCGTTTCTTTCAGTTTTTCCTGCAATAGACGCAAAATCATCTTGCCTAATCTTAGAACCATCAGCTCTATAGTCAAACCTCTTAGTTATGTAAAAGGGATTGTCATCCGCAAAAAAAGCAAGTGCATTAGCAGCTGTATTGATTTTATAAACCTGACTTGCAATCTGCATGGTCAGATGCTCATTTGCAGGGATATTATTCCTGAAGCGAAGATTCTTGTATTCTGGAATAGGTTTTATAATGTAACGCCCTGATTCTCCTTCTGGTGTGATATTGATTTTTCCTTTTTTTACTATCGCAGATATTTTCTCCTGCACGCCAGAGATAGAGATTTTATTGATAGATGCAGCAATCTCACTTTCTGTATCATCATTTATAGATAAATCCATAATATGGCTAACCTTTTTGCCTTCAAATACTTTTCGTAGGCACGAAGGACTATATGTATCGAATCCCGGTGCAAGTGTACCAGGACAAACGTCTATCTTTCTCATAATTTCTCTATTGTTATAGCACCTATAGTATCGTGCTTTGCTGTTGCCAATAATAAACCGAATGAATCTTTTTCATCTATTCTCAATGTCATGCACTGAGTCGTCTTGTTAGCACCTTCAGAAAGCATGTTGTAAAAGAAGGGAAATAGTTCATCAGAGACATACTCTTCCTTGCGTTTAGGAAACGCCAGTGAAATTGCGCGCAACTCGGGATTGATAAGATACTCGTCGTCATATTTGAAAATATAACGCATGTCATCTGTTTCAGTTAGCATTCCTGCAACTATCTTATTTGCTAAAACTAATGCTCGTCTCATTATTCATTGATGGTTTTAACTTTCATTATTAATTCTAATCCAAGAACCTCAGCAATCTTTTCCAAAGTCTTCAATGATGGATTGCCTTTCTCTGATTCTACACTTTTTATTATACGCAAGCTAAGCTCCGTGTAATCCGACAAATCCTGCTGGGTTAATCCCAATACAGCTCTGCGTTCTTTTATCAGTTTACCATACTTCATAGTGTAATATATTTCACTTTTTGTGCAAAAATATAAAATGTTTTTTACTAAAACAAATAAATGTGCAATATAATACACTTATTGCGTAAAATATTTTTTGTATGAGTTTGTTTAAAATTGATATGTAAATAAATTCTTTTACATCTTGCTAAAACGAAAGTTTTGTTTGTAAATTTGTAGTATCTAATAGCTGTTACGATTTTGCATGATTTTGTGATATATGGATGTATTGACTCATTTTAGAAATATTGAAGAATTAACCAAAACACTTTCACGTGAGCAAAGCTTGCTGAGTGAGATGTTTGAGAAACGAAAACTAATGAAGTTTCCGATAGGACTTGCTATCGACCTTGTCGGAGGTAATGAAAGTAGATTAAGAAAATTAGTGGACTATGGCGTGTTGGTGGCAACATCTAATAATGTTGAGATAGAAAGTGACTATCTGAATTTTTTTGAGGAAGTTTTAAATGTTAACGAAGAAATTAGTGTGTTGAGTGTACAGGAATGTATTAATACACTAAAGGAATATATCGGATATTTCTTGCAGGAGACAAATGTTAATCGTAAGGCTGGATATCAAGATAGTGTAAGGCAACTCTTGAAAAAGACTGGATTTAGAACATTGAAGAATGTTGTGGATTTAAAGCGTAATGTAGATAATGCATATAAGCAAGAGCCGAATTATGTTATTAAAAAGAAAAAATTGCAAAATCTTGATGAAAAAAGCAATAGTATCAAATCAATGATACGAGAATGTGAAAAGCTAATGGATACAGAGCATGCTTTTTTTCTTATGGCAAACGATCCACACATGTCAAATACATGTAGTAATGTGAAGAATGATTTTGTGGAAGCGTATCATGCTCTTATGGAGATTGATAGACAAATTATCGTTTATCTTAATCAGATAGACCAACAAAATAAACTTTACAAGAAGATACGCAAACTAAAGTATTTGCAAGACCAGCTGATGATTAAGACAGATACAAACATTACACAAGTATTAGAAGATATAAGTCCTGTTTGGATGGAAAATCGTCAATATAGCAAAATACGTTTGTCTATAGAAATGCTTAGTAGAAACGACGATGTAATAAAATTGCTAAGGCGAATAGCAGAACGAAATAACGTAAAAAAAACTTTAAGAACAGAAGCAGAACCACTGACAGATGAGGAACTACAAGAACATGTTCAGCAGCTTAATGATGTGGATTCTACAGAAGTTTGGAATGCATTTTTAGCATCAGGTTATAATCTATTTGAATTTATTCTGAATTACGATTATAAAGTGAAACGTAGTATTGAAGATCATGCAACTCTATTTTGTCAATTGGTTATCTTGCATCCAGATGAATGCAGAATAACTGAAAACTATGCATCATACCAAGACATTGAATATCCGATAATTTATGCGAAATAATACTCAAAAAATATACGAAAGGCTTAGTAAAGGTGAATTCCTATCTGTAGATAGTATCGACATATCTACACGTCATCTTTTTAATGATATTGAAGAAAACTTGGAAGATTATACAGATTATTTCAAGGAAATAGGATTAAAACTAGAATCCGGCAATGGCTATTTTTATTTCTCACGTTTAGGTGAAACTAAACAGACTATAGAACAGAAACTTGAAAGTTTTTCAAAATGGCTTGATTATCTAGACTTTCTAAAATGCTACAACCAATCTTTTACTGCAGGGTATCAGTTCCGTAAAAGTAATCTTATGGAACAGTTAAGTATGGATATAGAACTAAAAGAAAAGGCAAGTCATCTGTTTAAGAAATATAATGCTAGTTCTAATGCTGAAATTGTAAACAAGCTACTGCAAGAGTTGCAGACAATAGGGTTTGCAGAGTGTATTAGCGAACAAGACGAGACGTATAAGATTATCTCGGCTTTTCATTATGCCGAAGATTTGGTTGATATGATTCAAATAGCAAACGAAGATGAAATACCTGAATAAAATTATTTTTATCAATAGTGCCAATATTCCTTATGCGGAAATTTCAGTAGATGGCAATGTGCATTTTACTGGGACTCAAGGAGTGGGTAAAAGTACGGTACTGAGAGCATTGTTGTTCTTTTATAATGCTGATAAGCATCGTTTAGGAATTCAACAGGGACAGAAGTCATTTGATGAATTCTATTTCCGTCAATCAAATTCATATATACTTTATGAGGTGATGCGTGAAGGCGGTGCGTATACGATATTTGTCAGCAGGTATCAAGGACGCGCTTCATGGCGATTCATAGATGCTCCTTATCAAAAAGAATGGCTCGTGACCGATGATAATCAAGTGCTGAGTGATTGGGTGAAGATTCGTGAGCGAATGGATAAGAATGTCGCTGTTTCTGCACGAATAGACTCTGGTATGTTGTTTAAAGATATTATTTTCGGTAACACTCATAACCATAAATACACGCGTTACGCATTGGTGCAGAGCTCGCATTATCAAAATATTCCGAGAAGCATTCAAAATGTTTTTCTGAATACAAAATTGGATGCCGACTTTGTGAAGAATACTATTATACAATCTATGGCTGATGAAGATGTGCCAATAGAACTTCAGATATATAGACGACTTGTTACAGATTTTGAGCGCGAGTATGATGAAATTGATTGTTGGTTCCGTTCTTCTCGTGATGGTATTTGTCCTGTTCGTCAACAAGCAACAACAATAGCAGAACAAGGTCGTAGAATCGTAGCTTTAGACCAGCAATTATTAGATGTATGGCACATGCTTAATTATGCGGTGGAGGATAGTGGGCAACAGCTGCCGCTTTTGGAAGTAAAAGCAGACGAACTTAAAACTGAAATTGAAAAAGAACGTTGTCGTGAGAAAGAACTTACGGCAGATTATGATAAAGAAAAGGATTCTCTTAATCAAGAACTTGGTGCAAATAGGAGTAAACTTAAAGAAATATCCCAGGCAAGAAAGGATTTTGAAGCTTTAGGCATTAATGATAAACTTGCTCTTGCAAGTCGTGAAAATTCTATTAAACAAGAGGTGGCAGAAAAACAAAACTTATTGGATAACCTTTTGAAAACGCACGCTTCGATAGAGGAAAAATACAATATAGCAAAGACTAAACTTGATATTGCACGTAAGACATTAGAAAATACTTATAAAGAGAATTATTATCAGAAACAAACAAGTCTTCAAATTGAGCGGAAGCGTCTGGAAGATGAGCGTACGAAAAGCAGGAATCAGCTGTTGGACGCTTTCAATAGCTGGCGACATGAGTCTGATGAACGTCTGCAGATGTTGTATGCTGAACAGCATAGGGCCGACAACGCATTGAAGGAACTTAGACAGTGGCATCCAATGGCTTCTGACATCAAGCTGGTGAATGAACAATTGCAGCAATTGAAATTGGAAGAAAAAGAGAATGCAGCTCTGCAGACTGCTGTAAAGAGTCAGATGGCTCAGATTACTGCAGAATATGAGATGAAAGAAAATGAGTTAAAACAATCATCTGAACGTGACCAAGAACGTCTTAATAAAAGTCTTGTACAATGTCATGATAAGATTGCAAAAATAGATGACTTGCTGGCTCATCTGGATGGTTCGCTTTATCAATGGCTTTGTGATAATGTATCCGGATGGGAAGATACTTTAGGTAAGGTGGTGGATGAAGAACGTATTCTTTACTCACAAGGACTTGAGCCTCAATTGACCTCAGCATCTGATAGCTTGTTTGGCGTAAAATTGAATTTGGATAATATTGATTCG
Source organism: Bacteroidales bacterium (assembly GCA_017561025.1). Lineage (GTDB taxonomy): Bacteria > Bacteroidota > Bacteroidia > Bacteroidales > F082 > Limimorpha. Next base: position 12,687 of record JAFZDU010000064.1, on the reverse strand, counting down.
GTGCATCGAACACCTGATGAATACAGAATGGAGAAAAAGACATTGGAAGAGCAAGTGCAGCAGATTAAACGTCAGCTTATGCAATTGTCTATAACCCTTCAAGAAGATATATCTAAACTAGGAAAGAAGTATGCTTCATTGCTCAACCCGCTTCGCCAGAAAGCGACATTGTTAAAGGTTGAGGAGGAACAGATTCCAGTCAAACGGCAGGATCTTCAAAACAAGCAGCATAAATTGGAGATGGAAGAACAAGAATTGATTTCCCAAGAAAAAGAAACTCGTGAACGTATATTCAATGATGCTTTGTTGAAGGTCCAAGCTGAGAAAGAAAATAGAGAAAAGCATGAGATTAAAAATAAAAAGGAACTTAAAGACATTGATTCTTCATTCAACAAGTCATCGAAAGCTCTTGATGAAGAACTGCGTGTGTTTAAAGAAAATCAAGAAGTAGAACTTGCTGCTAGATGCCAAGAGCTTGATATTCAAAAATCTCAACTTGAAGAGCAGCAGAAAGCCGAACTTGAAGGCAAAGGTGTTGACGTGAATCTCCTTGAGCAATATCGTAAATCTTTGGATGATTTGAATATATTATTGTCAAAGATTGAAAATGATCGTACATGCGTTATCAGATATCGTGATGCAGAACAAAATCTTTTCGCTAAGGAACCTGAAATCAAGAAGGCTATAAAGGATATTGAGCAACATATTACAATGATACGTCAGCGTTACGATGATAAACGATTACGTATTGAAAAGAAAAAAAATGAGTTGGAAGCTAAACATAAAGATATTCTTAAAGAATTATCACATAGGAGAGAAGGTTTGAACCTATATCATCAGATGATAGAGAATGAACATTTGGTGCCAATTACATATCTCTCTGATTCCAAGATGAAGTCAACTCATCTAGATTGTCAGCAATTATTAATCCAACTTAGAGGAACAGTAAATCAAAAACGTGAGACAATAGATAAGCTTAAAGATGTAGTCGTGAGTTTTAATCGTAACTTCAAACCTCAGAACGCATTTCATTTCAATACAATGCCTGTAACCGATAATGATTATCTCCAGATTGCCGTCGATTTGCAAGATTTCCTAGATAATAATAAAATAGAGGAATTCCGTAGAAGAACTAGCGAGCACTATAAAGATATTTTGGGAAGAATCTCGGCAGAAATAGGTGCACTGATGAAACGTCGTTCGGATGTGGATGGCATAATACTAGACATTAACCGCGATTTTGTGGAAAAGAACTTTGCTGGTGTTATTAAAAGTATTGAATTAAGAGCAAATGAATCATCTGACAAACTTATGCAGTTGCTGATGTCTATTCATGACTATACGGTAGAGAATGCACTCTCTATTGGTGAACTAAACCTCTTCTCAAGTGATAATAGAGATGAGGTAAATCGCAAGGTTGTGGATTATCTGAAGAGTTTATCACATCAGTTGCAAAATGAACCCAATAGACCAACTGTATCTTTAGGTGATACTTTCCGCTTACAATTTCGTGTTAAGGAAAACGATAACGACACAAATTGGGTGGAACGTATAAATAATGTTGGCTCCGATGGTACTGATATTTTAGTGAAAGCGATGGTCAATATTATGCTTATCAATGTTTTTAAAAAGAAAGCGGCTAAAAAGAGCGGCGATTTTATAGTACACTGTATGATGGATGAAATAGGACGTTTGCATCCTAGTAATATCAAGGGTATTTTGCAATTCGCAAATTCACGTAATATTTATTTAATCAATAGTTCTCCAACATCATACAACCCATACGACTACCGTTATACATACATGTTGAGTAAACAAGGAGTGAAAACAAGAGTTGAAAAATTATTGAAACGAATAAATTAATATGAAGTTATGGCAATAAGTGTATCTGTAAAAGCATTGATGGATGGAGAACAAGTCGCCGGTTCGAAGTTAAGTAATAAATTACTGGAAGAACTGTTGGCTGAAGGTCTGTTATTAGTCAATTCACATGGTTCAAGAAAATCATATCGAGCTCGTGACACTGAGGCTCTGAAGAGATTCCTTATTGATAAGGATGAGACTTATCGTATCCTAGAAGTAGATGCTTCAGACTCACGTGCATCTATGGCAAAGGAAACCGGAAATTCCAAACTTATGATGCTTCGTTCTTGCCCTGGATTTCTTATAAATAGCTATGAGAATATAGAGTGTTTGTTAAATTGTAAACCTTTCTTAGTAAACCCACAAGAAGGTTGTTTTATTTTTATATCAGACTGGGAGCAGTTTTCCATTCCAGAAGATGTTGTTGTAATTGGAGTGGAGAACATGGAAAACTTTAGAATGATTCGTAAACAAAGAGTGTTCTTTGAGAAATATCTTATAACGCATGGACTTTCTAAAAAAGTAATCTTTGTTTCCCGATATCCGCAATCTACAGATCTCCGAAAATGGTTGTGTACAATTCCAAACCATTATCTTCATTTTGGCGATTTTGATTTAGCTGGGATAAATATTTTTCTTTCTGAATTCCAGCAGTTCATAGGCAAAGAACGTTCTTCATATTTAATTCCAAACGATGTCGAATCTAGACTTAAATCAGGTTCAAGAAAAAGATACGATGAACAATATTGCTGTTATAAGGATATAAAGTCGGATATTTGTGAGTTGCAGCAATTAATAGACATTATCAATAGAGAACGAAAGGCTTATGATCAAGAAGGTTATATATAAGTCTGTGAAAATTATATGAAAATAGAAGAAGCCATATTGTATTGCCTTGCAAGTCAGAACCGTGGGATGCGGACTGAGCAGATTGCCGAGATGATTAATCAAAAGCAGCTGCATATACGAAAAGACGGACAACCCGTTACATCCAGTCAGGTTTACGCTGTGATTTGTCGCTATCCTGAAATGTTTGTCAAGGCAGAAGGTCGGATTATGTTGATGATATAATATAAAAAAAGATATTTATGTTAGCATACACATACATAGAAAAAGGAAAGTTTGCTTTGGTGGAGAAACCGAAGCCTGCATTGATGGAACCTACTGACGCCATTGTCCGTGTGACGATGAGCAGCATCTGTTCGAGTGACCTGCATATCAAGCATGGCAGTGTGCCTCGTGCGGTGCCGGGCATTACCGTAGGACACGAAATGGTTGGAGTAGTGGAAGAGATAGGAGCGGAGGTGACCAATGTAAAACCCGGCGACCGAGTGACTGTGAATGTAGAGACCTTCTGCGGAGAGTGTTTCTTCTGCAAGAACGGCTACGTGAACAACTGCACCGACCCGAATGGCGGATGGGCATTGGGATGCCGCATCGATGGCGGACAGACTGAATATGTGCGTGTGCCCTTGGCCAATCAAGGACTCAACCATATCCCAGATAGCGTGACGGATGAACAGGCTTTGTTTGTGGGCGATGTCTTGGCAACGGGATTCTGGGCGGCACGTATTTCTGAGATAACTAAAGACGACACAGTCTTGATAATAGGAGCGGGACCGACAGGAATCTGCACCTTGTTATGCGTGATGCTGAAGCAACCTAAACGCATTATCGTTTGTGAAAAGTCCGAAGAAAGAAGAAGATTCGTTCAGGAACATTATCCAGAAGTTTTACTGACGACACCAGAAGAATGTAAGGATTTTATATTGAATAACAGCGACCATGGCGGAGCCGACCGGGTGCTAGAAGTGGCAGGAGGCGATGACACCTTCAGATTGGCATGGGAGTGCGCCCGCCCGAATGCGATTGTAACGGTAGTTGCCCTTTACGATAAACCGCAAATCCTTCCTTTACCCGATATGTACGGCAAGAACCTTACCTTCAAGACTGGCGGCGTTGACGGCTGCGACTGCGAGGAAATTCTCAAATTGATAGAACAAGGAAAGATTGACACCACGCCGCTCATCACACATCGTTTTAAATTATGTGATATAGAGGAAGCCTATCGCGTTTTTGAGAACAAATTGGATGGAGTGATTAAAGTGGGGGTGGTTTGAGAGAATGTAAAAAAAATCTGATTGAATTGGAATAAATTATGAAGAAAACACTGTTGAATATTATAACTCTTTTGATGGCAATGATGTTATGTTCATGTAATCCTGATAACCTTGATTCTCCTAATGGTGCGGATGATTCCGTCAAGAAGATTTCCATTATGGGTGATAGCTATTCCACTTTTGAAGGCTGGTCTAACATGGATATGGCGGGCAATCCCAACGACTATTACGTGTATTATCCTCATAAGGGCAATACCGATGTGACGTCTGTGGATAAGACTTGGTGGTATATGTTGTGCCAGAAACCTGAGTTTGAACTTGAGATTTCGAATTCTTACTCTGGCTCTGTTGTTTCGAATACTCATTACAATGGTTTGGATGTTGCCGGTACTGATTTGTCTTTCATGCATCGCGTCGGGAAGAATTCGTTTGGTGTTGATTACAATGGTGACCCAGATATCATCCTTGTCTTTGGTGGAACCAATGATAGTTGGGCAGGAGTGGAACTAGGCAAATATGTATACAAAAACTGGACGGATGCCGATTTAAAATGTTTCCGTCCTGCATTCAGCAAGATGCTTGCAAGTCTTCAGGCATATTATCCAGACGCCATTGTGTATAGCATCACCAATGGCGATGATGGCTTTCCTGGGTTGAGCAAGCCATATGCAAAGTCCATACAGAATATATGCAAGCATTATGGAGTGACCAATATCGTTTTGGAGGACATTGAAAAAATGGATGGACACCCTACATACGCAGGTATGCAGTCAATCTGCGAACAGGTGTATGAGGTGTTGATAGAGCGGTGATAAAACAAATAACTACATATTATGACTATAGAAGATTTTCAGAGAGAAGTAAATGTAATGTTTCCATGTAGATGGGTGGATGACTTCGTGCAGGATATGCAAAAGACATTTGATAATTATATCAGCCTTGTTTCAGGTTTAGATATGGTTAAAGAAGGTGAAATAAGCGAAATAAAGGCCTTGTGTACAAAATTATCAGATGTACTCGAACTATACTATGATGGTAGAAAAGGAGAAGCGTATATAATGTTTAACACAATGATGAATGGAGATACAGAAACAGAAGGTTTGTTTGCGAGTATAGGTTGTGTAGAAGTCAAGCCTGAAGAGTTTTATTATAGGGCCCGTGAACGAAAAAACGGAGAAGAATTTTCTATACAAGATATGTTTCATATCCCATTAAATAAGAGAGGAATTGTTAGTACACAAAGATATAGTAGTCCTGGCTACCCTTGTTTGTACCTTGGTAATAGTGTTTACTCTTGTTGGGAAGAAATGCGAAGACCTATCTTTAATAATCTGATGTTCTCTGCCTACAAAGTAAAGTATGATTTTAAGGTGTTTGATTTAAGAATACCCAACGATAGTGATTATAATACAGAATCGTTAGCTCAAACAATTCGACGTATCCCATTGGTGTTAGCATGTAGTTTCATAGTGAAAAATTCATCGGATGTTTTTAAGCCTGAATATATAATTTCACAAATGCTAATTGAAACTATAATTAGCAATAATAGAAAAATCACCCAAAAGGAAAAAAGTGAAATTGATCTAGATGTAATATGGGGTGTTATATACACATCTACTCACATGAGTAATGATTTTCCATATGACAAGAACTTTTTAGAGAATATTGCACTACCTGTTATTGAAAGTAATAATTCTTCCCATTATTGTTATTGCTTGGCGTCATTGTTTGAAATATCAAAGCCTTCATGTTATGAATATGAGTCGTTAAAAGAGAATACTACACGCATGTTTTGGAAGAAAATTGAAAAAGAAAAAACGGAGAAAGAAATATTACGAGAGAAATATGAACAATCAAAAATGGGATATCTTGAAAAAAAATTAAAGAATGCAGAGTTCGTTATATTGCCCCATATGGTGGTTGGTTGTCCTTCAAATGGTATTGTGTTAGATTATACAGGAACTCCTGTTGATGTGAAAGTTAGAGCTAGCGGGCCATTTACAATTGAATAATTGTGTTGTTTTTAGCGCTTACAAAGTTAAGAAAAAGATGTGGTGGTTCTTGTGTTTAATCAACATGCTTCAATGTCTTTATGAGGAAATTTTGGAAGTGAATAAAATGTCTAAATTATAATCAAACTGTTTTATTTTTTTTTTATATTAATTTGATATATTTGCAAAAATTATTAAGAAATGGCAAATCAAAATCTAAATGAAATTACACTTGTAAATGATGAATTCCAAAATCAAAGTTTGATTGATTTTTTAAATATAGCAGTAAAGGCCACTTCTGAAAATAATTATACAAAGTATGTTTCTGAAGTAAATAAAATAGCAAAATCTTATATGGGATTAAGTGTTAAGGCAAGCATAGGAATTGGTAATTTAACATATATTCCCTGGATCTCTTTTACTGGATATAATCAACAAACTTCAAATGGCATATATCCGGTATTGCTTTATTATTCCAATGCTCAAATTCTTATAGTTTCATATGGAATTAGCGTAACAAATACGCCAAAAGTTTCATGGAATTTATCCCATACCCAAACGATTGGAGAATATTTCAAAGAGAATAATATTCCCCAAAAAAATGCTGAAAAAAAATACAATAACTCTTTCATTCATTCTGTATTTCCCATTCGTATTCTCAATAATGAAATAGATACATCTAGTTTGGATGTGGATAATGTTCTTGAATCACTAAATTATATTTGTCAACTATATCAAAAGATTTTTGACGGAAAACTCGATAACATAAATGATGAAACATTTGTAAATCCACAAATCTATACACCAAACGAAGATATGCCAATAAATAATAACACCTTCCATATACCTACTCTCGTTGAAGCTATCAAGAAAACTGGCCTTATATATGGGGACAAACTCATACAGCGTTATGCTTGCTCGCTAATGACTAAGCCTTTCGTGATATTAAGTGGTTTGGCAGGCTCTGGTAAAACTCAGTTGGCATTGGCTTTTGCACGTGCTATGAGCGAGAATGTTGAACAGCAACTTTGCGTTGTGCCTGTGGGTGCAGACTGGACTAATCGTGAACCTCTGTTGGGTTATCCTAATGCCCTTAAACCTGGAGAATATATGCAACCTGAGAGTGGTGCTTTGCAGATAATGATGCGTGCACTTCGAAATCCTAACAAACCTTATTTCCTTGTTCTTGATGAGATGAACCTGAGTTATGTGGAACGATACTTTGCAGATTTTCTTTCTGCATTAGAAAGTCATCAAGAGATTCCTCTTTGGGAAAAGCCGGATGAATGCGACTCAGAAGTTCCTGCTAAGATTGCCTTACCAAGGAATCTCTTTATCATCGGTACAATTAATGTGGATGAAACAACCTATATGTTCTCACCTAAGGTACTTGATCGTGCTAATGTAATTGAATTTAAGATTTCTGACAAAGAAATGGATAAGTTCTTGACTCAAGATATGAGTGTTAATATTGAGGCTGCGAATGGTGAGTGTGCAAACATGGGAAAGGACTTTGTGGAGAAATCAACAAAGAAGGAAGCAGAAAGTAGTGAGTTGGCACATCAAACATTAATTAGCTTCTTTAAGGTATTGAAGAAGGTAAATGCTGAATTTGGTTATCGTTCAGCAACAGAAATCTATCGTTTCATAACCAATGCTAAGTCATGTGCCAATGGCATGACTGATGAGGAAATATTGGATGCAGCTATTGTACAGAAATTATTGCCAAAACTCCATGGTAGTCGTAAGAAACTGGAACCAGCATTGAAAGCTCTATGGGGAATGTGTATGAAAGATGGTCATACAACAGAGGCAATCATCTGTGAAAATTTACACTATGCTAAATTTCCAGAAGCAGCTGATAAGATTCAGCGTATGATGCAGACGGCTCTTGAAAACGGATTCACAAGTTTTGCAGAAGCGTAAAGAATGCAAGTAGAAAAATTAGAAATACCTATAATAGGCAACTTTGGAGAAGTCAAGTTGTGTGTTTATCCTTCCTCTGGCAACGCAATGCTATTTGATGAGGATGATGCTGTTGATTATGGTGAATCTCGATGGCAGTTGCAAGAGGGATGTACATATGAGTATGAATTGGTCTCAGATGATGGGCATACATATCAATTTATAAAAGAAGATGAAATTGTACATTTTTCCCATTCCCCTCGGCATCCGAATGCTGGTACATTGAAAACAGGAATATATGTAGGTTCACTGTCGCTTGTCATCAAAGATACAGTTTTGGACTGTGAGGTTGCCAAAGTGAGTATGGAAATAAAGTCGGTAAAAGCAGAATATCGGACAGATTATCGTAAGATGCTGGAAGATATTACTGCATACTATACCGATTTGGTATTGATGCAGGGAAGTCCTGTTACGCAAAAACTGGAAATAGATTATGATACTCCACAACAAACACTTTACCAGCGTTATGCTTTTGTTAGAAGTATTGTTGAAAGCAACGCTTTTCAAGAGGCTATACACAAAATCATTTCCAATCCAGTGCGCAAGTGGGAAGAAACCACAGTTGAGCGTAATGTGTGTAATGTAAAGCGATTGAGCCGAAAAAATATGCACCAAATAGCGACTTCACGTGATCGTATACCGGTGCAGAATGCTTGTGACATGGGATTGCCTCTTGGAGTAGGTTCTATACCTCGCACCTTGACTGTTGCCTATAAGCGAGATACTTTGGATAATCCAGAGAATCAATTTATAAAATTTGTAATTCGATCTTTTAGTTCTTTCTGTTCAGACCTACGTAGTAAAAAGAATGCTAATGATCGGTTAAAAGCGGAGATTGACAAGACTATGGATGTGCTGAACGGACATTTAAACACTCTCTTTTTGAAGCAAGTGTCTATGCCTTCGCAATTAAATTTAAATAGTCCTGTACTTCAACGCAAGGAGGGCTATAGAGAGATTCTCCAGGCTTGGTTGATGTTTGATCTTGCTGCTAAGTTGTCTTGGAAAGGTGGAGATGATGTATATGAGGCTGGTAAGCGAAATGTAGCAGTGCTATATGAATACTGGGTGTTCTTTAAACTATTAGAAGTCATTAGCAGGGTGTTTGATATAGATCCTGTCAGCATTAATAATTTAGTTAAAACAGATGTAGATCAAATCAACCTTGAGATTAAACAGGGTAAAATGACGATGATAGAGGGACTGTACGATGCGGGAAAACGTAAGTTTAATGTAAGATTCTACTATAACCGTACTTTTGTTCATACAAGAGAGAGTGAAGAATTGTATAAGGCAGGATCTTGGACAATGAATATGCGTCCTGACTATACACTATCTATATGGCCAGGAGAAATTAACATGGAACAAGCAGAGAAAGAAGACATAATCGTTCATATTCATTTTGATGCAAAATACAGAGTTAATAAAGTTGATCTTGGTCTGGATGAGTCAGTAAATGAAGACGAAATATCGGAGAACTTACTTAATGAAAAGAAAGAGCAAGAAGAAGGTATATACAAGCGTGCAGACCTGTTGAAAATGCATGCATATAAAGATGCTATTCGTCGTACTAGTGGAGCTTATATTCTTTATCCAGGTACTGTTCAACGTAGATTAAAAGGATTTCATGAAATTATTCCTGGCTTAGGTGCTTTCTGCTTGACACCGTCTAATTATGATGAAGAACTCACCACATTGCAGGTATTCCTATTAAAAATAGTGGAACATATGCTTGACCGTACAAGTCAACGTGAGAGAATGTCGTATTATATGAATCACGTGTACAACACACCTTCAAAACAAATTCACGAACAGATGCCAGAACCAGCTGGAGATAATCGTGATTTCCTTCCTGATGATACTTGGGTTGTATTGGGCTATGTGAAGAATGAAAAACATTTGGAGTGGATTCGTAAAACTGGACTATACAATTTCCGTACAGGAACACAAAATGGATCTGTACGATTGAGCCAAAGTCTTGTTTCAAGCCGCTACATTCTTTTGCATACACATGGTGAGAGTGTGGAGCTTGTTAGACTAGCAGATGAAGGACCGCGAGTTTTTAGACGTTCCGATTTGTTGCGCATGGATTATCCACCATCGAAGAATGAAGATGATAAGAAAGATGAAATTTATATAGTCTATAGTTTAGATCGTGAACATACGGAACAAGAATGGATACAATATAAATGGAAAATCAGTGATCTATCTAATGCGAAAGGTAACCAAATGGCTGTGCCAAGTCAAGTTAAGCTTTCAGACTTGATGATGAAGGTTAAAAAGAGTTGAAATAATTTGAGTCGTATTGAGCTAGGTAAATGTTCTGTAGGCCTTGACATACTGTCTCGTATAGCATTGGTTCTAGGTGCTCACATAGATATAGTCCCTAATCAGCTTTAAAATTAATTATTATGGTATATTTGAATGATTTTGAAACAGAGAAGAGATGCGTATATAAGGATAGATTGTATTCAGTACGTGATAATGCTTCTGTATATCGTCATCAGAAAGAAGGTGGTCGCTTGGCTCCATTAGATAATAAATGGACATTTGGAAAAAAAGATGATAGTGATGGTTATATGAAGATAGCAGGTGTGCGTATTCATCAGATCGTCGCCACGGCATTTCATGGAGTGCCAGAAGATCCTGAAATGGTAGTGGATCATATAGATACAAACAGATGTAATAACCGTCCAGAGAACCTTCGTTGGGTTACAAGATTAGAGAATGCTCTTAATAATCCTTATACACGTAATAAAATCATATTTCTATGTGGATCAGTTGAAGCTTTTTTAAATGACCCATCAATACTTAGACATTTAGCATTTGAGCCAGATATATCATGGATGAGAATTGTTACAAAAGAAGAAGCTGCTAAATGTCGTAAACATCTTGACAGGTGGGCACAGGCGGATAATCACGATACTAAATTAACAGGTGAAAGACGAGGCTATGGAGAATGGATTTATGAAGATGATTATTCCAATAGATCAGATGATTTATTGAAATCAGACTGGACGGCTATGGAACAACGTAAATCATATGCAAAACAAAGAGCGGAAATAGAAGCTGAACCCATTAGATTCAATGAAGATCAATCTTTTGCTCTCAAAGATTCGATGACGCCAGGAGCTAAACAAATAAACTGGAAAATACCAACGGAATTTCCATTGTGTCCTGACTTAAGTTCAGAGTCTCCATTAGAAGAGTATATGGGTAATCTTGTACAAGATAAAACTTTCTGTCAAAATAAACTATATCATTCTGAAATTGTAAAAGCGGAACTTTCACTTGACCGTAGCCATATCGCAGTTATAACGACAACTAGTGGAGCAACAAACTTTGCTTTAACAGAAATAAGATACGAAGATGGTTTCTTTATACACAAAAGTATTCGTACATTCTTTTCTAAAAAAGGGGCAGAAAAATATTACACGCTTTCTATAGGTAAAGAATGGACTGAAGGAGATGTCCTAGAAGATTTTTGTTGAGAGATTGACGAAAATATTTGTTTAAAAGGTGCGACAATATAAATAATTGCGTCTCTGAAATATGGTAATATTATTCTCTTAACTCAATCTCTCCTGAATCCAATGTCCAGCAAGGATTATATTGGGGAAAATGTGATTTTTATAGCCTAAAATGGTGTGAATAATGTGAAAATATTGCCCAATTATAACATGGATTATGTGAAAATTGTTATCTTTGCACGTGTGATAAATAAATTGAGATATGGATAAACTGCTTAAGAGAAAGATAGATGCATATTTGATGGATTGGAAAAACAATCCTGATAGGAAACCGCTTATTATAAAAGGTGCTCGTCAGATTGGAAAGACTCGCTCTGTTGAGTGGTTTGCATATCAAAATTATAAGAATGTTATCCAAATAAATTTTGTAGAGCAGCCCAAATATAAGAATATCTTTGAAGATGGATTTGAAGTTGATGCGATTCTTAAAAACATCTCCTTGCTTAATCCTGAACTGAAGTTTGTACCAGATGAAACTATTTTCTTTTTTGATGAGCTGCAAGCATGTCCCAATTGCGCTACTTCATTGAAGTTTTTTAAACTAGATGGACGATTTGATGTGATTTGTTCTGGTTCATTGATGGGTATTAACTATCGGGAAATAGAATCCAATAGTGTAGGTTACAAGGAAGACTATGAGATGCATTCAATGGATTTCGAAGAGTTTCTATGGGCAAAGGGTTATACCGAGGATTTTGTGGAGGAACTTTTTCAACACATGATAGAGGTGAAACCGCTTAACAATTTGCAGATGGACATTCTTTTTGGACTTTTCCGCGACTATGCAACTATCGGTGGTATGCCAGAGGTGGTCAATACGTATATCAAAAATAAGAATTTCAGCGGAACATTGGGTATACAGAAACAGCTACTGAGAGACTATGAGGAGGATATCACCAAATATGTAGAGGGCCTGGACAAAGCAAAGGTCAAAGCTGTATACAACCATATCTCTACATTCCTGGCTAAAGAAAATAAACGTTTCCAGATAACCAAGATTGGCAAGAATGCACGTAATCGAGATTATGTTGGTTGTGTTGAATGGCTTGCTGATGCTGGCGTTATAAACGTCTGCTACTGCCTGAATCAGCCGGAACTTCCCCTAAAGGGCAACTATGATCCTAAACTATATAAGATTTATTACAAAGATACTGGACTTTTGATTGCATCGCTTGACGAAGAAGCTCAGGAGGATTTGAGAGCTAATAAGAATCTGGG
>JAFZDU010000063.1 GCA_017561025.1 Bacteroidales bacterium | reverse complement strand
GTGCAAAGCACGGAGCCCCTGCATTCATGACCAGACCGATATCAAAGTGCTGAAGGCACGACAGAGTTTTTTTTCTGTCGTGCCTTCAGCACTCTGATTTATTTGGCAAATCTTCTTTGCAGGGATTCCGCACTACGTGCTTCATCACCTGCCTGGGAACTACCGTTCCTTCGGAACTTTTGAAAAACTCCTCAAATCCTAACTTCTAATTCTTAACTCAAAAAACGCATCAACGACATATTGTTTATTTTATCTGTGTTGTGTGATGCGTATGCTACATCGATGATTTTTAACATTTTTTAACTTTTTTATTTGGAATTGATGTTTTAACTTTGCGGAGAACTTTAAAAACCATTTTTTTATGAACAAAAACATCTCTATCAATCAAGATTTGCTTGATGACATTAAAGGTATTATAAACAATGCTCGACAGAATGCTTTAAGAAGCGTAGATTTTTGTCGTGTTCAAATGTATTGGAACATCGGCAAACGCATCTTTGAAGAAGAACAAAACGGTAAAGAACGAGCTGACTATGGCACCTATTTATTAAAGAATCTTGCTAGAAAAATAGAGCCAGAATATGGTAGCGGATTTTCTATCAGACAATTAGAGAGAAGTAGGCAATTTTACAGGACTTATCCAATTGCGTCCGCACTGCGGACGCAATTGAACTGGAATCAATACAAACAACTAATTTCCATTTCCGACCCCGATAAAAGAGAATATTACGAATTAGAATCAGTAAACAACAATTGGACTGCAAGAGAAACAGAAAGACAAATTAACTCTCAGCTTTATGAAAGATTGCTATTAAGCAATGACAAAGAAAGCGTTTTGGCTGTAGCCCGAAAACAACGTATCCCTCAAACGCCTCAAGAGATTATAAAGGAACCTATGATATTAGAATTTTTGGGGTTGGAACGCAAAGCTGAATATTATGAAAAAGATCTAGAAAGTGCTATCATTTCTCACATTACTGACTTTCTCTTAGAAATAGGTAACGGATTTTCATTTGTAGCACGACAAAAAAGAATTTTACTCGAAGATGACGAATTCTTTATCGACTTGGTTTTCTACAACCGCTTATTACGTTGCTTTGTAATAATTGAATTGAAAAACGACAAACTAACACACCAGGATTTAGGACAACTGCAGATGTATGTAAACTACTACGACAGATGTGTAAAACTACCAGACGAACATCCAACGATTGGAATCTTGCTAGGAACTTCAAAAAATGACACCGTCGTAAAGATGACACTTCCAGAAGACAACAAAACAATTCTCGCCAATGAATACCAATTGTATTTACCGACTAAAACACAGCTTATTAAAGAAATAAACAATGTAATCTCACAAATGAATAACTCAAATACCTAATGCTTTGAGAATTTGACCAGTAGAATACGCATCAACGACATATTGTTTATTTTATCTGTGTTGTGTGATACGTATTCTACATTGTCTTATGTTTTTTAATATTTCCGAGATAATGTATTCCGTTTCACTTGCTTCGTTCGTCCCTCTCTCGCTTGCTCACTTCATTCATTATCTCGGCCTTTAGCTTAAGACAATTTCGGATTTTTGTGTTAATACTGAGAAAGAGAAAGGCGCAGACCGAGATTGCTGTTCGTGTAGCCCGGATTGGCGTTGCGACGATACGATACTCGGCAGAACTTCGCATCGGAGTACCAGCTGCCGCCACGGTCCACGCGGTCAGAGCCAGATGATGGTCCTGTAGGATTAGTCTGTGAACTGCTGCTGTAACTGCCATACCAATCCTGGCACCATTCATAGACATTGCCGCTCATGTCGTATATGCCTAATTCGTTGGCTTGCTTTGTCTTTACGTCATGTGTCTGTGAACTGCTATTATCATAGTACCATGCGACATCGACAATCGTGTTGCTGCCACTGTATTTGTAGCCCTGAGACTTGTTGCCTCCTCTCGCCGCATATTCCCACTCTGCCTCTGTTGGCAGTCTAAAGTTCTTGCCTGTAAGCTCATTTAATTTCTTTATGAATTCCTGGCAGTCGTTCCATGAAACTTGTTCTACAGGTCTTTGAGGGTTGTTGCTGAAGGAACTTGGGTTGCTGCCCATAACGGCTGTCCATAATTCCTGTGTCACCTCTGTCTCGCCAATGTAATAGTCAGAAAGTGTCACAGAATGTACTGGTTTCTCATCATTGTATGCATCGCCGCCTTGTTCTGAGGTGGCGCCCATTTGGAAAGTGCCGCCTTCTATTTTTATCATCTTAAAGCTAACACCATTAACGGAAACAACAATATCATTCTCTTCAAATTCAATATCCTTAGTACAACTTGATAATACTATTATCAATATCATTAATAATATGTATATTTTTTTCATATCCTTTACCTTTCATTTCTATTAATACCTAATCCGACTTTAACTTCCATATATTTAAAATTTGTTACAATATCTGTACTTACACTAAATCCATTGAAATTCAACAGTAAGCCAGCATCTAGTTCTAATCCATTATATGAATCAACAAAATACCAATCACCATCTAAATCTTCCCAATTTCTTGTTCTAAAACCATAACCAGCACCTATTTTTGCATACACTGGTCCAAAACCTTTTATAACAACACCTCCATTTATTGACAATCGTGTTTTACAATTTTCACCATTCACAATCACTAATTCATTAGAAATTTCACGTGATGAAAATCCAACAAAATCAAAATTGCTCATCGCACTGACAAACCAGCCTGCTTCTTTCACAGAGCCAAATGTAAAACCAAAAGATGTCTGTGGTGCGACGGAACATGCTGCATTTAATGTAATGAAGTTAACGCCTCTGCTTAAATATTTTTCCAATGGCTCTTTCTTAGGAATAAAATAACAGCTTACAGCTGAATTTTTAGCAATCTGCCATGTTCTTGTTTCATACAACTTGCCTCTTCTCACTTCCACCTCGTGTTTGCCTAAAGAGAAGTCAATATCCATCGGTGTCTTTCCTACTTTCTTGCCGTCAACATAAATATCATCGCCATTTTGTGATGATGTTATCTTTATCATCTTTCCAAATGCCAGGACAAACTCATCTCTTACGGATGTGGTTTTCACTTCAACGGTCTTTACTGCGGTCTGAGTTCCTCTTGTAGCTTTAATATTGTGTTTGCCATATCCAAGATTTGTTGTCAATGGCGTTGTTCCAACATAATTTCCATCAACATAAATTTTATCGCCAGACTGGTCGGTTTTTATCGTCACTTCTTTTCCTGTAGGCAGCTGTTCTTTTATTGTCAGTGTCTGGTTTTCTTCAATAACGATATTTTTAGTAACAGAAGCGCAGCCTTCTTTTTCAAGTTTCAAGGTGTATTCTCCAATCAACAAATCTGAGATAATTCTAGGCGTTGTTCCATAATGTTTTTCGTTGAGATAGATATCTGCTTTAACAGGAAGGCTGCTGATGTCGAGAAATCCTGTTATGGCTGTCGGCACTTCTATCTTTATGTTTTCGTCTTTTCCAAGAACTAGGTTTAGGTTTTTGGACACCGTTCTATGCTTGTCTTTCTTTACCTCCACAAAATGAGCTCCGTCGGTGATACGTCCGTTCCATTTGCCTTTGCCTTTATATTGTCCGTCAATATAAATATCAGACGCGGCGTCGGTCTCAAGCGCCAGATTAATAAAGTTGGCACTCATCTCCATCACGGCATTTGTAGTGTTTCCATCAGTGATAGAGAAAGTCTGTTCCGAAGCTTTATACATATCTTTAACCACGCGAACCTTATATGTTCCGCTCGCCATCTTGTCAGACTGATATGGCGTTGTTCCAACCTTTTTGTTGTCAATAAAAACAATAGCACCGCTTTCTGGTTTGGAGTCTATTTTAATGAATCCATAGGCAGGACGCAGCTTCTTCTCTATCGTGACAGGCTCACCTTTAGTTATAGTCACCGTTCCGCTCTCATCATGATACAAATCACATTCTATCTTCCATGTATGCGTAGTGCCAATAGCGAGAGACTTGAATCCGTCGCTAACATATTGGTCGTCGATATATATGGAAGCATTAGGCTGGTCAGCTATGATAGTGAGATAATTGTTTTGCTGCGTTACGGCAGATGGCATGCCAGAAGTAACATACTGCAGCACCATCTCATAAACACAATAATCACATAATCTTTCTGGGAGATAATACTTGTAAGTTCCGTAGTCAGGATGCTTTATATCAATGAATGTCGCTGCTTCTGCAGAAAGATAAACCCACATCTGACCGGTTTTCGGTTTTTTGATGAACTGCGTCTCTCTGTTGCCAGTAAACACCAGTCTCTGTCTTTCCTGCTCGTTGATGTTCTCAGTAGATATTTTTATCAATGCCATAGGGAAGTCGTTGCCGTCGGTATATTCTTCTTTATCTTCAATGATGCCGCCTGGTATATGCTTAAAACTTCCTTCCTTAACCTGAAGTTGTGAGAAAGCGTTTAAAGATATTAATGCAAATAATACAAGTAAAACTCTCTTCATAATATGTTACTCTAAATCTCTTAAGTTCACTAATTTATTGATATCCACTTTATCTGGCTGCCATGCTCTTACATGTATCACCGGACGCTGCACGTCTCTCAAGTCTACCATGAGGAAGAGATATCCGACATCGCCGTATGTTGTTGAATGATATTCCTGCAGAAGTCTGACGCCGAAGATATCCTCGCCACCGCAATTGCTCTCGTCATTAGAGAACATCTGTCTCTTGAAGTCGGTCTCCGTAAATCTTATGTTGATGTATTCCTGGGCCTTAAACACTCTCGACAATCTGTCGAAATATGCGTTCTTATCCATGCGTAGCAGCTCAACCTCTTGTACAGGAAGATTGAATTTCTTGATATCTTTCAATTCGTTGTTATTCTGCTTTAACACATGACCTACTATAATCAATGCGTCGTCAGAGAATATGCTCTCCAGATAGTCGTAACGTTTCAAGGCGTATGCCGTCTGATAATCCTCCAAGAAGTTGATAAGAGCCAGCTTGCAGTTATTCTCCCACTTGTTTTTGGTTGCAATATCGTTTTCCGCTTCAGAAGAAAGTCGGAATGCCATCGATGTTATGAGTCTGCTTTCATTATCAAAGCGGAACACCACTTCTCTTAAGAATGAAGCATGGTTTCTGAATTCGAACTTCATGTCGATGTCACGACAAATCGTTGTATTGCCGTATGTTATGAATTCATACTGTTGGTTGCCTACTACAGATATATTGCCGTTTTTCACTAGAGTATCGAGCATCGCGAATGATTCGTCTGTGAAATACTTCTTGACAGAAGCATAATTCTTAGCTCTGAAGGCCTTCTCTATTTCCAGCATAACTCCAAGAAAATATTTCTCATCGCTGTTCAGCTTGGCATTGTTGCTAGAAGAATTATCCACCTTTTTCTCTCCGCTGAAATATTTTGTATAAGGCTCTATGTTGATATATCTCTTCACATTGTCTTTTATGACGATATTATCTATATTATTCAATATCTTGGCTATTTCAGGATGAGCTATCTTCTCATGAGAGAAGTCATATTCTATCTTGATATCGAAGTCTTTCACATTATGATTTGCCAGCTGCACTGCAGCCTTGCCATTGGTAGCTGTAGTCGTCACGTAATCATCTACGCCATTGTAATATTTGAAACGAAGATGTGAGACGTCATTGCCGTTAGACCTCACGTTTAACATAACGGTGATACCTTCATCGTTAAACTCGCCAGGATTGTTCTTTGCCACTGCAAAGGTAAAAGTGTCGAGCACATCCACCACACGTTCATGCAGATATTCATAAGCCGGCACGTCTTCATTGTCTACATTTATCTTAAGCATACTGCCATAAGGATGAGCCACACATAGCATCATTCCCCAATAGTAAGACCTGAGAGCATCGACCATCATATTACCATCTTCCTTGCCTTTACCAAGATAGGCATAACGTTGTATTTCAGATGTTCTCTCATTGCATATTGCTTCAAAATCATCTTTGGAGATATAAGCCATACAGGAGTACTTGTCATTTTTAGTATCCCTCACCACATTGACAATCTTTCTCTTGTAAGATATCTTGTTATCGAGAGTCAGCATTATTTTCTCAAGATGATCATCTTTGCTCACTCCACCCATCTCGACAGGTGAGGCTGCAATCGTCTCAATGATATTATCGCACATCATTTCCATCGCCTTGTTCTTGGCTTTCTCGTAAGTATCATAAACAGGGCTCTCTCCCCAATAATGCTGCTTGCTTTTCTTTATATTATTTATATCAATATCTTGTGCATTAATAGAAAAAGCAATTAGCATTAAAAATAATGCAAATGTCTTTTTTATCATAAAATAGAACTTATATATTGAGACGCATCAACATTCTTTTGTATTTAAGGTATTGTTGATACGTCTCTACATTTTTTTATTTTCACTCTTCGGCTTCACCGTATTCTTCATCCTCATCATCGAGGCTGTCAAGATAATCTTCTTCCCAGTTGTCTGGAATACCTTCTGCCCATTCTTCATCGTAGTAATCCTCGCCGACCAATTTCTTATCTTCTTCGAAATCTATCTCAGCGCCTCTGAAGATCTGCTTCATGGCAAGAGCTGGCATTGGAAACATCTGTCCTTCAGCACCTGATGATATAGCTATGCCAATCTGGTCTTCATCGAGTTCTCTCATCCAGCCGACGAACTCTTCGATGTTCATGCTTGTAACGGAATATTCTTCCCAGTCCTCGCTGATGTTGCTGAGAGCGTCAGACTCTTTACTCCAAACAGGAATATATGAGTTCTCTTCAGCATCTTCCACCATTGCGAAAAGTCCAGGTTTAGCTTCAAGCAACCATAATGTATCATTTTCTCTTACCTCTGAAATAAAGTTTTTTAATAATTCCATTTTTATATAGTTTAAAGTTTATACTATGTTAAAAACTCAAAATTTCAGAACCTCAGAATCTCAGAATTTTCTGAGGTTTTGAGATTCTGAATTTCTGAGTTTCATCAAGAGATTTCATCCAGTTCCAGCCATCGAAGTTCTTTCTCATCGATGAGGTCTGTTATCTCTCCTATTCTATTTCCTATTTTTTCAATTTCTTTATAATCGAGCTGTTGTTCCAGCTTAAGCGTAAGTTCTTTCTTCTCGTTTTCAAGAGTTTCAATATCTTTTGCAAGTTGTTCGTACTCTTGTTGTTCTTTATATGTCCTTTTCTTCTTACGTTCTGTCGCTGCTGGTCGTTCAGCGCGTGTCTCTTGCTTCTGGGCTGCTATCTCTCTTTTCTCTTCTTTGGCTTTATTTTCCAGATATTCATGATATTGTGAATAGTTACCCATGAAACCTTTCACCTTGCCGTCGCCTTCAAATACGAAGAGCTGGTCGACAGTCTCATCGAGGAAGAATCTGTCGTGTGACACCACGAGCAGACAACCTTTATAAGTACGGAGATAATCCTCCAGTTTCTGTAATGTCAATAAGTCGAGGTCGTTGGTAGGCTCGTCGAGGATGAGGAAGTTAGGGTTAGAGACGAGCACCGTAAGAAGATAGAGACGGCGTTTCTCACCGCCGCTCAGCAACGCCACTTGTTGACGATGCATAGAATATGGGAACATGAAATGCGCCAGCAGCTGGTCTGCCGTGTATGTCTTGTCCTTTCCGTAATGAATCACCTCAGCAATATCCTTTATCGTCTCAAGGACAGTCTTGCGCTCATCGAACTTGATGCCTTTCTGAGTGTAATAGCCATAGGCGACAGTCTGTCCTGTCACTATAGTTCCCGAATCAGGAGACTCGTTGCCGGTGATCATATTGAGGAAGGTGGATTTTCCTATACCGTTCTTGCCGATAATGCCGATGCGCTCGCCTTTCTTGAAGATATATTCGAAGTCTTTAAGCACCACAGTATCGCCATAAGACTTTGACACTCTGTCCATCTCGAGTATCTTACCACCAAGACGCTGCATATCAGCACCGAATTGCAGTTCGCTGTTGTCGCGGCGTACTCTTGCCTTCTCCTGAAGGTCGTAGAAAGCGTCGATGCGAGCCTTCGCCTTGCCTGTACGCGCCTGAGGCGTGCTGCGCATCCATTCGAGTTCATATTTCAGAAGCTGTCCTGCGCGCTCGGCAGCGATGCGTTTGTTCTCTTCGCGTTCACGGCTCTTTCTTACATAATAGTCGTAGTTGCCGTTGTGGGTGTACATAGTTCCCTGATACAGTTCAAAGATCTTATTACAGACTCTATCAAGGAAATAGCGGTCGTGAGTGACCATGAAGAGCGTCTTTGTCGATTGAGTGAGATATTTCTCGAGCCATTCTATCATGCCCATATCGAGGTGGTTGGTAGGCTCATCAAGGAAGAGGATGTCAGGGTCGTCGAGGAGCACGAGCGCGAGCGCGAGACGTTTCACCTGACCTCCGGAGAGCGTTCCCACTTTCTGTGTGAGGTCTGTTATCTCGAAGGTGTAGAGAAGCTGTTTGAGACGCTGCTCATACGACCATGCCTGCAGTCCGTCCATCTGTGCGATGGCCTGTTCCAGTTCCTTCTTCGTCGCGATGTTATTGTCATCCACATGATTAAGCAAGGCGTTCTCATAACGTTGAATCACCGCCATGATGTCGGTGTGACCAGTGGAGATGACCTCTTGTATTGTGAGTTCCGGTTCAAACTGAGGCAGCTGCTCAAGATAACCGATTCTTATGTTTTCGTTGTAAGATATTGAGCCTTTGTCGCTTTCCTCCTTGCCGACGAGAATCTTCATCATGGTAGACTTACCCGTGCCGTTAGCAGCCACGAGAGCTGTCTTCTCCCCTTTTTCAATACCGAAACTTATATTTTCGAATAAAAGTTTATCACTAAAAGCCTTAGAAATATTGTCAATAGAAATATAATTCATCGCGAAGAATTTTCGCAAAGATAAGACTTTTTTAATTAGGAATGAGGAATGAGGAATGAGGAATTATTTTTATTAGAAATTCAGAATCTCAGAAACTCAAAACCTCAGAAGAACTTTGAACCTTTGAACTCTGAACCTTAAACCTTAAACGTAAACCCCCTGTTCCTCTAATTCCAGACTCTGCGTCTCTGTGTCTCTGTGTCTCTGCGTCTTTAAAAAACTTGTTGTCTTGTTGTCATGTAGTCTTGTTGACTTTTCATATCTTTGCAAATAAATTTTCACCATGAAAATCTGCTGGCAACTTTTTGTAACATTCTTAAACATAGGCGCTTTCACTTTAGGAGGCGGCTACGCCATGCTCGACATGATAGAGCGTGCCGTGGTGAAGAGACGTCGCTGGATAGAGCACGGCGAGTTCTGGGAATCCATTGCGGTGGTGCAGTCGCTGCCCGGAGTATTCGCCGTCAACTGCGCGCTTTATGTAGGATACAGAATCGGAGGCACCAAAGGAGCGATAGCAGCGTCGTTGGGCGCGATGCTTCCGTCAATCGTCATCATGCTATTCATCGCCATATTCTTCACCGACTACAAAGACAACCCGACAGTC
Source organism: Bacteroidales bacterium (assembly GCA_017561025.1). Taxonomy (GTDB): domain Bacteria; phylum Bacteroidota; class Bacteroidia; order Bacteroidales; family F082; genus Limimorpha. The sequence continues at coordinate 2,748 of JAFZDU010000063.1, read as the reverse complement.
GAGAAGATATTCAGAGGCATCAGACCATGCGTGGTGGCGCTGATATTATCGCCAGCGCTGAAGATGTGCATCTCAGCTAAAGTCAACTGGAAGACCGCCATCTTCCCTATCGGCACCGCCTTGCTGATATGGTGGTTCAAGATATCACCCGCATACATCATTTTGTTTGCAATCATCGTCTGCCTCATACACGCGATTTTAATTGGGAATGTGGAATGAGGTATTAGGAATTGATTATGAATTATGAATTAAAACAAATATGATATATTTACAATTATTCTTAGTTTATTTAAAGATTGGTCTTTTAGGTTTCGGCGGCGGTTACGCCATGCTTTCCATGATACAGTTTGAAGTCGTGGAGAAGCACGGATGGATGACGTTGAGCGAGTTTGCCGACGTTGTCGCCTTGTCGCAGATGACGCCGGGACCCATTTCCATTAACTGCGCTACATACGTAGGATATCAGGTCGGAGGAATAATAGGATCGTTGCTGGCATCCACGGCGATAGTGATGCCATCGTTGGTGTTATTATATTTTGTCTTAAGATATCTATTCAAGAACAAGGACAACTTCATCGTCAGGACGACATTGAAGAACCTCAAGCCATTCGTAGCGGGATTGATATTCGCGGCGGCATTGTTAATGATGAACGGTGCCAACTTCCCCGATGTTGGATTGGGTGACAACAATGTGAGCATCATAATATGCGCCGTGACATTCGTCTGCGTCTTTTTCTTCAAAGTCAACCCGATGCTGCTGATAGCGATTGCGGGAATCGCAGGAATTGTTTTCTTTTAGTTAGAAATTCAGAATCTCAGAAATTCAAAACCTCAGAAGAGTTTGGAACTTTGATTTTTAACATTTTTTAACTTTTTTATTTGGAATTGATGTTTTAACTTTGCGGAGAACTTTAAAAACCATTTTTTATGAAAGAAAGCAAAACTCATGATCCAAAAGAAATTTCTTTTGAATCAAATCAAGAAAACATCATTACATCCGAATACAAGAATTGGATTGTAGATCTGAAACTTCGTATCCGTCAAAGTCAGATTAAAGCAGCGGTAAAAGTCAACACGGAATTGCTCAGACTCTATTGGCAGATGGGGAGCGAGATTGTTGAAAAGCAGAAGAACGCTCATTGGGGCGACGGATTCTTAAAACAACTCAGCAACGACCTCATGTCAGATTTTCCTGATATGAAAGGGTTTTCTTATAGAAATTTAAGAGCCATCAAACAATGGTTTTTGTTTTATTATGAACCATTTATAAAATGGCAACAAGCTGCTGCCATTTTAGAAGACACATTTCTTTCCATTCCATGGGGGCACCATCTCTTGATAATGCAACGCTGTAAAGACATCAACAAGGCTGTCTTCTATATACAGCCGAATGGACCATTGAAAACGCCCCTGTTCCAATAGGAATCTCAAAATACGAATTACAAAACCTCGTGAAAGAGATTTAAACACTTCCGCGAATCTTATCGTATCTACATCGATGATTTTTAACATTTTTTAACTTTTTTATTTGGAATTGATGTTTTAATTTTGCTGAATCAACCAAATTTTTGAAATTATTTTAATATGGATTCCAATATAACTATACCACAAGGCAACAGCTCAGAAGAAATAAAACAAAGAGAAAAGATAATCCGCGATTTCTATCGCAAATGGAAAAAAGAGAATCCGTCTCAACGCAGATACAATCTATCATTGAAAGAATACATCAACATTAGAATGGTCTCCATCATTGAGACCAGCGAACATGCCGCCAAATCATATTTTTCAACTATTGCGATATTGCAACTTGATGCAATTCTTATTGGAGCCAAAAAAATTTCGATCTGCAGAATAAAGGAAGGCAATAAAAACCAGAAACCATTTGAGAGAATGATGATCATGGAATATGAGCTAATAGGCATTGGCAAAGTAAAGATGACTGTTGGCATTCGTCGCAGGACTCAAGAGAAAGTACAATACTGCATTACTGCTATAACAAATATATAATATAAAAAAAAAGCATCTGCAGATGCTTTTTTAAATTGTCCCTAAAATGCGTGAGAGAGGTTTACACCGAAGTGTGATGCCATGCTGGCGAGGGACTTTCGCACAACCCATTACATCGTCAACTCACGACTTATCTGATTGCAAAAATACAAACAATTTTTATTATATGATGATAATATTTCAATTTATTTTTTTATAAAAACACATTAATGCACAACTAAAAAGACGCCATTAGAATTGACGTCTTTACTAGATATTCAAAATAACTCCTAACTCCTAATTAACCAAGACGCATCAACGACATATTGTTCATTTTTCATTGTGTCGTGTGATACGGCTATACATTCATTCCTAACTCCTAACTCCTAACTGAAAAGACGCATCAACATTCTTTTATTTTCAAAGGTATTGTTGATACGTCTCTACATATTTGCTATCCATAATTATTCCAAGAGCATCAACATTCTTTTATTTTCAAAGGTATTGTTGATACGTCTCTACATTGGGATTTTAACATTTTTTAACTTTTTTATTTAGAAGTGATGACTTAATTTTGCAGTTGAATCAAACAACACAAAAATGTCAGACCTTTATAAAAACACTTATCGTATTCCATCCGCACGTGCGCAGTGGCATGAGTATAATGGCGGTTTATATTTCATTACAATTTGTACAGATAAAAGAGAGCATTTTTTCGGAGAGATAAATGACAATAATATGATTACATCATTATTGGGCGAT
>JAFZDU010000062.1 GCA_017561025.1 Bacteroidales bacterium | reverse complement strand
TTGCGCTTTTTGTGTTCCCTGTTCTGGGTGAATGGATGGGTTTGAGTCAGCAGCAGTTCGGCATGTGGGCGGCGATAGCGATTCACGATACCAGTTCGGTGGTGGGAGCCGGTGCGGCATATGGTGAAGAGGCTCTTGAGGTGGCCACCACTATCAAACTGACGCGAGCCCTGTGGATCATTCCTCTTGCACTTATAACCGCACTGATATTCAAGAGTGATGCAAAGAAGATATCCATCCCTTGGTTTATCCTTTGGTTCATCGTGGCGATACTGCTTAATACTTATGTCCTGAAGGATTGTCCGGAAGTAGGCAGATTCATATCAGGTGTGGCCCGTAAGCTGCTTATAGTCACGATGTTCTTCATAGGAGCCTCACTCTCTAAACCGACATTAAAAGCAGTCGGTTTGAAACCGTTGCTTCAGGGCGTGATACTGTGGCTTATAATCAGCGTAGCTTCGCTATCATACATATTAATGACCGCATAGAAAACAGATACTAGGATATGAAGAGTTTTGGAGTCAAGCCATGGATGATGCCGCAACCGGTACTCATCATCGGAACATATAATGAAGATGGAACCCCTAATGCCATGAATGCGGCATGGGGAGGGCAGTGGGACCGAGGGGAGATCATGATCTCGATGGGCTCTCATGCTACCACAGAGAATCTGGCGAGATGCGCTGACTTTACCGTTGCCTTTGCCACTAAGGATACCATGGTTGCATCTGATTTCGTAGGCATCGTGAGTGCCAAGAACGATCCGCAGAAGATGAGCAAGACCGGCTGGACTGCAGTGAAGTCGGATAATGTCAATGCTCCCGTTTTCACTGATTTTCCGATGACGATGGAATGTCGAATAAAGGAAAAGATGGATGAAAGTGAGGAAGGGTATTATATCCTTGCAGATGTGGTCAATATCCTCGTTGATGAGAACTATCTGGATGCTTCCGGCAATCCGGATGTGGCAAAGATGAATCTGATCACATACGAGCCGGTGAGTCATTCTTATGTTGCTTTAGGGGAAAAGGTAGGTAACGCTTTCTCTGACGGAAAGAAATTGAAATAGTGATATGGCAAAGATATACGTAGCAAGCAGCTGGAGAAACCAGTATTTCCCTGAAGTGGTGAATAAACTCCGTGAGTATGGTCACGAGGTTTATGATTTCCGTAATCCTCCCCACAATCACGGAGCATTCATGTGGAAGAATGTTGATCCTGACTTTGACAAGTGGACTGTGGATCAGTATAAGCAGGGCCTTCAGCATCCATCATCAGAGCGTCAGTTCCAGGCAGATCTGGATGCCCTCAATTGGGCGGATACATGTCTGCTAGTGCTTCCATGCGGAAGAAGTGCCCATACGGAAGCCGGATGGATGAAAGGAGCCGGAAAGAGGGTAGTGGTCTACATCCCTGAAATGCAGGAGGCGGAACTGATGTACAAGCTCTTCGACCTTGTAAGTGGAAACCTTGAGGAAGTGAATGACTTCTTTAGCTCTAGCGAGAATTAAGATTATCTGATTGATACAATGGTGACCGCCGGGTCTCCAACGCAGTAGCTGCATCTGAGGGCAAGGACTTCGTCCAGTTCCTTTCGGATTGCAGCTTTTAGTATGCCGTAACCTATGCCGTGGATGAAGGTGATCTTTTTTCCCCTATGGCTGATGTTCTCACGGATAACCTTTCTGAAGGTATCCATCTGGAACTGAAGCCCTGCTAACATCTCCTACAGATGGCTCTAGCAGGGCTTTCTTTATGCTTAGATATTGATGATAATGAGGTGGTTAGTGTGTTTATTCGCCTGATTCTGTGTCAATATCCATAGTAATTCTATAGCTATCTGTTATAACCTGTAATTTAGATTTACCGGTACTATCTTCTGCAAAAGGAGCTCGAATTATTGTGATTGAATTTTGTCGGACGATAGCAAAATCATATATGGACACGTTTTCCTTTCTAGTGGCAAAATCGTATTCATGTTTAGACATTATAATAGTATCAGAAGACATGGACTTTACCTCCAAGTAACGAGGCACTTCTTGAACCCCATTTTCAATCTTAGCATAGATTATGTCATAATGTAAAGAATCATCTCCGTTTGTAGGGTCCAAGTTTCGTGAGCATCGTTTCGAGTAAAAATGATCACTATTGTTTTCTAAAAAGGAAATAACTTTTTTCTCAGCATCAAGACCAGCTTTGAACTTTTGTCGTTCAGAAGTGTATTTTCCACCAGAACCATGAGCTTTGGCTTTTTGATAACTCTCACGATCGTTTGGAATAATCTTATTTTTAGCGTAACCAAAAGAGAAACTTATTGGCACCGTATTTATGCTGACCTGAACATTATCATCGGCTTCTACAATATGTATTTCTTTTTTTACGATTTCCTCGAATTTATCCTCATATCCATCGAAGATAGTTAATGAGAGATCTCTTTGAGAAATATTAGATTGGTTCAAGTTGAATTTTTCAATGATTTTTAAGTATGAATCTTTAATGTTTTTACACCACTGACATCCAATGGCCAAATCAGAAGCCAAATAAACAAAAGTTGCTTTAATATTTTCTTTAAGAATCGAATCTAACTCATTGAAGGTAAGTAACTGGAAACGATGTTCCTGGAGCTTGTTAAACTTCCAATCTCCAGTATAGAACATATTGCATTGGTCGTAATACCAATATGGGTCTTTGTTATTATCGTTTACAGTGATGTTATATATCTTTCGTGCAAAATCTGCTTTATATTCATTAACACGACTATTAATCCAGTCCGAATAGAATGGATATAGTCCACATTCACCTAATACAGAAAGATCTAGCACAATATTTGGCGAAGAAAGGCTGCTGAGTAAGTCGTATTTTTCTCTCCATGTAAGTTCTGAGAACTCACTATAATGATTGGGAATCTCTATTGTATTAAATAATTCTTTTAGATATCCAATCTTAACTTTAGCTGGGGAAGTTAATTTTTCTGGGTCAAGTGCAGGAAGACCGTGTGCTTTTACAATCATATCCCAGAGCTTTTTTTCCTCGTCAGATAATCCCATAACACGATCAACATCTTCCCAGATTTCAGTGGAAATTTCCTTTTTGGTAATGAATTCATTTTCTGCAATAGAATTTTTAAGTATACTTCTAAAGCAGTTTGCTATTTCATTGCCGGTGACTTTCAGGGATATACATAAGATTTCTGTGATACTTTCACAGAATGATGGTGTTTTGAATGCTGATTCTATTTCAGTCATTCCAGTACATACATGGAAAACTGTTGCCCCCTTGACCTTGTTTGAAACCATATCACCATCTTGCAGTTCGCTAATCTCGCCGTCTACGGAGATGTGACATGATGAGTAGACTATAATTTCTAGATTCTTTAGAATTTGTGCAATTCGTTTCTTTTCTTCTAAGTCAGAAATCTCACGATTACTATTTAAATTATATAATCGATATGCTAAGATATAGCGAATACGTTCCCGAATCCTACTCATCGTAAGCTCAGAAAGATATTCGTTTTTGGAATGTGCTCCGATTTCTATAACAATATCTTTAGCTAGTTTTACGCCAAAAATTTTTTTGACAGACTCTTCACCAACGCGAGTTGGAAGTTCTAACTTAAACTTATTATTGAGAATGTTTTGAGGAAGCAAAACATTGTCCCAATAATAAATTTCGTTGATTGGTTTAACTTCAATCTTTCCTCCTGCTTTCCTGCAATAAGCTGTACCATTGTTGGCAAATTGTTCTGACAAATATAGAAATCTAGAGTTTTCAAGTTTTCCCTTGATGGCATCACGAATAGATTTATATAATCTTTGTATACCGCTTTTTAATTCTTTTTGCGGAAGGTTATATAGAAGGTTATATAGGTCGTCTATCTCGAGTTCTCCAATATTCTCTCTAGCACCGAGCATAATGAGCATGTCCTTTGCATTAGGTTCTTTTGACAACTCGTTTAACTCATTTTCAAGTTGAATATCACCGTCTAGTAAAATTTTCTCAGATGTAATATATGTGGAGAGCGGTTTAAAAACGTCCAGTCCTCTAAGTCTGTACAATGGATAGCTAACCTTGACGTCTTCTGTTTTGATTGTACTTAGAAAATAGTGAAGAGTAGTGTCCTTAAGCTCATTGGAAGCTTTTGGGTCGGCCATTATCAGTTTCGTGATAAATTTAAGACTCTTACCTTCGTTGTGTAGCCTATTAATGAATTCCGGTTTAACTATATGAAAATAATTGGGGTAACCCGGATACTGTTTGAGATATTCGTAGTAAAATCGCACATGATCCCATATTTGTTTGTAAAGAATATTAGAATAAGTTTCTAAGTATTCATGTGCGTTCACATCAATTGGGGTGTAATCCATTGGTATATGGTGAGCAACGCCAACGGTATCACAGAAGAAATCAATTATGGTTCCCTCTGTGATATTTTCCCCAACTTTGGTGGAGAAAAATTTAGACCATTCAGATGGACTATATATGAGCTGTTCGTGGTCTTGGTAAATATTTTCTTGAGAGAAAACAACCTCGCAAGGGAAATATAGTTTGCCGTCTTTAGCTAGAACTTTAAAATCAGGCCGCTGAAAGAGTTCTCTGAGTGAAGTGGAGTCAGTTTCGCGCAGTTTATTAAATAGTGCGAACATAAGTTGAACAAATTCAGACGTACTTAAGTTCTCTCGTTTGAGGTAGCTGATGATAATATCCTTGGTTGCAGCAATGTCTAAATTTGTAACATTGATGCCAAATGAAGATAGTTTTGTAGTTAGTCCGCGAACATTGCTGTCCCCGAGATAAAATCGTTTAATCAAGCTATTGACTAACTCCTTGTCAACATATGATATATCTAAAGTAGATGGTAGATCAGCAATTTCCTCGCCGACATTAATTCTTGCTACTCCGTTGATTAGATTTCCAGAACTATCTGATAATACAATTAACTTATTCCGATTGTCAGTATTATAACTAATGCTAGACAAGGCGTAAATGAGTTCAACACGCTTTGTTACGTCGTCAGATGCAATCTGTTTAGAAAAATCATTGATTATATTTATGAAAGAGTCGTCAGCATTCTGATTTGGACTGAAATAACGTTCAAATCCTTCTAATAGATGGTTGTTGAAAAGGTCTTTATTCTGAGATACGAATCTCGCAAAGTCAGCACTATATCCAACGGTCTGATCAAGAGGTTTATAACCACTATAGGTCGGGTAAATCCGGAGAGCTGACTTCCCGTTTGATAATTCGTCTCTTAGATATGTAAAGTCCCTTTTGTCGTACTCATTAAGGCTTATTAAATCGACATAGTTCCATGAGCATGAAGTGTCATTGTCAGCAAGGAGGACTGCAAACTCTTTAAGGCATCTGGCGATTTCGCCCTGCATCCAATTATTTACATCAGATTCTATCAGAGCATTTCTTGATGAATTCAATTCGAATGTAGCATGTATTACACATGGGAGCCCAATCCTAACCTTTGTTGGGAAAAATGTATACAAATAGTCTCCATACTTGTCTTTGTCCTTAGTATATGCGATACACACTTCATAGCGCTTACTATTATCTGCATGGTATGTATTATTGACTTTGTGGGTAATATATTCAATACCTTGTCTATGATGCTTGTCGTAGACAGTTACTATATTGCTTGAGTTTGCATTTATCTCTTTTTTTATGGAGTGCTTTTCACCGTCTATGTTAATGATAATTTCACGAATATTTGATAGGAAGAGTAGGACTTTTCCGGACAAGCTATCAATTTGTTCCTTTATAGACTTAATGCAATCAGGCTTGTATTTAATGTCAATTTTCGTGGTATAGGAACTATCGTTATCCTCGCGTACTTTCGGGATCGCTAAAATCGCCATGGGATGTTTCACCCCAAGTGTTTGAGCGAAGTCTTCGTGTTGTTTAATAATATCACTCGGTAGGTTAGATTTGATTTTGTTTTCCCAATATTCTAAAATGATATCACTTGAGAATTCGCAACAAACGCCGCTACTATGTATACGAATAACATCAGACCAATTAAGAATAGATCTAAATCCAAGGCCTTTATTTCCAATATAAGATTGTTTTGATAATTGTTTTGGGGAAGTGCCCGCCATCATAATAGAACTAAAGCCTTCTTCTGTGAATGAAAGACATTCATCACCCATATTTGAGATAGATAGTAGATTTTCTCGAGTATCTAATATGATCTCAACAGTTTCCGCTTTAGCATCTTCTGCATTTTGTAACAATTCATAAATCTCTCTTCCTTTATAGTCCAACCTGGTACTGTTTTCATTATTTAAATCTTGTCTTATGCGAGAGCCTAGGAATTGTTTAGTTTTTAAATAATCTTCTAAGATAGAATTGAAGATATAACTTTCTGCGGAAATCTTTGTCATGATTAGATATCTATGATATTGAACAATCCTTACAAAGTTACTGATTCGATAATGAAAATCCTACATAGGTGGCACCATTTCGTACCTTAATACTGTATATGAGATAATAGAGTATGAAGGGAAAGCTCGTGTTTCGTCAGGTCTAAGCTAATCGGATATGATGTAAAGGAAATATTAAAAACCCGCACTAGGCGGGTTAATCTAGGCCACGTCCCTTTATGGTACCTGTCACCGTCTTTCGACGCAGCTTTGCAAAGGTACTCGTTATGAGGTGAATTGCAATATCAGCTACGCGCAAGTGATTGCTAGTGCTACTGAGGCAGAAATACCATGATCCATCAGTACCGACTTCCAGAGTATGGTACTTAGCAGTATTGTTGTTCTTGTTTACAAGGACAGCACCATACAAAGCTTCGCCAATGACCTCCGGTTCCGGGAAGTTGTAGACTATGACCATGAAGTCATCGTTGATTTCCAGCTTGTTGAAATAAAAGCCTTCTCCCATATTGAAATCGTCTCCCAGATTCCATTCGGAACTCATGTAGAGAGCCACCGGCGGCAGGTATCCGTCGTTGATGTCAGCGACTAATTTTGGAATGAACTCAGTCTGGAAATACATGCGATTCTTGTGTCTGGCACACATTGTAAGATCGCTTGCGTCTGGAGTCTGAGGCAAGTTTGTAGATGAGATGTTTTCCTTCATATGATGTTAATTGAGTACTTCGATATAATCAATCTCAGGGAAGACCTTAAGCAGACAGTCTCTGAATGGCACTATTGTGTCTCCCCGACATATAGTCAGGATAGTCAGAGAACCATCAGGCAGGACATCATATCCCAAAATGTGACAGAAAATTTAGTAACTCTTAGCCTTTTTATGAATTGATCGTACTATGCAAACAAGAAAGCCTTGAATCCATAGTGAATTCAAGGCTTGATAAGTTAGAGGAGAAAACTCCTCCTTCTGGCAGCGAATCCTCGGATCCTGTCCTACGAATCGCTATGACAAAGGTATGTTATCTCAATGAATAAGCATAATTTTTGCAAGACTTGCAGATTATAAAGGAAGCATACATAGTGGACATTGAGGATGACGATACCTATGTAAGATTTTTCAGATAATGATGTATTTTTGTAGAGATAAAAGACTTCACATCGGCTTTGACGATCCGGATGCATTCTCTGGTCATGAAGAGCAGGTCATCGAGGAGTTTCGTAGAGTTCGGGATGAGATACGAAGTGAAATGTCTAAATTATAAAGAGATGATGAACGTGTTGAAAATATATTCAGCACCCCTTCAAGGATTTACCGAGGCTGTATGGCGCAATGTGCATAGTACCGTTTTCGGTGGCGTGGACGTCTACTGTACGCCTTTCCTGCGCTATGAGCATGGTGAGATACGCAGCAAGGATGTGCGCGATGTGAAACATGAGAGCAACAACGTCGAGAACCTTCTCCCACAGATAATAGCCGCTACACCAGATGAGATGCACCCTCTTATGGAACTGCTTGCCAATGAGGGCTATAGGAATGTGGATCTGAATATGGGCTGTTCGTTCCCTTTACAGGCACGCAAGAAGCACGGGGCTGGGCTTCTGCCTCACCCCGATATGGTTGCTGAGCTGATGAAGGCAACGACTGGCTATCCGGACTTCACCTTCTCGGTAAAGATGCGTCTCGGATGGGAGAGTAAGGATGAGTGGCGCGCGCTGATGCCTATACTCAACGATACACCGTTGAGCCATATAACTGTTCATCCCCGATTGGGTATTGAACAGTACAAGAAGGCTGCCGACATAGAGGCTTTCGCGGAATTCTATGCTGCATGCAAGCACCCAGTAATATACAATGGTGACATACTCACATTGGAGGATATCAGACGCATTGAATCGGAGTTCCCGCAGTTGAAAGGTATCATGATAGGCCGCGGGCTTCTTGCCAACCCGGCACTGGGCATAGAGTACCGCGATGGCAGAGAACTGACCGATCGTGAACTGTGCCGCC
>JAFZDU010000061.1 GCA_017561025.1 Bacteroidales bacterium | reverse complement strand
GTTCTTTTTCTTCTTAACGTACATATTACAAAAATAGTAAAAAAAACAGTTGCGTACCCCAAAATAGGGTACGCAAAAGAGTTAAAGTATTATATTCCAGTTATTTATATTTTGACTAAAAATAAAGTGACGAAGTCAGGAAGTGTAAAAAAAAGCTCTGAAATTTAAATCAAAAAATTCCAGAGCCCTAATATCCTAATATTCTATATATCAATCCGGATTATTGTGAAGGTAAGCATTATTTTCGCTTATGCCTTTTCCTTTGTTAAAGGAGTAGCTCGAGAGTTCTTGTTCCGAGACATCGGTATTGACATTTACACCTTTACGTTTGTATGCAGGTTCGCTTTCAAGTTCTTGAATATAATCCATCGATCTGAAGTTCATATTGAGCGATGCCAAGCGTTGACGGCGGAGCTGCTCTTGTTGGCTGAGCTGATTGTTGGTTTGTTTAGGCTTAACTTGATGTTTCACCATTGTCTGTGTGTCTGCGCTATCTTTAGGGAACGATTGGATTCCAAAGTCTTCATCATCATCGTCATTAGGAAAAGGATTATTGAATGACTGAGTTCTAGATGGAGCATTACCAGAAGATCTATCATAAGATGTTATTCCGCTGCTGCCTTTGTCATTATCGTTCATATTTCTATTGTCAGAAAAATTACTCTCGCTGCATTCGTCATCATTGTCGTTACGTTCAGCACTTTCCAGAACATGGACTTTCTTCTCACGTTTTGGTTCACTTTCTATTTTATTCTCTTTTTCTTCAGACTTTTTGTTAACGACTCTGATTTCGTTGTATATCACTGGTTCTGGTTCAGCCACTGAAGAAGCATGTTTTGCTCCTGTAGCTTGTTCATACATATCATGGACCATTCTGACATTGGTGTCAGTGTTGCGTTCAACATAGCTATCGTTGTCAAATCCTGTAGCTATAAGAGTCACATTGATTCCATCACCGAGAGACTCATCGAATCCATTACCCCAGATGACTTCAGAGCAGTTACCTGTTGCGCTTTGAACATATTGTACTATATCAGTGACTTCATCAAGAGCTACTTCTTCGTTTCCTGAAGTGATGTATACGAGTATATTTTTTGCTCCTTGGATATCAGAGTCATCGAGGAGAGGTGATTCCACTGCCATCTTCACGGCAAGCTCAGCTCTATTTTCTCCTTCAGCATAACCAGATCCCATGATAGCCTTGCCGCTGTTACGCATAACCGTATTGACATCTTGGAAGTCGACGTTGACATAACCTGTCACAGTGATGATTTCAGCTATACCTTTAGCTGCGGTTTTGAGCACGTCGTCAGCTTTTTTGAAAGCCTGAGTAAGCTTCATATTACCATGTTCTTGGCGCAGCTTGTCATTGCTGATGACGAGAAGGGTATCAACATGTTTACGCAGTTCAGCTATACCTTCCATAGCCTGCTGTTGGCGTCTTTTGCCTTCGAAAGAGAAAGGCATTGTAACGATACCGACGGTAAGTATATCGAGTTCGCGAGCCACTGATGCCACTATAGGAGCTGCACCTGTTCCTGTACCGCCGCCCATACCAGCTGTAATGAAAAGCATCTTGGTGTCTTTCGACAATATCTCGCGTATCTCATCCACTGTCTCTAAAGCTGCCTCACGTCCCACGGCAGGGATATTACCTGCTCCGAGAGCGCGTTTGCCGAGATGCACTTTCATTGCGACAGGGCTTTTCTCCAGTGCCTGATAGTCTGTATTACAAAGTATAAAATCGACACCCTGGATTCCTTCTGTAAACATGTGAGTGACAGCATTGCTGCCGCCGCCGCCAACGCCTAATACTTTGATGAAGTTAGGCATTTCCTCCATAGGGTCGAATTTAATCAAATCTGTCATTGTTGGTATTTATTGTTCTGTTATAAATCTGTTTTATTCAATATTGTCTGATTCTTTGAAGAACTTGGTGAACACTGTCACAATTCTATTCATGAAACCATTACCATTGTTATTCTCTCTCTCGACTATTTCTTGTCGTTCTTCTTTACCATCCTTGTCATCATCCACTTCGACCGGAGTAGTCTTGATAGTTTTAGACTTCTTATGTTCTTTTTCATATTTAGCCATGCCTTCCAAGACGAGACCTATACCTGTTGAATACATAGGACTTGCGAGGTCTTCGGCGGTTTCGTTAGAGAGATGTTCGTTAGGGCGTCCGAGCGTTACCTCCATACCAGTCTTGAACTCAGCGAGCTGACGGATGTGTTTCATCATAGAACCGCCGCCTGTAAGCACTATGCCTGCGATAAGTTTATGTTCAGAATTAACCTTCTGTATCTCTGCGTTAACGAATTCGAAGATCTCTTCAAGACGTGCCTGGATAATACCTGCCAGGTTTCTGAAAGACACTTCTTTTGGTTCGCGTCCGAGTATGCCAGGTATTGAAACGACCTCATCGTCGCTGTTTTCACTTGCCACTGCAGAACCGAACTTAACCTTGATTTCTTCTGCGTGTTTCTTTATGATAGAACATCCTTGACGGATATCTTCTGTAATGACATTACCGCCCAAAGGTATGACTGCAGTATGATAGATTATCGAGTCGTAGAAGATCGCGATGTCGGTTGTACCGCCGCCTATGTCGACGATAGCGACGCCGGCTTCTTTTTCATCTTCGCCGAGCACTGCTGTTGCTGACGCAATAGGTTCAAGGATCATATTCTCCATATGAAGACCAGCCTGCTCAATACACATGATGATATTTCTTACAGCAGCAGTCTGACCAATGATAACATGGAAGTTAGCTTCCAGTTTGTTGCCGAGCATGCCTTTAGGTCTGCGGTTACCTACAGCTTCACCATCGATAAAATATTCCTGAGGTATGACATTGACTATCTCTTCACCTGGTGAGGTTCCGATCTTGTACATGTCAGCCTGCAACTTATTAAGTTCTTGTTCTGATATTTCCACATCAGCATTTTCTCTAATCAAAACGCCTCTATGTTGAAGGCTCTTGATATGATGACCTGCGATGCCGACATTAACGCTCTTGATATCGACTTTAGATTGTTCTGATGCTGTTGCCACAGCACGTTTGATTGCGTCGACAGTCTCGTCGATATTGACAACCACACCTCTTCTTACACCGGTAGAATCTGTCTTTCCGTATCCACGAATTTCTATTTTGCCGTTAGGCATTTTCTCTCCGACAATACATGCGATTTTTGTTGTTCCTATATCTAGGCCAGCAATATAAACAGGTTCACTCATATTCATTTATTTATTTTTGGTACAAACCACTTGATTTTTAAAATTTAAGTTTATTTCTTTATATGTATCCAATTCAGGATTACCTTGCATCTTCATGAAGAAGTGCTTCATCTTGAACAATTTTTCCTCAATATCGTTAACATCGCCAAAGATAACAATAATATTCGTGTTATTTAAAGAAAAAATATAATTTTTCTTCTTGTCTTTATATATCTGCTTGACGTATGTTCTTGCATATTCATCAGCCATGACGCCTTTTGTCAAGGCATAGATTTCAGGCAAGTCGGTGTTGGCATATACTTCGTCAGCTACATTTCCCATGGCATCATGAGGGAAGCTGACATTGCCGTTAGCTATGAGAAGATAAGGAGTGTATCTGTCGTTTGTAGGGTATATGTTACCCTCTGCATCAAGATACACCGACTTGTTCTTGTTATTGTATATTCTCATCACAGGCTGGCATTCTTTAACTACAATATCAAACACCGCATCGAGGTTGATTTCGCCTTTGACCTCTGTGGTCCATGGGTTGGCTCTCAGCACATTGAGAACTGAGTCGACAGGAATATCCATAACCTGTGCATTATTGGCGGTATCACATATTTTCATTATCACGTCGTAAGTCTTTTCATAATCGATGAAACCGTTTTCTCTGTCTCTATCGACCTTAAGTCTGACTTCTTTAAGCTCTTCATGAAAATGGTTATAAATGAAATACACCGACAAAGCCACCAAAGCTGCCAGAGTAAGCACCAATAATAATATGTTAAGCAGCTTTCTCATGATCTGAACATTGTTTCAATTTGTGGCACAAATCTGTCGATGTCGCCGGCACCCATTGTTATGAGCAGTTCTGGCTTAATCTCTTTTATTGTATCCAGCAGCTCATCTTTTGAGCATATCTGTTTTGCTTCACATGACACTTTCTCGAGCAATGCCGAGGATGTTATTCCTGGTATAGCTTTTTCGCGAGCCGGGTAAATCTCCATCAAGAGCAGTCTGTCGGCGAGCGACAGTGCCTCTGCGAATTCGTTCATGAAATCACGGGTTCTCGAAAATAGATGCGGCTGGAACACCAAGGTAAGTTCCTTGTCAGGATAAATGTCACGAGCAGCTCTCAATGATGCTTTTATCTCTTCTGGATGATGAGCATAGTCGTCGATATAACATACATCTTCATTTCTGAATCTTATGTCGAAGCGGCGCTGCACTCCTTGAAAAGCAGCAAGGCCTTCTCTCACAGTCTTCATATCAACATTAAGCTGGAAGCATGTCATTATTGCAGACAATGCATTCATAACATTATGTCTTCCGAAGAGCTGCATCTCATATTCTCCTAAGTCGAGGCCTTCTTTAGTAACGACAGAGAACTTTGTCATTCCGTTTTCGATTCTGACATCACGAGCCATGATATCAGCATCATCGAATCCGTAAGTAAGATGTTTCCTGTCTGTTGAGATGTTGAGGTCGCTGTTGTATATCACCACTCCGTCGTGCATTGTCTTATTCACGAATTGGTTGAAGCCTTCTTCTAGCTGTTCTTTGTCGCCATAAATATCGAGATGGTCGGCATCGATAGATGTCACTATGCTGATATAAGGTGTCAGCTGCAGGAAGGAGCGGTCGAACTCGTCTGCTTCCATGACGACTATCTCGTCGTTCTCATCGCCAATGATGACATTGCTGTCTATATTCTTGGCTATGCCTCCAACGAAAGCTGACATTTTCTTGCCGGCATGTTTCAGCAGATGTGTTGTCAGGGCCGTCACTGTTGTTTTACCATGACTTCCCGACACCGCGACGCTTTTGCATTGACGAGATATCTCGCCCAGCACCTCAGCACGTTTTATTATCCTGACGTTTTTCTCACGGAGACAATTAAGTTCCAAAGAATCGGCTGGGATAGCTGGAGTCAGCACCACAAAGTCGATGTCGGCTGGGATAAGGTCAGGATTGTCTTCATAATGAATAAGCATGCCTTCCTCTTCTAGTCTCTTGGTAAGAGGCGATGGTGTCTTGTCGTAGCCTGTCACCATGCAGCCTTTTTTATGAAAATAACGAGCGAGGGCACTCATGCCGATGCCACCTATTCCCAAGAAATATATGTTCTGTCTAGCTATCTTATTCATCATTGAACACCTTTTATTTTTTGTTAAGTATTATTTCTATCTGATCTGCAATATCTTCTGCTGCATTAGGTTTAGCGAACTTGGCGATATTGTCTTTCATCTCTTTTTGTCTGTCTTCATCTTCCAATAATGCAAACACTGTTGGAATCAGTTCTTTCTCTGTCTCTGAGTTTTTCACCATCATGGCAGCATTTTCCTTGACGAGGCTCATCGCGTTTTTAGTCTGATGATCTTCTGCAGCTGTCGGAAGCGGGACAAACACCACCGCTTTGTTAAGCAGCGAGAGCTCTGATATAGACATGGCGCCTGCGCGTGATATCACCACATCAGCTGCAGCATAGGCTAGATCCATTCTGTCGATGAACACAGTGCATTTCACGCGATCCTGAAGGCCGTTGGCTTTCACTTCTTCCTGTGCTTTTTCCAGATAATGATTACCGGTCTGCCATATCATCTGATAGTCGTTATCTTTAAAAGCATCTATCATGGCAGAAATGCCTTTGTTGATACCGAGAGCGCCCTGGCTTCCTCCGACAAGCAAAATCGTCTTCTTATCCGTATCGAGACCGAAGAATCTCAAGGCTTCCTCTTTCTTGTCATCGAGACGTTTGATATTATTTCTTAAGGGGTTGCCTGTAAGCACTATCTTATCTTCAGGAAACCATCTTTCCATATTCTCGTATGCCACGCATATCTTGGCAGCTTTCTTCGCCACCAGCTTGTTAGTCACGCCTGGAAAAGAGTTCTGTTCCTGTATCACTATAGGGATACCCAATGACGACGCAGTCTTCATGGTAGGTCCGCTTGCGAATCCACCGACGCCTACCACCACATCAGGCTTGAATCTCTTTATTATCCTTCTTGCGTTTATCATGCTGCTAAGAAGCTTGAATGGGAAGCTCAGATTATCTATTGAGAGTTCTCTTTTAAAACCACTTATCCACAGGCCTTCTATAGGATATCCAGCCTTAGGCACGCGGTCCATCTCCATTCTGTTCTTGGCACCTATGAACAAGATGTCAGCTTGAGGAAAACGTTTCTTCAAGGTATCAGCTATTGCTATGGCAGGAAAGATATGACCTCCTGTACCACCGCCGCTAATTATTATTCTAGGCTGCTGCAAGTTCATTTCTTCTTCGTTTTATTTTATCTACTTTTTTTGACACACTCAATATGACGCCTATCGCCGCACCGGTAGACATCATTGACGAGCCTCCTTTGCTGATGAACGGCAGAGGCTGACCTGTGACAGGCGCCAATCCGACAGCTACTGCTATATGTGCGAACGCCTGCACCACAATAAGTGAGGCCAAGCCGAAGGCGACATATGCACCAAACGACTCCGGTATCTCCATCATTATCCTGATAGACCTAAAGAGCAATATCAGATAGAGCAACATCACCACCACACCGCCTAACAAGCCATATTCCTCAACTATTATAGAATATATGAAATCGGAATATGAATGCTGCAGAAAGTTTCTCTGAGTACTCTTGCCTGGCGATTTGCCCACCAATCCGCCGCTTGCTATAGCCAGTTCCGACTGTATTTCCTGTGAGTTGTTCATATATTCAATCCTTTCAGCATCAGTCATGCTTTCGAGGTCTACACCTACAAAAAACTCCTTGATTCTACCGCCCCATGTGCCTATACGGTTATCGACCTGTACGCTTCCTTCATCTTTCTTGTCGGAAGACTTAGGGTCAATGACGACATATAGGCCCGCCAGCATTATACATACTCCAACAAAAGCCATAAGGAACTTGAATTTTATTCTTCCTACAAAAAGAAGCATTAGAGATACGGCTGCAAGTATAGCAGCTGTGGATAAATTCTCGGTGAATATGAGTCCGCATATCAAAGCTATAGGCACGAACAAATCAATTATGACAGCCTTGTAGTCGTGATACTTTTCCTGACCCAGAGCCAACATCCTTGCAAGATAACCTATGAGAGCAACCTTAGCGAACTCACTGGTCTGGAACAATTCTTTACCATTTATTGTAAGTGCACGCTGAGCTCCATTGACGCTTTTTCCATTTACCAATGTTAGTATAAGTAATGGTATAGAAAATATCATAGCTATCTGAAACAATTTAGAGAACCATGTATATTTCATCATATATGCAACATACATTAAAGCAACGCCAATAAGTATGGTTTGGACATGTTTCTTAAGCACCAATGCGACGTTGCCACCTTCCCATATAAATGCGAATCGTTCTGCAGAGCTATAGCCTGCAAGCAGTGAGAAGATCACCAGCAGCGCCACCACCATCCATATCACTTTATCGCCTTGAAATATTTTATCAAATAGCTTCATTATGTCTATTTTATCGAGTTAACACATTGTTTGAAGAAATCGCCTCTCTCTGCATACGACGAGAAGTCGCCATTGACAGGTGCAGCAGGACAGAAAAGGACGTTATCTCCATCTTCCGCTATAGAACGAGATATATTGACAGCTTTTTCTATCGACTCACAGACAAAAATATTTTCTTTCAAGAAGCTTCCGAAAACGTTGTTGATTCTATCAGCATTATTTCCTACACATACTATAGCTTTGACATATTTCTTCACCTGTGGAATAAGGTCGTCGCAGTCGAAGTTATCTGCAGAAGTTATCCATATCACAGTGTCATGAATATTGTCGAAAGAGAACCAAGCAGCCTCGTTGGAACAAGCTCCTGAGTCGTCATAATATGTAACGCCTTCGATAGTGTCTACAAGCTCATATCTATATCTTACATTATCGAAATCGCTGAAAGCCTGCTTGATGCTTTCTTTTCTTATCTGACTTATTTTGGAAGTGATTGTCGCAGCTGTCGTCATCGACGATGTTCTTCTTCCTTGTTTTGCCAATTGTTCTAATGTCATAATATCTTTTTTATATATGGTTAATTTGTATTGTTTATCTAATTTTCAATGTCAATATTGCAAATGCAGCTAGCATTATCGTCACAATCCAGAAACGGAATGTTATCTTCGACTCATGATAGAGTTGTGATGATCCTTTGAAGAGCACCTTGCATCCAGGGTCGTTTTTGTCCACCAATGCCAATGATGTCCTATAATGGTCATGAACAGGGGTTCTCTTCCACAGACGTTGCTTGACGCCTTTTCTTTTTCCCATCCTATAATACACCTTCTGCAATATCACAGAGAGGCTTTCCCACAAGAACACTCCGCATATCACAGGAAGCAGCAGTTCCTTATGTATGATGACAGCCGACACTGCTATGATGCCGCCTATTGTGAGGCTGCCGGTGTCGCCCATGAATATCTGAGCTGGATATGAGTTATACCACAGGAATCCTATCAATGCGCCGACGAAGGCACACATGAACACCACCACCTCTTCACTTCCAGGTATGAACATAATATTGAGATAATCAGCCAATATCACGTGACTCGACACATACGCCAGCGCTGCCAGCGCCACACCCATTATAGCAGAGTTGCCCGCCGCCATGCCGTCCATGCCATCGTTGAGGTTAGAGCCGTTAGACACAGCTGTCACAGCAAGTATCGTTATAACGACAAAGAACAGCCATCCTGCCCAATACTTGTATGGCTCTCCCAAGAACTTGAAGAAGTCTGAGTAGTTTAAGTTGTTATCCTTGACGAAAGGTATTGTAGTTCTTGTCGACTTCACATCTGGAGTCTTGACTACAACCTCTCTGTTGTTTTCAATCTTCATCTCCACCTTCTCGTTCATCACCACTTCAGGGCTGAAGCGTAATGTAAGACCCACTATAAGTCCTAACATCACCTGTGCAAACACTTTATACCATCCGTTCAGACCTTCTTTGTTTTTCTTGAAAGTCTTGATATAATCATCAGCGAATCCCACTATGCCAAGCAGAACTGTTGTTATCATCATCAATATCATATAGACATTCTTGATCTTTCCAATGAGAAGACATGGGACCAATATAGCTGTTATGATGATAAGACCACCCATTGTAGGCACGCCTTTTTTCTGAGTATTGAACGGATCTATAGATTCGTCTCTCTGTGTCTCCGCTATCTGATGTTTCTTAAGCAGTCTGATAAAGTACTTGCCGAACCATATTGATATTACCAAAGATGATATGATAGCGAATATAGCTCGGAATGTGACATAAGTAAACATGCCAGCGCCCGGGAAATTGCAACAGTTTTCGAGATGTTCAAACAAATAGTATAACATATTCTTAATTCAATTTTTCGTTCAATGCTTTTGACAATTCTTCCACGTCATCAAAATGATGTCGCACGCCTTTTATTTCCTGGTAGTTTTCATGGCCCTTGCCTGCCACCAGTATGATATCGCCTTTCTTTGCCAATGCTGCAGCTGTCCTTATAGCCTCTCTTCTATCAGTAATGCTCAGCACCTTATTATAATACTCGCCACCAACTCCTTCACGCATCTGTCTTATTATCTCTTCAGGCTCTTCGTTGCGAGGATTATCGCTGGTAATGATGAATCTGTCGCTTCTCGATACTGCCACAGCAGCCATCTCAGGTCTCTTGGCAGCGTCTCTGTTACCGCCTGCACCTGCCACAGTGATAAGAGTCTCGTTATGTGTTCTTATCTCATTGATGGTGTCTAGCACGTTCTTCAATGCGTCAGGAGTATGAGCGTAATCCACGATACCGATAACACCCGACTCTGAATGTACCATCTGGAAACGACCAGGAGCGCTTTGCAATTTGCTTACCTCCTTCAACAGATCGTCGTCACTCATTCCAAGCAATGATGCAGCGCCATAAATAGCTAGAAGATTGCTGACGTTAAATCTTCCAACCAAGAATGTTGATATGTTGTTTCTGTTTATCTTAAGCTCCATACCGTCAAAGTAGCTTTCCATGACCACGCCCTTGAAGTCAGCGTCAGTTCTCAAGGAATATGTCTGTTTCTTTGCCTTTGTATTCTGAAGCATGACCATTCCGTTTTTATCGTCGAGGTTAGTCAGTGCGAAAGCCGATGAAGGAAGTCTGTCGAAGAACTTCTTCTTGGCATCACGATAAGCCGCCACAGTCTTGTGATAATCTAGATGGTCGTGAGTAAGGTTTGTGAATATGCCGCCTTCAAAACGAAGTCCCGCTATTCTATCTTGGTCTATAGCATGAGAGCTGACTTCCATGAAAGCATATTCACATCCAGCCTCTACCATACGGCTGAGCATCTCGTTAATCTGAAGCTGATCGCCTGTGGTATGAGTAGATGGCACCACGACATTGTTGATTCTGTTTTCTATTGTTGAAAGCAGTCCACATGGATAACCTGCATTATAAAACAAACGATACAATAATGTTGCGATTGTTGTCTTGCCGTTAGTTCCAGTCACACCTACGAGACGCAGCTTTTCTGATGGTCTGCCATAGAATTCAGAAGCAGCATAGCCCAATGCCTCTGCACTGTTCTCCACTCTATAATATGTAACATCATCCGCCATTGTCTCAGGCAATGTCTCACAGACTACAACTTTACAGTTGAGTTCTATCGCCTTGCCTATAAAATCATGGCCATCGACCTGTGTTCCCTTTATAGCGAAGAACGCCACCTCATCAGAACATTTTCTAGAATCGAAAGCGAGGCTGGCAACGAGTCTGTCATCTCTGCCTATAGTCTCAACTACCTTACATTGTTTTAATATATCGCTTATTCTTTTCATTTTGCACTTAAGACTAAATTGATAGTATTACCTTTTCTTAATACAGAACCGGCTTTTACCGATTGAGACTTCACCTTGCCGTTACCGCTGAATGTGACTTTCCATCCCATTGATTCAAGAAGATATACAGCATCGGTGATATTCATTCCCTTCAAGTCAGGGACCTTGTTCTCGTCCAATTCCACTGGTGTCACCACGATATCTCCCGCACTTTCAGACACCTTGACCCATCCATTTTCACCTTCACCGCCCATGAATGGTATGTTGTTGTCAACGCTATAATCCAGGAAATCGTCGTAACGCACCATTGTAGGTCTGAAGAACTCTTTGCAGTCAGCATCAAATTCCTCATCATATTCAACAACACCCAGCTGTGTCGCATATACCTTTTGCGCCACATCTCTAAACACCGGAGCCGACACAGACGCACCATAATACTGACCATTACGAGGATGGCTTACAACCACTATACAAGAATATTTAGGTTTATCAGATGGGAAATAACCCACGAAGCTAGCTGTATGGTTTGCCTTATCGTAACCAGATTTACCGACAGCAACCTGTGCAGTACCTGTCTTACCTGATACTTGGAAAGGCAAATCTCCCAATTTAGAACGTGCCGTACCTCTAACAACCACACCTCTCAGAAGTTCCTGCAGTGTGCTTATCGTCTTAGGCGAGGCTATGCGCTCATTGATGACAATAGTATCATAGACAAACTTAACCTCATCATCGTTGCGTATTTCTTTTACGAACTGAGGTTTCACCATCACGCCATCGTTAGCGATAGCGTTATAGAACGTAAGAATATGTATAGGTACCAGCAGCGACTCATAGCCGAATGCCATCCACGGCATAGTCATCTTCGACCATGTCTTTGACGATGTGTTCTTCACCACTGGAGAAGCCTCACCAACGATATCCAGATTCAAAGGCTCATTGATTTTTGTACTATATACCAGTTCAAAGAATCTCTCTTGATTATTTTTGAATGCCTCTTCCACCAACATGGCAAATGCTATATTAGAAGACTGCTCAAAAGCATTACGTATAGTAGTATAGCCGTTAGCATCTGTAACATCATGAGAGTCTTTAATCGGTTTGCCATACATATATTTAGTGGCGGACTTACCAAGATGTATTTTCCTGTCAATATTAAAGTCAGGGTCATTCTCGAGCAATGTAAGCATTGTCACAGCCTTGAAAGTTGAACCCGGGTCCATTTTATTAGCTATGGCATAGTTATATCTCTCCTCATACGTTCCTGTCTCTTCATTGTAACAAAGAGAAGCCATAACCTCTACAAGACCTGATTTAACATCCATCATTATAATACAGCCCTGAAGAGCATTATTCTCAATCAGACATTTCTCAAGAGCTGTCTCAGCAACATCCTGCAGTTCTATATTGATAGAGGTATAGACGTCATCGCCATTGACAGTAGCCACATTTACAGTATCCCCATCTTCAGCCACCCATGCATTGCCGTATATACGTCTCTTTTTCTGATATCCGTCACTGCCCTTGAGATAATCGTTATATGCGCCTTCAATTCCGACCGCTACAATAAGGCTGTCTTTGCTGTTTGTCCTTGTAAATCCTATCGTTCTAGATGCAAGTTTACCATAAGGCAACTCTCTCACATAGACCTGTTCATATTTAAAGCCGCCTTTATTCCTTCCATGTCTGAATATAGGGAAGTTACGCATCCTAATATACTCATCCATAGAAACCTTGCTAGCAATCTTAATATTTCTGGTACCCCTTGTATTACCCGCATTATAATCAGCCCTTGCCTTCTTGACCATATCTTTATATTCTGCCTTAGTCTTTTTTTTCAGCATACGGCTAAGGCTGTCAGCAAAAGCATCAAGTTCCTTGCCTATTATTTCATCACTAACAGCGACAGGGTCGAAGTAGATATCATATTTAGGAACAGATGTTGACAGCAAAGATCCATCGCTAGCCAAGACATCCCCACGAAAAGCCTTCTCAGGGACAAGCATCTCTTCCTTTCTATCTACGACATATTTCATAAGCATCTCTTTTCTGAACAGCTGAATGTAGCCTATCTTCAAGAAACAAGAAATGGCAACAAGAACCATGATAGAATAGAAGAGAGCCACTCTCAACAATATGCCAGTCCTTCGATCCATCACTTCCTTCCTCCTTCTTTTTCTATTACTATTTTCTTCATTGGAACCACAGACTCTTTTATGCCTTGTTTCTTAAGTTTTTTCACCAATGTCGACTGTTTTGAAATCTTTGTTATCTCAGACTTCAGATACATATTCTCCACATAAAGTTCCTCTTTCCTTTTATTGAGTTCAGCTATCTCCCTGTTCATGTCTTCCGCATAATATGTATTTGATATCCATAGCATCATAAGCGCCACGACATATATAAGAAAAGGAAACAAACTCACGAACTTGTCAGTCGCCAGGATGTCACCGCCGATAATATCAATGAAAGTCCTTTTAGATTTGGTTACCCTTTCAGTCTTTGGTTGTATACTTTTTTCTGTTTCAACTACATCCTCCTCTTTGGACTCCGGCTCTTCTATCTTTCTGTTAACGTTTTTCATTTAGTTCTCCTTTCCGCCACACGAAGCTTTGCACTTCTTGCTCTGCTGTTAAGCTGTATCTCTTCATCAGAAGGCAATATAGGCTTGCTGGTTATAAGTTTATAAGGCGTAAGCTGGTTGCCGTAGAAATCTTTTTCAAGATTACCATCAGCATTGCCTGTCTTCATGAAATTCTTCACCAGTCTGTCTTCCAAAGAATGATAAGAAAGAACCACCAGTCTGCCGCCAGGATTCAACACCTCAGCGCATTGACTCAAGAACATCTCAAGCACCTTCATCTCTTCGTTGACTTCAATTCTAAGAGCCTGGAATATCTGTGCGAGCACCTTGTTCTCAGAACCTTTTGGAAGGAAACGAGCCACCACCTCTTTCAACTCGTCAGTTGTCTCAATAGGATTCACGTCTCTTGCCATGACAATAGCATCAGCTATTGCTCTAGCATTTCTGAGTTCGCCATAACGTGACAGGACTGATGCAAGAGATGCATGGTCGTAAGTATTGACGATGCTGGCAGCATCCACTGCAGCACTCTTGTTCATTCTCATATCGAGACGACCGTTATATCTTATTGAAAAACCTTTTTCAGGAGTGTCAAACTGATATGAAGACACGCCGAGGTCGGCAATGATGCCGTCGACCTTACCTCCGCAATAAAGCTGAAGGAAGTTCTTCATATAACGGAAGTTCTGCTGTATGAAAGTGAAACGGCTGTCGTCTATCACATTCTTAGCAGCATCCTCATCTTGGTCAAAAGCAAAGAGACGACCATTCTCACCGAGAAACTTCATGATATGACGAGAGTGACCGCCACCACCAAAAGTTACATCGACATAAGTTCCATCCGGTTTGATATTCAAAGCTTCAACACTTTCATTTAACAATACTGAAACATGATACATCTCTTTAATTTTTTTAGTTAACCAATAAAATCACAATCACCCAATTTTGCAGTAAGCATCTCTGCAAATTCTTTTTCAGAAATCTTAGAATCCTCTACCTCCTTCATCGTCTGATCCCAGATTTGCATTCTGTCGATTAAAGAAGTCATGACGACCTCTTTCACCAGGCCACACTTCTCCATCAAGTCCTTAGGAATCTGGAGACGGCCGTTGGCATCGACTTTCACCATTCTGGCACCTGCATTGAAACGACGGATCAACATCACATTCTCCGCCTTGAACGGATTCAACTTGCCGAGTTTCTCCTGCATGGCTCGCCAATCGCTCATTCCAAAAAGCTCAAGACAGTCGCCAAACAGACTTGGACGTAGAACAAATCCCTCTTCTAACGCAACTCCAAGCTGTTCCTTGAAACTGCTGGGAAGAAGAAGTCTGCCCTTACTGTCTAATTTACAATAATATTCGCCAATTGGATAATTCATTTTTGAGTCAATTTTTCAAATTGTAAAATTAGTGCATTTTTTCCCACTTTCAACCACTTTTTGCTAAAATTTTTCACTTTTTTCTAAAAAAGTTTTCAACAACATTTAAACACCCAATAAAATCAACGGATAACGAAATTTCAGAATGATTTATGACGCATAAAGGCTAAGACAAAGGGGAAATGTATTTCTGAATTTCTGAAAAAGCATAATCTTTTACAGTAAAGTTCGAAACGTTGCTTCTTTTTTGTATTTTTGCAATGAAAACGAGTTTATTTTTTAAATGATTTCAAGATGAGTGACAAAGAAGCTTTACAGATAGATATTGAAAAGATTATCGGGCAGAAAGCTCCTAAATTTGCAAATAAGATTCCACCTTTTGTTTTCAGATACATAAAGAAAATCCTCCATCAGGATGACATCAATGGTTTGTTGTTAAGAGCTGACGGTCTTTCCGGACTGCCTTTCGTAACAGAGGTCATGAAAGAATTCAACACAGGCGTCGATGCTGTAGGCCTGGAGCACATCAAGGAAGAAGGCCGTTTCATAGTGGCAGCCAACCATCCAATCGGCGGCCTCGACGGAATCGCCTTGATAGACACCGTTGGAAAAATCCGTCCAGACGTCATCACACCCGTCAACGATTTCCTGCTCTTCATCCCTAACCTGCGCCCTCTTTTCATTCCTGTCAACAAACTTGGAAGCAATGCCGACAACATAAAGATTTTCAACGAGACTTTCGCCGGCGACAGAACAATATGTTTCTATCCTTTCGGCTTATGCTCAAGAAAACACAAAGGAAAAATCATCGACCTGGAATGGAAGAAGACTTTCATCACCAAGGCCCGCACCTACAAACGCGATATCATTCCTACACATATATCCGGAAGAAACAGCAACTTCTTCTACAACCTTTCCAACATACGCAAGAAGCTGGGCATCAAAGCCAATATAGAAATGCTATTCCTTGTGAATGAATTTTACAAGCAGAAGAACAAAACTCTAACAATAACATTCGGAAAACCTATTCCTTGGCAGACTTTCGACAGCAGATACACCGACAACGAATGGGCCATGAAACTGAGAAACTTCTCATACAACCTTCCTGGCAACTGCGAACAAACTTTCGACCCTGATAAAAACTATACAATATAAAATGAATATGGAAAAAATAATCGAAGCCGTCCCAACAGAAGACATCGCTAAAGAACTAACTCCAGAACGTTTCGTCAGAAAGACAAACTACGGCAATAACGAGATATACGTCGTCAACGCACATAATGCACCTAACACCATGCGTGAAATCGGCCGTCTGCGCGAATGGGCATTCCGCGAATCAGGCGGAGGAACAGGCAAAAGCCTCGACATCGACGAATTCGACACAAGAGACGACGCTTACTTCGAACAGCTGATAGTATGGGACCCAGTAGAAAAAGAAATACTCGGAGGCTATCGCTTCATCCTCTGCGAAAAACTCCCTATCAAAAACAACGGACAAGTCGACACTCCAACATCAGAATTGTTCTATTATTCCGACAAATTCATAAAAGAATATCTTCCTTATACAATCGAATTAGGCCGCTCATTCGTCCAGCCTAAATATCAGTCAACAGGCAACGTAAGAAAGAGCATCTTCACCTTGGATAACCTCTGGGACGGACTCGGAGCATTGCTGACATATTATCCTTCAGCGAAATACTTCTTCGGAAAAGTCACCATGTACTCACAATTCGACAAGGCTCTCCGCGATATGATACTCTTCTTCATGAAGAAATTCTTCCCTGACCACGACAAGCTAGTGTTCCCATACCCAGACAAAGCCATCAAGACAAAAGCAAGAAAAGCCATCATGAAACTCAGACTCGACGGCAACAACTACCAGAACAGTTACCGCACTTTGAGCAAATACGTAAGAGAACACGGCTCAACAATACCACCATTGTTCAATGCCTACATGAGCCTTTCCGCAACAATGAAAATGTTCGGAACAGCCCTCAACGCACCATTCGGCAATGTGGAAGAGACTGCTATCTTGATAACAATCGAAGATATTTATCCAGAAAAGATAGAGAGACATCTCATATACAACAAAAACGAAAAACTCGAGATCTGATATGAATATAAAATCTGCAGCTTTCCTTCAAAGCAACACCAAAATCGACAAGCTACCGGCAGCCAACAAACCGGAATACGCTTTCATAGGACGTTCCAACGTCGGCAAGTCATCATTAATCAATATGCTGACCAACAGAAAACAACTTGCCAAGACATCGTCAACTCCAGGAAAGACAATCACCATCAACCATTTCATCATCAATAACGAATGGTATCTTGTCGACTTGCCTGGCTATGGATTCGCTCAACGTTCCAAGAAAGACCGCGAAGCTTGGAAGGTCATGCTCGACGATTATATCCAAAACAGAAAGAACCTCGTCTGTATGTTCGTCCTGGTCGACAGCCGCATCGAGCCGCAAAAAATAGACCTCGAATTCATCAACCACCTCGGAGAGTTGCAGATGCCTTTCTATATCATCTTCACCAAAGTAGATAAAATAAAAGAATTAGAGCTTCAGCGCAATCTTCAGGCATACAAGGAAAAACTCGCCGAACAATGGGAAGAAATCCCTCATATTTTCATCACGTCATCAGAAAAAGAAATTGGTAAAGATGACGTTTTGAATATGATAGACGGACTCAACGAACAGCTGAAGGGAAGCTTTTAGTAAAACTCATAAATTAAAAAAGGACGAGCATGCTCGTCCTTTTTTAATTTATGAGTTTCTTATCACTCTTCCTCAAACTGTCTTACCAATTCTTCCAATGGGATGCCGGCGTTTCTCAATGATGCCTTGACGTCTTCTGCCATTGGATCGTTAGGATATCTTTCCAAGAATTCGCGGTATGTTTCTTTAGCGCTTGGGATATCGCCGACTCTTTCATAAACGAATGCCTTGACGAACAACGCCATCGGTGCAAGATGATGTTGTGGATATGTAGCGATCATATAATCAACGATCTCTACCGACTTTTGTGGATTGTCGAGGTTGATGTTAACAGAAATATCCAAAGCCTTGAAAACCATATCTGGAGATGTCTCTTCCTGAGGGTTTTCCTTTGCACTTGCCAAATAAGCCTCGATCAATTCTGCACCGACTTCTTTATTTACAGAACCGTCTGCACCAATCATCTGAGGTTGAAGACGTGCGATTTTCTCTGATGGAGTTTCGTTGTTACATGAAGCGAAAAATACTACAACAAGTATTGATAATAATGTCAATAATCTTTTCATAACTTAATTTAATTAATGATTTAAAAAAAAGACACATCAATGAGTGTTTATATTAATAGGAAACATTGACATGTCTCTACATTTTTATCTTCTTCTTTTTGCTGGGAAAATCATTTTATAATCAACATATATATTGCCTTCTGAGATATTGCGCAACTTGTTCTTGAGCATCATCTTACGCATAGGAGCGACTCTGTCGACATAAACTTTTCCTTCGAGGTGATCATATTCATGCTGTACAACGCGAGCGCAGATTCCGTCGAATTCCTCTTCATGTTCAACGAAGTTCTCGTCTAAATAATTGACTGTTATTTTCGAAGGGCGCTCTACGTCTTCATTCATATCAGGAAGACTGAGGCATCCTTCGCGGAAGATCCATGTCTCTTCTGAATGATCCACGATTTCCGGGTTGATGAAAACCTTCTTGAATCCTTTTGCTTCGGGATAATTTTCTTGGAAAGGATCAGCGTCGATGACGAAGAGTCTAATTGACTTATTGATTTGAGGAGCGGCGAGACCGACACCTTCAGTGTGGTACATAGTCTCGAACATATCAGCGATAAGCTGTTGTAAACCAGGATAATCCTGATCTATCTCTTCTGCTACTTTCTTTAAAACAGGATGGCCGTAAGCCACTACAGGTAATATCATAACTTAAAATTTAAAATCTATTTTTGTTAATTGCTTCCGATTCCATATAAGATTGGAGGATAATGGTAGCGCTGATGGTGTCGACGAGCGCCTTGTTCTGACGCTGTTTCTTGCCGAGACCAGCATCTATCATAGTCTGGAACGCCATCTTTGAAGTGAATCTTTCGTCGTGACGTTTGATGTTCATCTCTGGGAGCGCCTTTTTCAGCTGACCGATAAAAGGTTCTATGTAACGACTTGATTCAGAAGGATTATTCTGCATATCTTTTGGTTCTCCGATAACTATTGTCTCAACATTTTCCTTCTTGACATAATCCAAAATGAATGTCAATAAATCTTTTGTTGCAACAGTCGTCAATGAATTTGCGATGATTTGCAAAGGGTCGGTCACTGCAATGCCGCAGCGTTTCCTTCCGTAATCGATTGCCATTATTCTTGCCATTTCTTAATTTTTGTTTGCAAAGATAATAAAAAAGACTACAAGACCACAAGACAACAGACAACGGATTTTTTTAATTAGGAATTAGGAATGAGGAATTAGGAATTGTAGATTATCTAATCGTGACTATAAAACTATTTTGAAAAATAAATTTTCAGTACAAGAAAGTTTTCTTGCTTCTGCTACAAATACATTTTTACCAATACAAAACATGTTTTCAATAAACCAATCTGGCTTAATGCAATACATTTTTTCCAACCCACTTTTCGTTTTACGGTATATATTTATCCCAACATATCTGTCACATTCCGGCATATCATACGAAATAATATACTTATCCGAGCAACAATAAAATCGCAATGCTTTTACAATATTTCCATTTGATTTGTCTATAAACCATGTCTCATTGTGTGTAAATTTTGTAACATCTAAAACATACACATTCAAATCATCCGAAAAGCCCAAACACTTATGTATTATTAAATCAGCGAGATGATCCTCTAACGTATCATTTATAAGTGGTAAAACACCATTATCCAATGGAATATAAATAAAATTATTTTCTTCTTTTATTGATAGCGATGTATCCAAAGCAATATCTATTTGTTGCTCTTTCAACAAATGATATTCATTTTCTGTTATTGTCTGTATATTTATATTTTGAGCGAAACCCAAAGAATGACACAAAGACATTATTAAAATTATTATCACCTTCTTCATTCTTGCATTATTTTATTTTTCAGGAGCACAAATTTCACTCTTTTTATTTTTAAAAAAAAATTCCCAACAAATAAATTTTCTGAAAAACTTGTTGACTTGTAGTCTTGTAGTCTTGTTGACTTTTCCTATCTTTGCAGATATATAAATTCATTATGGAAAATTTAAGAAATATCATAGAGAGCGCTTGGGAGAACCGAGCTTTATTAGAAAAGGAAGAAGTTCGCGATGCTATTTGTAATGTCATTGAAAAGTTAGACAAAGGCGAGTTCCGCATTGCTGAAAAGATTGATGACAAATGGATTATCAACGAATGGCAGAAGAAAGCAGTCTTGATGTACTTCCCTATCAACAAGATGGAAGTCATGGAGAGCGGCGTTTTTGAATATTACGACAAGATGCCTTTGAAGAAAGGATTTGAAGAAGCAGGCGTACGCGTCGTGCCTCCAGCGACAGCACGATATGGTTCCTTTATTAATAAAGGTGTTATTTTGATGCCATCGTATGTCAACATCGGAGCATACGTCGACAGCGGCACCATGGTCGACACTTGGGCTACGGTAGGTTCATGCGCACAGATAGGAAAGAACGTTCACTTAAGCGGAGGCGTTGGTATCGGAGGCGTGCTCGAACCATTACAGGCTGCACCAGTCATCATTGAAGACAACTGTTTCATCGGTTCAAGATGCATAGTTGTTGAAGGCGTGAGAATTGAAGAAGAAGCCGTTTTAGGAGCTAACACCGTAATCACATCATCGACAAAAATCATCGATGTAAGCGGAGAAGAAGCTGTTGAATACAAAGGCTATGTACCAGCACGTTCCGTCGTAATCCCTGGATCGTACACCAAACATTTCCCTGCCGGCGACTATAATGTTGCCTGCGCCTTGATCATCGGAAAGAGAAAAGAATCGACAGACAAGAAGACATCCTTGAATGATGTTTTGAGAGAATACAATCTTTCGGTTTAAAGTGACAAAGTGATGAAGTGATGGAGTCAAAACATTTACTGCATTACTTCATTACTAAACAAAAAAAAGAGGCGATTTTCATCGTCTCTTTTTTGAGGGTGGAAGATGGGACTCGAACCCACGACCCACGGAACCACAATCCGGTACTCTAACCAACTGAGCTACATCCACCATCTGATTGCGAGTGCAAAGATACAACTTTTTTC
>JAFZDU010000060.1 GCA_017561025.1 Bacteroidales bacterium | reverse complement strand
TTGCTTTGCAAATGATTTATGAATTTTTCTTTGAGAAGATTTTTGTTTTTCTTGAAAGAACATAGCGAGCTATGTGATTGAAAGAAAGGCGAAAAGATTCCAAGAAAAAACATAAAGCATGCAAAAGTTTTAATTGTTACTATCAAAATTATTTAAACGGGGAATTTATAGAACTCCCCTTAAGAAAATAATTCTTGTTTGCTTTGTTTTTTATTCATAGTTTTGCATAAGAATTTTAGAACTAAATATCAAAAATATGAGCGTGGAAAAAGATTTAAGATGGGTGCAGCGGTTTGAGAATTACCGCAGGGCTTTAAAGAGACTTTCTGAAGCTGTCGAAATAATTCGTAGCGAGCAGTATTCAACACATAGTATCGGTTATTTAATTAATGAAGGTTTGATACAATGTTTTGAGTTTACTCATGAACTGGCGTGGAAGGTGATGAAAGATTATGCAGAATATCAGGGTGTGACGGAGATTTTTGGTTCGAGAGATGCAATACGTCATGCGTTGAGATTCGGTCTTATTGATAATGAACAATGGATGCAGACAATATCAGATAGAAACGTGACATCACATCAATATGATGACGACACTGCAAAACGTATTGTCGATAATATTATTAACGTGTATTATCCATTATTTGTGGAATACGAGAAATCGATGATTGAAAAAATAAGCGGTTGAGGTTTATGAAATACGGAATAAAAGACGAGTATCGGAAAAAACTCTGTGAACTTTTCGCAAAGAAACCTAAGATTGAAAAAGTTATTTTGTATGGTTCTCGTGCGAAAGGAAACTATAGGCCTTTCTCTGATATTGATATTACACTTCTTGGCGACAAACTCGAACATGATGATTTGTTGGATATTATGAATGGTGTTGATGATTTGTTGTTACCTTATATGTTTGATATTTCTTTATATTCTTCATTGAAAAATGAGAATTTGATAGATCATATAAATAGAGTGGGAGTGGAGATTTATTCTTTGCCATTGAACTTTGAACCTTAAACTTTTGTCATTAGTCTTTTTGGGCGTTCCGGCTCCGCCGTCGGGCTTTCCGCTATATCTTTTTCCGCTACGCTCCAAAAGGATGCTGCTTCAATCCCTAACGCGATGGGCTGCAAGTAGAGTTTTTTAAACGCTTATATTTTCGTAATCATATAAGTCGATGCCTTACATTATAATGTTTTGCCCTTTCAGGCTCCAAAGTATCTGCTGCCCTCCACAGTACTGCATCATCCACATTTTACAATCTTCGCTCCTTCGCGCGATGAAAAATAGGGATGTCACACCGTGACATCCCTATTCGTATTATGTGGACAAAGATATTGTCTTAATCAAGTTTCAACACTGCGAGGAACGCTGATTGTGGAACCTCTACGCTACCGATCTGGCGCATTCTCTTCTTACCGGCTTTCTGCTTTTCGAGGAGCTTACGCTTACGGCTGACGTCACCGCCATAACATTTTGCTGTAACGTCCTTACGAACCTGGCGTACTGTCTCTCTTGCGATGATCTTGGCACCGATAGATGCTTGGATAGCAACGTCGAATTGGTGGCGTGGAATCAATTCTTTCAACTTTTCACACATCTTGCGTCCGAATGAATATGCGTTGTCGCGGTGAATCAAAGTTGACAAGGCGTCAACGACTTCACCATTCAACATGATGTCCAATTTGACGAGACTTGCTTGTTGATAACCGGCGATGTGGTAGTCGAAAGAAGCATAACCTTTTGATATAGATTTCAATTTATCGTAGAAGTCGAATACGATTTCGCTCAATGGCATCTGGAACTTGAGCTCGACGCGGTCGGTTGTGAGATAAACTTGGTTCATCAAGACACCACGTTTGTCGATGCAGAGTTTCATGATAGAACCGACGTATTCGTTCTTTGTGATGATCTCAGCGATGATGAAAGGCTCGTCGATATGGTCGAGTTTTGTCACTTCTGGAAGTCCGCTAGGGTTGTGAACGTCGATGACTTCGCCGTCGGTGAGATAAGCCTTGAATGAAACGTTAGGCACAGTGGTGATGACGTCCATATTGAACTCGCGATCGAGACGTTCCTGAACGATTTCCATGTGGAGGAGACCCAAGAAGCCGCAGCGGAAACCGAAACCAAGAGCTATTGATGACTCTGGTTCCCATACCAATGAAGCGTCGTTGAGCTGTAATTTCTCCAAAGAAGCACGTAACTCTTCGTAATCATCAGCGCTTACAGGATATACACCGGCAAAAACCATAGGCTTGACGTGTTCGAAACCTTCGATAGGTTTGTCGCAAGGTCTTTCGACGTGAGTGATGGTGTCGCCGACCTTTACTTCAGAAGAAGTCTTGATGCCAGAGATGATATAACCTACGTTACCGGCAGAGAGTTCGTCTTTAGGAACCTGCTTGAGTTGAAGCACGCCGATTTCGTCGGCTTGGTATTCCATCTTCGTCGCGAAGAACTTGACGAGTTCGTCTTTGCGTATTGTTCCGTTGAAGATACGGAAGTAGGCGATGATTCCGCGATATGAGTTGAATACAGAGTCGAAGATGAGCGCCTGCAAAGGAGCGTTAGGGTCGCCCTTAGGAGCAGGGATTCTGTCGACGATAGCCTCGAGTATTTCCTCGATACCTATATTATTACGAGCGCTGCAGCGTAAGATGTCGGAACGTTCGCAGCCGATGAGGTCTACGATCTGGTCTTCCACCATCTCAGGGTTGGCGCTGTCCATGTCTATCTTGTTGATGACAGGGATGATTTCCAAGTCGTGGTCCATAGCCATATAGAGGTTGGAGATGGTCTGAGCCTGGATGCCCTGTGTGGCGTCGACGACTAACAGAGCGCCTTCGCATGCTGCGATGGAACGTGACACCTCGTACGAGAAGTCGACGTGACCGGGAGTGTCGATGAGGTTGAGTGTGTAGTTGACACCGTCTCTTACATAATTCATCTGGATGGCGTGGCTTTTGATGGTGATGCCGCGCTCACGTTCCAAATCCATGTCATCGAGAACCTGGTTGACTAACTCTTTCTGTGATAACGTCTTGGTGTTCTCTAAAAGTCTATCTGCCAATGTGCTCTTACCGTGGTCGATATGAGCTATAATACAAAAGTTTCTAATCTTATCCATATTGCTGCAAAGATATAAAAAAAGTCAACAAGTCGACAAGACAACAGGACTACAAGTTGATATTTTTTTCAATAAAAATATCGCAAAGAGATACACTGCCTTCTGTCAAAAAAAAACATAATTTTTTTTAAAAAAATACGATGTCGTTTTATAACATTTTTAAAAAATAAGTAAATTTGCGGGCTTAAAAAAACATATAATATTTTAATTTGTATTAACACTATTTAAACTATAAAAAATATGGCAAAAATTAAAGTTGGTATTAACGGTTTTGGTAGAATAGGCCGTTTCGTTTTCAGAGCTGCTCAAACTCGTAATGACATTGAAATAGTAGGTATCAATGACTTATGTCCAGTTGATTACTTAGCTTATATGTTGAAATATGACACAATGCACGGTCAATTTGACGGTACAATAGATTTCGACGTAGAGAAAAACCTTCTCATCGTCAATGGCAATCCAATCCGCATCACTGCAGAAAAAGATCCAGCAAACTTGAAATGGAATGAAGTAGAAGCAGAATACGTTGTTGAATCAACAGGTTTGTTCCTCTCAAAAGACAAAGCACAAGCACATATCGAAGCAGGCGCTAAATACGTTGTTATGTCAGCTCCTTCAAAAGACGACACTCCAATGTTCGTTTGCGGCGTTAACGAAAAAACATACGTTAAAGGAACTCAATTTGTTTCAAACGCTTCATGTACAACAAACTGCTTGGCTCCAATCGCTAAGGTCTTACACGACAACTTCGGTATCGAAAACGGTTTGATGACAACAGTTCACTCAACAACAGCAACACAAAAGACTGTTGACGGTCCATCATTGAAAGACTGGCGTGGCGGTCGCGCAGCAGCAGGCAACATCATCCCTTCATCAACAGGTGCTGCTAAAGCTGTCGGTAAAGTCATCCCTGAATTGAATGGCAAACTCACTGGTATCTCAATGCGCGTTCCTACATTAGACGTTTCTGTTGTTGACCTCACTGTCAACCTTCAAAAGCCAGCTTCAAAAGAAGCTATCTGCAAAGCTATGAAAGAAGCTTCAGAAGGTGAACTCAAAGGCGTTCTCGGTTACACAGAAGATGCAGTCGTTTCATCAGACTTCTTAGGTTGTACACTCACATCAATCTTCGATGCTAACGCTGGCGTATATCTCACAGATACATTCGTAAAAGTCGTTTCATGGTACGACAACGAAATCGGTTATTCAAATAAGGTATTAGACCTTATCGCACATATGGCTACTGTTAATGGCTAATGATAAAAGGCTAATGACAAAAGTCAAAAGGATTTTAGAAATCCAAAAGCTCAGAATCTCAGAAATGGGGTTCTGAGTTTTTTTTAAAAACTATTGAACTTTGAACCATTGAACTTTGAACTAAGAACCTTGAACTTTAAACCTTAAATTATTCCTAATTTTTTTTTACATTCCCTATTGATTTTCGAAAAAAAGCATATTAACTTTGCAGGTTCAAATGCAAGAAATATGAACTATCCCGATACTTATTCAATAGAAGAGCAGATGGAAATGGACAGGCAGTTTGAGATTCTGCTTGATGCATGGACAGGAAAAAAAGAAGAAGCTGATGTGGCGCTTGTCAAGAAGGCCTATGAATTTGCAGCATTGGCTCATAAAGACGCTCGACGCAAATCTGGCGAGCCTTACATCTTTCATCCAATAGCTGTAGCTATCATAGTTGCCAAGGAAATCGGGATGGGCACAACTTCCATAATCAGCGCCCTGCTGCATGACGTGGTGGAGGATACTGATTATACATTAGAATATATAAGCGAGGAATACGGACCTAAAGTGGCTCGCGTGGTCAAAGGTCTGACAAAACTCGAAGGCATCGACTTCCAGAACAGCATTGAAAGCATCCAGGCTGAAAATTATAGAAAGATTGTTAATACCATGGCGGAAGATATCCGCGTGATATTGGTGAAGCTGGCCGACAGACTTCATAACATGAGGACGCTAGAGTCGATGCAGCACCATAAACAGCTTAAGATAGCTTCAGAGACATTGTCGTTCTATGCCCCTCTTGCATATCGTCTCGGTCTTTATGCCGTGAAAATGGAACTCGAAAATCTATGCCTCAAATATATCAATCCACAGGTATTTGAGTCTATCTCCAAGAAACTCGATGAGATAAGAGCGAAAAAAATCGCTGAACTTGAAGAATTCGCTGAACCGGTAAAGGCTGAACTGGAGAAGATTGGAATCAAGGCGGAGATAAAGATACTGGAGAGAAGCCAAAGCGGAATATGGGAACGTATGCATAAATATGAACTCTCGCTGGTAGAGATATATGATGTCTTCGTGCTTAGAATCATCATCGACTGCCCTCTGGATCTGGAAAAGATACAATGCTGGCAGACATTCGGAGTGTTGACGATGTTCTATCGTCCTAATAATGCCCGTCTTAGAGACTGGCTCTCGTTCCCTAAGACAAATGGATATGAATCCATACATGCTGTCTTCATGAGCAAGCAGGGCAACTGGATAGAGACGCAGATAAGAACACAGAAAATGGATATCATCGCTGAACGAGGACTCATGGCTTACCTTAAATATATGAACGACAACAGCAGTCTTAAGTCGTGGCTGGATAATATCAGAGATCTTACCAAATCGGATGACTCTTCTGCTATAGAATTCCTCAATAGCTTTAAGCTTGACCTCTTCAATGACGAGATATTCGTATTCACACCTAAAGGCGAGATGAAGAGTCTTCCTAAAGGAGCTACTGTGCTCGACTTTGCTTATATGATTCATAGCGAAATAGGCAATCAGTGTATTGGCGCTAACGTCAACAAGAAACTCGTCAAAATGGATTATGTGCTCAATATGGGCGATCAGGTCGAAATCATCACCTCAGCGTTCCAGATACCTCAAGAAAAGTCGTTTGAATTTCTGGTGACATCATTGGCCAAGTCACGCCTTAAGAATGGAATCAAAGACTATAGAAGAACATTCAAGGAAAAAGGCAAGTCGAAACTCGAAGAGTTCTTCAAGAGATTCAATGTCGATTTCAGCAGACAGAATATCAATTATATTGTTGAGAAGGCAGGTCTTGCAGGACGTATTGACCTGTATTATTATGTCGCATTGGGAAAGGTGACATATCAGGATATAGAGCCGTTGTTCAATAATGGACGCCGCAGCACTTCCAATGTCCTTTTGAAGATACTCACTTTCGGATTGGTGGGTTCTGGCTCTAAAACGGAAGACAATAAAGTCCCTGAGATTGAAAACAATGAAAATAAGGATTTGGGATATACTATATCAACATGTTGCAACCCAATACCTGGAGATGATGTGGTGGCTATTTCCTTCCCTAACCAGCCGCTGCAGATACATCGTTCCGATTGTCCTAAGGCTATCAACCTTATGTCACGTTATGGCAAGAACATTGTTAAGGCAAAATGGCAGTTCAGTGAAGACATTGCATTCATGGCCACCTTGAAGATTACTGGTGTCAACAGAAAAGGCTTCGGCTCATCTTTGTTCACCATGTTGAACGAAAAGCTGGAACTTGACCTTC
The DNA here is from genome assembly GCA_017561025.1 of Bacteroidales bacterium. Classification (GTDB taxonomy): domain Bacteria; phylum Bacteroidota; class Bacteroidia; order Bacteroidales; family F082; genus Limimorpha. The sequence goes on along the minus strand of JAFZDU010000060.1, from coordinate 52,541 downwards.
ATTCTGTGAAGATACAGAGCGAGGGCGGAATGGTAGAAGCTGTAGTTTCGTTCTATGTTAATAACGTCAAACAGCTGGATGCTGTCATCGGAGAGTTGAGAAAGATGAAACTTGTCAACAAGGTGGTTAGAATAGAAAGAAACATTGAGAGTTAACAACTTAGTAATATTTTTATTTTTAGACAATTTTTTTCATAATCGTACTGAGATTTTTACTAATTTTGAATGCTAAATACACATACCTTTCCGTATGTACTCCAAATCGCGAGTGATATTTAGCCTGTTTTTTGTAAAATATTAAAAATCAATAAAGTAATTATGGCAAAAATTGATTTGCTTCTTGGATTGCAGTGGGGCGACGAAGGTAAAGGTAAAGTCGTCGATGCTCTCACACCTCATTATGATATTGTAGCTCGTTTCCAAGGTGGACCAAACGCAGGTCACACTATCGAGTTCGATGGTAAGAAATTTGTATTGCACACAATTCCATCAGGTATTTTTAACGAAAAATGTATCAATGTCATCGGCAATGGCGTCATCATCGATGCTAAGATATTCAAAGATGAAATTGATAAGTTGGCAGAAAGCGGAATCGATATCAGAGACAGACTCTTGATTTCAAACAAGTCACATCTCATCATTCCTACACACCGCGCTCTCGATGCTGCTAACGAAAACGCATTACAGAAAAACAAGATAGGTTCTACATTAAAAGGTATCGGACCAACTTATACAGACAAGACAGCTCGTCGTGGTATCCGTATTGGTGACATCTCTTCAGACGACTTCAAGGCTCGTTATGAAAGATTGAAGAACATCCATCTCGATCAGATCAGAAACCTCAACTTCGATATGAGCACCTTGCTTCTCGATGGCATGACATTCGACAAATATGAAGAAGAATGGTTCAAAGCAGTAGAATTCTTGAAACAATTCCAGTTCATCGAAAGCGAATATTTCCTCAACAAATCATTAGATGAAGGCAAACGCGTTCTCGCAGAAGGCGCTCAAGGCACACTCTTGGACGTTGACTTCGGAAGCTATCCTTTCGTAACTTCATCATCTGCAATCGCAGCCGGCGCTTGCTCAGGTCTAGGCGTTGCTCCAAGCAGAATCGGAAGAGTATTCGGTATATTCAAAGCATACTGCACCCGCGTCGGTACTGGTCCATTCCCAACAGAGTTGTTCGACGAAGTAGGAGAGAAACTCCGCAAGAACGGCCATGAATTCGGTTCAACAACAGGACGCTCTCGTCGTACAGGATGGCTCGACCTTCCAGCTCTTAAATATGCTGTCATGCTCAATGGTGTAACTAACCTTATGATGATGAAATCTGACGTTATGGACGATTTCGAAGAAATCAAGGCAGCGACAGCTTATAACTATAAGAACGAAAAGATCGATTACTTGCCTTTCGACGCTTGTACACAAACAATGACTCCTGTTTTGGAATCATTCAAAGGCTGGAATCAAAAGATAGAAAAAGATATTCCTCGCGAACTTAACAAATACATCGAATTCATTGAAGATTATGTTGGCGTTCCTATCACACTCGTATCATACGGCCCTGACCGCAGCGAATGTATAGAAAGACCAGCTAAATATTCATTATAATAATTATGACTATGAGAAAGATTAAGAACTTATTGATAGCCATTTTTGTTATTGGCTTCATGTCTTCATGTTCCAATAGAGACCATTTTATCTCTGATGCAACACAACGTGCTGAGGTTGAAAAAGACCTTCAAGAAAAGATGGCGCAACTCCCAAATGGCGATTTGTTCAGTATCTTTGATCTTGAAATGCCTCAAAAAGAAAAAGAAGCATTACAATTCTTATATGCATATATGCCACTCAGCGACATCACTGATTACCCTGGCACATTCTATCATAAGAATATCATGGCGTCATACACCGCTAAGGAAGAGATGCCATGGGGTAAAAGCGTCCCTGAGAGAGAATTCAACCATTTCGTCGTTCCTGTCAGAATCAACAACGAAAACCTCGACGCATCAAGATTTGTGTTCTATCACGAGTTGAAAGACAGAGTGAAAGACTTGTCAATGTATGAAGCTGTATTGGAAATCAACCACTGGTGTCATGAGAAAGCTAACTACAAAGGCTCTGACTCAAGAACAAGTTCTCCTCTTGCAACAGTGAAGACATCATGGGGTCGCTGTGGTGAAGAGTCAACATTCCTCGTTGCTGCATTGCGCGCTATGTGTATCCCTGCACGCCAGGTGTATACTCCTCGTTGGGCACACTGCGACGACAACCACGCTTGGGTTGAAGCTTACGTTGACGGCGAATGGCACTTCCTCGGCGCCTGCGAACCAGAACCAGTGCTCGACCTCGGTTGGTTCAATGCTCCTGCTTCACGTTGTCTCCTCCTTCACACTCGCGTGTTCGGTCGTTACTACGGACCAGAAGAAGTTATCGACGTAACACCTAACCACACTGAAATCAACGTGGTTTACAATTACGCAGAGACATCAAAGATGACTATCAAAGTAGTCGACATTAACAATAATCCTGTTACAGATGCAAGAGTAGAGTTCAAGATTTATAACTATGCTGAATTCTGCACAGTAGCTGTCAAGGAAACCGATGAAAATGGTGAGACATGGATGACAGCAGGTAAAGGCGATATGCTCGTCTACGCTTCTAAAGATGGTAAGTTCGGTTTCCAAGAGATGCCTTTCGGCGAGAAGAACGAGATAATTGTTATGCTCGACAACTGCCATGGCAAAGAAATGATCGTTGAATACGACATCACTCCTCCTGCAGAAAAGGCTAAGATGCCTAATGTAACACCAGAGATGCGCGCTGAAAACGACCGTCGTTTCGCTTACGAAGATTCAATAAGAAATGCTTATATCGCTTCATTCCCAAGAAACTTCAAGGATAAAGAAGTCAATGCATTGATAGAAAAGTCATGGGGTAACTACCAAACCATCATGGATTTCATCGCTTATGCTGACGATAAGGCAAAAGTAAGAATCGCTTTGAATCTCCTCAAAGAAATAAGCGACAAAGACTTACGCGATATTTCATTGGAAGTGTTGAAAGACAACTTAGACTATTCATATAAAGGTAAAGGCGATATCCACAACGCTTACGTCTTGAATCCACGTGTTTCTAACGAAATGCTTATACCTTATAAGAAAACCCTCTCAGAATATTTTGCAAAAGAACAAGCAGAACAATTCAGAAACAATCCACAAGAACTCGTCGAATGGATCAAAGAAAATATCATCATCAAAAATGAGTTGAATGCACGCAACATCCCAATGGCACCAACAAGTGTCTTGAGATCTAAGATTACCGACTCACGTTCAAGAGGTATCTTCTTCGTGTCAATGGCACGTTCACTCGGCATCCCTTCACGTATCGACCCTGTCACGGGCAAGGTTCAATATCTTGCAGGCAAGGATTGGATTGACGTTAAATTTGAAGAAGAAAGCGTTGCTAATGTTGCTCCAACACGCCAAGGCACTTTGATGGCATCATACAAGCCAGTAGGCGCTTTGACAGACCTTCGTTACTACACACATTTCTCTATCAAGAAATTTGACGGAACAAACTTCGACTTGTTGGCATACGATGCTAAAGATCCAGGCATGGACTTCGGTGAACAATATTCAACATTGTTTGAAAACGGTCTCGCCCTCGATCCTGGCTATTATGTCTTGACAACAGGTACACGTCTTTCTGATGGCAGCGTTCTCGCTCGTATGACATTCTTCAACATCGAATCAGATCAGACAACAAATATCGAGTTGGTGATGAGAGAACCAGAGAAAGGTCTCAAGATCATCGGCAACTTCAACTCTGAAAACGTATATGTCCCAGTAGGTGAGACAGAAGCAAAGAGTTTATTGTCTACAACCGGTCGCGGTTTCTATGTACTCGGCCTCTTGGACGGTGGCAGCGAACCAACAACACATGATATGTTGGATATTGCAGCTGTTAAAGATCAGTTGGATAAGTGGGGAAGAAGCTTCGTGTTCTTGTTCCAAAACGAAGAACATAAGAAGAACTTCGAAAAGAAGAACTTCCAAGGTCTTCCAGAAAACTTGACCTTCGGTATTGAAGACGGCAAGATGTTGAAAGAAATCGTTGCTAATATGAGACTTCAAAGTGAAAATCTTCCAATATTCATCGTGGCTAATACACAAAACGAGATAGTATTCATCTCACAAGGCTACACAATCGGATTGGGGGAACAACTGATGAAAGTCATCAATGAGCTTTAAGCTATTTAGCTTTGAACTTATAAAAAAAACTCCGCGTATCTCATGTATTTACGCGGAGTTTTTTTTGAATACGAAGAACGAGAAGAATCTATGAAAAATTAATGTAATTCTTTACAGGACTTCTCCAAAACATTCAAAATATTGTTGAGAAAAAAATAATATATATATTTATGTAATTCTAAAATTATACTTTATATTTGCATAAAAAATAAAAGATATGGTAAAACGAGATTTGCATGCAAAAGTATTGGAATTATCAAGGAAATTCCCATTCGTTTTAATAACTGGACCAAGACAGTCAGGTAAATCAACTTTAGTGAAGATGGTATTTCCTGATTATACATATATTTCATTTTCAGATTTGGATATACGAACTTTTGCCAAGGAAGATCCTCGTGGTTTCATTGCCACATATCCTGACAAGGTAATTATTGACGAAGTACAAAAAGAACCTTCCATATTATCATATCTTCAGACTCATACAGATAATGCCAATAAAGAAGGAATGTATATTCTTACGGGTTCTCAGAATATATTGTTAATGTCATCGGTTGATGAGAGTCTTGCTGGCAGAGTTGGAATATTGAATCTGCTTCCATTTTCCAATGAAGAGATGATGGCAGCTGGTATTAATAAAAATACAGTTGATGAACAGATTTTTTATGGAAGTTATCCTCGTATTTATGATAAAGACATTGCTCCAACGGATTATTATCCTAACTACATAAGGACCTATGTTGAACGAGATATCCGTAACATAAAGCAAATAGGTGATTTGTCTTTGTTTGTCAAATTCATTAAGTTATGCGCTGGAAGAATAGGTCAGCTTTTGAATAAGGCATCTTTGGCAAACGAATGTGGCGTTTCGGAACCAACGGTTCAGTCGTGGTTGTCGATACTTGAACAATGTTATATAATTCATCTTTTAAAACCAGACCATAAGAATTTTTCTAAGAGACTTGTCAAAACACCGAAGATGTATTTTTATGACACTGGATTAGCATGTTCGTTGTTGGAAATTAGTTCCTCATCCCAGATCGCCACACATTATCTCAGAGGTGAACTATTTGAAAACATGGTCGTTAACGAATTTATAAAAAAAGAATACAATAGAGGTAAGAATCCTGATTTTACATTCTGGCGCGATAGTAATGGTAACGAGGTGGATTTGTTGCAAAATAAGGATAACGAAGTTTTTGCATACGAAATAAAATCAGGAGCTACATTTAACAAGAATTATTTTAAAGGACTTAATTATTGGTCAAAATTATCTGATGCAAACAGCGAGCATAAAACCGTTGTATTTGCTGGAGATAATGCGATGACGAGTTCTGAAGGTAAAGTGTTGCCATGGAATAGAATTTGAATTTCAGAGATTTTTATACATTTGTTGTTTTAATATGATTACATCATGAAGAGGATTTTACTTGTATTATTTGCATTTATTTCATTAAACGCTTTCTCTCAGCTTCAGGTTAAGGAAGGAAGTTTCAAGCATATCCCAGGCGGAATTATAGAAGATAAACTTGAATATACCGACGGCAACGACTTCCCGATGGCGTTGATAAAAATCTCTACTGAGAATATCTCCGAACAGGAGAGACAGCGACTGGTATTTACAGGCAACAGAGAGACACAGATTCTCAAAAGACCAAAGACCGGTCAGATGTGGGTTTATCTTTCTGCAGAAGCAGCGACATTCATTGATATAAAGCACCCAGATTACGGAACCTTCAAATATTATCTTCCAGAAAGGTTGTGCGACTATTGTGTTTATGAGATGGTGCTGCAGTATATTCCTATTGTGCCAGCAACTACAAATGAAGCTGCCAAACCAAAGAAGACTTATCTCATTGTGAAATCAGACCAACCCGATGCTCGTGTATATATTGACGACGAACTGATTTCCACGCAAGAGGCGTCTAAAGCGGTAGATTATGGAACAACGCATACATACAAAATTGAATGTAAATTATATCATACTGAAAGTGGTACGGTGACGGTGAACGACAGGACTTTGATAGACAAAAAACTACGTCCTAATTTTGGATATATTAATATTTCCAGCAGTCCAGAACAAGGCGCAAAGGCATTCGTTGATGGCGATTATATTGGATATACACCTATAAAGACAGATAAGTTGGAAAGTGGTTCTCACAAGGTTATGGTGATGAAAGATATGTATAAGATGAAGGAAGAGACCTTTGTCGTTTCCGACGGACTGACCACAAATGCAACGCTTAAGATGTCTGCTAACTTCGTCAATGTGACTATCAGCACCGATTCACAATCTGACATTTACGTTGATGAAGAATATAAAGGCACGGGCAGATGGACTGGGCGTCTCTCTGACGGATCACATATTTTCGAGGCGAGAAAGTCTAATCATAGGGCAAGTGTGAAAAGCATGGATCTTGTCTTAGGAGAGACAAATACCATAACGCTTGACGCGCCGCAACCTATAAACGGAGATATAGACATTAACACAAGTCCTATGGGCGCGACAATCTACATTGACGGCAAGAATTACGGGGAAACACCAAACTACATCTCTGACATCCTGATAGGCGAGCACGAACTTAAACTCACCAAACAAGGATGCGCTGAGGTAAAGAAAACTATTGTTATTAAAGAAGGTGAGACTTTAAGTGTTAATGAAAAACTGCAAACTGGCAAGGAAATATCTATCTCAACAGACCAGTCTGGCGACAATATTTATGTTGACGGAAGTTATGTTGGCATTTCTCCAATGAGTTTAAATTTATTATATGGTTCTCATGAAATTACAGCAGAAAGAAATGGCAAGACAGTTGCCAAGACAATAAACGTAGCGCAATATGGTGGAGATAGTGGTGTAAAACTTACTTTTGGAAACCAAACTATTACCGTTAATGGCGTTTATTTCACTATGATAGCAGTTGAAGGCGGTACCTTCCAGATGGGAGCGACCTCAGAACAAGTCAGCGACGCAAACAATGATGAGAAACCAGTACATTCTGTGACACTTTCTGACTATTACATTGGCGAGACAGAGGTGACACAGGAATTATGGACAGCCGTTATGGGCAGCAATCCAAGCAGTTTTAAAGGAAACAATAAACCTGTAGAACGAGTTTCATGGAACGACTGCCAGGAATTCATAAAGAAATTAAACCAACTTACAGGCAAGAACTTTAGGTTGCCAACCGAAGCAGAATGGGAATATGCTGCAAGAGGCGGCAATAAATCGTTGGACTATAAATATAGTGGAAGTGATATCGTTGGAGTTGTAGCTTGGTATTATGGTAACAGCGGTTCAAGAACACATGACGTAAAGACCAAACAAGCAAACGAATTAGGCATATATGACATGAGCGGCAATGTATGGGAATGCTGCCAGGATTGGTATGGCAGTTACAGCAGCAGTTCACAGACGAACCCAACAGGACCATCATCCGGCTCTCGCCGTGTTCTTCGTGGCGGTGGCTGGGGTAGCGCTGCGTGGGGCTGCCGTGTGTCGCTTCGTAGCCATGACCTCCCAGTCAGCGGGTACCACAACTACGGTTTCCGCCTTGTCCTTTAGGTACTACAATTACAATCCATAAATTTGTACTAAGCTAAAGTCTTAAATTTTCGTGAGGTTTCATTGACGAAGAACTCCGTCAGGAACGGCAGTTCCCAGGCAGGTATGGAGCACATAGTGCGGAATGCCTGCAATGCAGGGGTTCCGTGCTGCGCACTCCACCGCCTGCCTGGGAACTGTCGTCACTGCGTGACTTTTTGTAGTGATGTAGTGATGGAGCAAAACAATATGGATAGAAGTACAATGTATTCTTGGAATAAAAAAGTTAATTTTTTATCACAGAATATTTTTGTAGAGACGTCACTCCAAGGATGTTGTTTTAAATTTTTAAAGTTCTAGAATTCTAGAGTTCTAAATTTCTAGAGTCATGAATGCGTTGATTTAGGTTTGAGTGTTAAGTGGGCAACTTGCAATGTTGGTGCAAATAAACCTGAAGATTATGGTAGCTGTAGTATTTCTTTGTGTTCAATAATGTTATTTGTAAGGATGAAATCTTTCATTTCTTTGAATGTTCTTATAAGGATGATGCTTTGCTTTGTGGCAAGTTCTCCTTTAAGAACTGTCATCAGCATATAGATTCCTTGTTCGGTAAAAACGAAATGGAGGTATTGTCTTCCGCCTCTTTGTTCTTTTGAGGTCAAATTTTTTGACCTCAAAAAGTCGTTTTCTAATTCTAAGGTCAAATTTTTTGACCTTAATATTTCATTGTATTCTTCTTTTGTTAATTGAAACCTGAAATCAGTATCGAATTTTTCAATGTTGTTTTTTACTTGCTGGTTAAATGCTTTTGTTGTGTAGCCGTATAGTTGAGCCAAATCAGAATCCAGCATAACTTTTACACCTCTTATGGTGTATATCAGATTTTTAATGTCTTTCATAAAATTTGGTTACAAAGTTTCACCGCAAAATTAAAACAACAATTCCAAATAAAAAAGTTAAAAAATGTTAAAAATCGCAATGTAGAGACGTATCATACGACACAATGAAAAATGAACAATATGTCGTTGATGCGTCTTTTGAGTTAAGAATTAGGAGTTAGGAGTTGAGGAATTTTCAAAAGTTCCGAAGGAACGACAGTTCCCAGGCAGGTATGGAGCACATGGTGCGGAATGCCTGCAAGAGAATGTTACCAATAAATCAAAGCGCCGAAGGTGCGACAGAAAAAACTCCGTCGTGCCTTCGGCACTTTTATATCAGTTCGGTCATGGATGCAGGGGTTCCGTGCTTCGCACTCCACCGCCTGCCTGGGAACTGTCGTCACTACGTGACTTTTTGTAGTAATGTGGTGATGGAGTAATGGAGCAAAACAATATGGATAGAAGTACAATGTATTCTTGGAATAAAAAAGTTAATTTTTTATCACGGAATATTTTCGTAGAGACGTCACTCCTGTGGCGTCTCATATTGGGATTTGTCTTGGTTTTGTTTTTTAAAGACGCCACGGGGTGACGTCTCTACATAGATAATGAATGTTCTAGATCGTATTTAAATTTCTAGAATTCGCCCAATGCGTTAGGGATTGCAGCGGCATCCTTTGCGAGCCGTAGCGTAAGCGGAGGCAAGCAAAGATAGAGCGGAAAGCCCGACGGCTTCGCCGGAACGCCCAAAAAAAGTGTATAGTTGAGAGTGTAGAGTTTATAGCTGACGGAAATTAACTCTGCGTTTCTTTGCGTCTTTGCGAGAAAAAATATTTCGTGTCAATTCGTGTGATTTCTTGTATCTTACAATTTAATTGAGAACTTCTTCAACCTCTCGTCGAGCATGTTTTCTGGGATGGTGTCTGAGATGTTCTTCGCTATGACGTTAAGAAGTCTCTCCTTGACGTAGTCGTTTCTCACTACCAAAGAGATTTCTCTGTTAGGTTCTGGGTTGATGATAGGGCGTACGTTTGCCTTCTGCTGCTCGGTCAGCAAGTCGATATGCAGTTCTGGGATGATGGTGTAGCCACCGTTGGCGTCGACGATTTTAATTAAGGTGTCGATGCTGCCAGCCTCGTATGTGGTCGAGAAGCCAGAGTCGGATTCGCAGAGTCGCAGAATCTGATTACGCAGACAGTGACCTTCTTTCAAGACCCAGAGATGTTCTGTCGGGATATGATTCATCTCGTACTCCTTAATGATATTATATAAAGGCTCGGTAGGGGAGACATAGGCGAAGAATCTCTCGTAATATACCGGAATCTCCAGGAAGTTTGGATTGTTGAGCGGCGTCGCCAGCAATGCCATGTCTATCTCTGCCTTCTCCAGTTGATTTATTATCTCCGCTGTGGTGATTTCCTTTACATGAAGGTTGATGTTAGGATTTCTCTCTTGAAGCACGTTAAAAAGCTTTGGAAGGATATATGGAGCTACTGTTGGGATGATGCCCAATGTCACTTTTCCTGACTCTTGTTGCTTGTCGTTTAGGGCAAGTTCCTTAAACTGTCTTGCATTATATAATATCACTCTAGCCTGATCGATGAGTGTCTTGCCAATTTCTGTTGGGGCGATAGGTTGTGCTTTTCTGTCGAAGATGCTTATCTCCAGCTCTTGTTCTAGCTTCTGTATCATCATGCTGAGCGTGGATTGGGTCACGTTGCATGACTCTGCTGCCTTCACGAAGTGACGATATTTGTCGACTGCGATAATGTATTCTAATTGTTGTAGTGTCATACTAATCGAAATTTTCGATACAAATATAGAAAATATCTGTTTGACTTATGATGCTTTCTCGTATTATTTTTGCATCGTCAAAATGAACAAAGCCCGATGACAAAAGGTTAAGGAAAAAGTCGGAAGGTTAGATTCAAAAGACAAAGATAAATAAATAAAATAAAATAAACAACAAATTAAAAATAGTAATAAAATGGAAACAAACACAATAAACGTAATGCCAAGAATTGGCGACAAAGCTCCTTCATTCGTAGCAAAAACAACACAAGGTGAAATCAACTTCCCATCAGACTACAAAGGCATGTGGAAGATCTTATTCAGCCACCCTGCAGACTTCACTCCAGTATGTACATCAGAGTTCATGTCATTCGGCAAATTGGCTGGCGAGTTCGAAAGACTCAACACACAATTGGTAGGTCTCTCAGTCGACGGTTTGTACAGTCATATCGCATGGTTACGCACCATCAAGGAAAAGATCGACTGGAAGGGTATGAAAGACATGGAAATAAAGTTCCCTCTTATCGAAGACATCAGCATGAATGTCGCAAAGATGTACGGCATGATCCAGCCTGGTGAAAGTTCAACAGCAGCAGTACGTGCGGTCTTCTTCATCGACCCATTCGACAAAATCCGCACAATCATGTACTACCCACTCGCATTAGGACGTAACTTCGATGAAATCATGAGAGTGTTGGTTGCCTTGCAGACAGCTGACAACTTCGGAGTAGCAATGCCAGCCGACTGGCGTCCAGGTGATGAAGTCATCGTGCCAACAGCAGGTTCATGCGGCGTAGCAAAAGAAAGAATGCAAAGCACAGACGAAGACATGCACTGCTACGACTGGTTCTTCTGCACTAAGAAATTAAGCAAGGAAAAAGTAGAAGAAAAACTTGGAAAATAAATTTTCTCAAACTGCCCAGCAATGAATTTTAAAATAATGTTAATGTTTTTGATCATGCAGCTTCCGGTTACGGAAGCTGCTTCTCAAAAGATTACGAAAAGTGAAGGAGACAAGAAAATGACAACAATCAATTTAACTAAAGAAGAATTTTTGAACAAGGTGATGGATTATGAAAGCAATCCAACCGAATGGAAATATAAAGGCGACAAACCAGCTATCATCGACTTCTACGCATCATGGTGCGGACCATGTAAGATGTTAGCTCCAGTATTGGAAGAACTCGCTAAGGAATATGACGGACAAATCTATATATATAAGGTAAATACTGAGACAGAAGAAGAATTGTCACAGGCATTCGGAATTCGCTCTATCCCAACAATGTTGTTTGTCCCTATGAACGGACAGCCAATGATGACACAAGGCGCTCTTCCAAAAGCAGAAATAAACAAGATTATAAAAGAGAGACTTTTGTAAAGACAACAAGACAACAAGCACTAATATACTGCCATTACTCAATTAACTCCATTACTTAATTACTCAATCACTAACACCACTGCCATCACTAAAATCTGCCAAGACTAACACCACTGCCAAGACTAATAGCTATATTAACTTTTAAATACTGCCAGCACTAATCTACTGCCATCACTTCAATCTCAACGGACTAACACGACTTCCTTCACTGCCAGGACTAATGCTGCCACCACTGCCAAAAACTACCACAACTATTGAAACTAACGCGATGCGTTTCATAAAAAAAAAGAGGCTGCTAATTTCAGCAGCCTCTTGTCTTTTGACTTTAGACCTTAGTCTTTAGTCATTATTTTACAACAACTCTGTGGATCATTGTGTTGTCGCCATCTTGAATCTTGATGATGTACATGCCTTTTTCTAAGTCTTCAACATTGATTGTTGCGTCGCCTGAGATTTCAGTAGCTTTAACGCAGCGACCTGTCATGTCGATTAAGCTTACTTGAGCATTGCTATTGTATTTAACGAAGATCACTGATGATGCTGGGTTAGGATAAACAGATACCATGCTGTTCAATTCGATTAAGCCGTCAGGTGTTGTTGTGAATGATACAACTGTTGTTGGACCCCATTCACCTGCTGCATTTTGAGCTGTACCTATGAAGTAGTATTCTGTTTCTGGAGTTAATTCGTTCCATGTCCATACGTCAACTTCTGTATAAGAGATGCCTTCAGCTTGTAATTCTGCTGCGATTGCATCAGCGCCAGCTGCGTCAACTTCTGCTTTGTCGTAGATTGAGTATGTGTAACCAACTGCGAATTCGTTAGGTGTAGCTGTTGTCTTAACAGATGTAGCTGTGATGTCTTCAACAACGATAGCAACTTCAGCGATTTGTGGTTCTGGATCAGAATCTAAAGTTGTGAAGCTTACGATTGTTGTTGTGCCCCATTCTTCACCATCGTTGTTAGCTGTTACAACAACAACGTATTCTGTTGAAGCGTTGAGGTTGTTGAATGTGTGTGTGTTGTTACCTGTGTAAGGGTTGCCGTCGTTACGTAATGAAGCAACGATAACATCTTCGCCCATGTAGTCGAACAAAGCTTTTGTGATAGTACCGATGTGGTATTCGTTTGTATGTTCGTTAACTGTTGTAGCAACTGTTACAGATGTAGCATTGATTGTTGTTGTTTCAACAGCAACTTCAGCTGTACCGTATTCGATTTCTTCTTCTGGGGTTGTGAATGTTACGTATGTTGTTGGACCCCATTCGCCAGCAGCGTTCATAGCTGTACCGATGATGTAGTATTCTGTTTCTGGTGAGAACCATTCCCATGTCCAAACGTCAACTTCTGTATAAGGAGTTTCGTCGTCGCGGAGTTCTAATGCTATTGCTTCAACGCCACCTGCTGCTGTTACTTCAGCTGCTTCGTAAACTGAGTAGTGGTATTCAGCTGTGAATTCGTTAGGTCTTGCTGTTGTCTTAGCTGAGTTAGCGTTAATAACTTCAACTTCGAATGAAACCTTAGCGATTTGTGGAGCTGTTTGAACGTCGATGTTTACTGTGAAAGCTTCTGTTGCAGATGCTGCGAGGTAGTATGTACCAGCAGGAACTGTCATATTTAAAGTATTACCGCCGTTTCTCTTAGCACCGTCTGATAAAACGAAGTTGTCAGCTAAAACACCTGTTCCCCAATCACCGTCGCAGTCGTAGTGACGCATACCAATGTAAACATTCTTGCCAGCGTATGAACTGAGGTTGACTGTTCTTGTAACAAAACCTTGTTCTGAGCCTTCATTGAATGATTCGCTGTAAACAACTGACCAGCTTTCATTGTCTTCTGAAACAACAACAGCATATTTGTCAAAGATGTAAGAATAGTTCATAGGACTTACATCGAATGTGAATGTTGATGCTGATGTGATTGAATATTGTGATGTTGTAACGATGAAGTTATCAGGTGTTAATGAGCCTGCAGCATATGTTAATGAGTAGATACATGTTGTGTTGTCAGGACCAGCGATGCCGTATGTGTTGCCTGCTGTCCAGTTGTAACCGTCTGTATCGTATTGGAATGTTCTCCAACCATTGATGTTAGTTGCGCCGTGGCCGTATGCGTTGAAGTTTTCTGAGAAGCTTGTTGCTAATTCTGGAGTTTCACCTCCTTCATTGCCGCCACCATTGCCGCCTGTTAATGTGAAGTTGTCAACTAAGATGTAATATACGTTGTTGCAGTTGAAGTGACGTACACCAACATAGAGGTTCTTGTTAGCATAGTCGCTGAGAGAAACTGATGGGTTTGTCCAGCTGCCTGATGAGAATGTATCTTCGTAAACAACAGTCCAGTTAATGCCGTCTTCTGAAACTACGATACCGAAGTGTTCGTAAATGTCATAGTCTGAAGATGGTTTAGCATTCAATGAAACAACTGATTGGCTTGTGATACCGTAAGCTTGTTCTGTTACGATGTAGTTGTCTGGGTAAATTGTACCAACGCCTGACTTCCATGAGTATGACATGATAGCACGTGTTTGGTCATAACCTGCATAGCCGTAAGGACCATCTGGTTCTAATTCCCAGTTGTTGCCGTCGCCGTCAGCGTCGATTAATGAAAGACCTTCTAATGGTTGTTCGTTGTCGAATGTGAATTCGAATGATGTTGGAGCGTTTGGATCGAATGTGTTTTCAACGTAGTAGTTGTCAGCACCTGGACCATCTTCGCCGTTGAAGTTTTCTGCGTATAAAGCTAATTTACCGTTAGCGCCTGTGATAGCAGCGTTGAATGTTGTTTCTTCTGTGAATGTGAGTTTGTAAACAGCGTCAGCACCGTCTTCTGTTTCACCTGGCAATGTGTAGTCATTGTTCAAGTTAGCGTAGTCAGGTGTTGATGTGAATGGATATTCAGAAACAACGATAGCGTTTTGCCATGTGTCACCTTCTGTTTCTTGTGGATCAACATTGCCGCCTTCTGTTGATAAAACAGCATTGTCAATCAAAACACCAGCACAATAGTTACTGTTGAAGTGGTGGAATGCAATGTAAAGGTTTTTACCTGCGTATGCACTGAGGTCGATATTTTTTGTTGTGTAAGCTTCTGGAGCATTTTCTTCCATAACAACAGTGAAGTTTTCACCGTCTTCTGAAATTTCTACGCTATAGTAGTCAGGATAGAATTTGTTGTCAGTTTTGACTTCAAATGAAAGTGTTGAAGTTTCTGTGATTGAATATGCTGATTCTGTTACAACGTAGTCGTTAGGTTGTAAGCTTGTTGATAAAGAGAAGAGACATTTTGTGCCGTCTGAACCAACTTGCATGATACCGTCAGAGATTTCCCATGTGTAAGTGTCGTTGTTAACGTCGATAATTGTCCAGCCTTCTAAGTTGCTGTTGAAGTCGAAGTTGAAAGTTGTAGCTAATTCTGGTTGTTCAGGATCAACAGGTTCTTCTGGGTCAACTGGTTGTTCTGGTTCTTCTGTATTTGTTGAACCTACATATTTAACGTTGTCGATAGCGATACCGTTTGAATTATATCCACCGTTTTTATGAACGAAACCGATGTGAACTGTTTGACCTGCATATTGTGAGAGGTCAGCTGTTCTTACTTCGTAACCTACTGTTGCAGCTGCTATATTTTCTTCCATGACAGTTGTAAAGTTTTCACCGTCAGCAGAAACAACAACGCCGTAGATATCATGAGGGTAGAAAGCGTCTGTAGTGTTAAGGTACCATTCTAAGTAATCACCATTGTTGATTGTGTATGTTTCTGTTGTGATTAAGTAGTTTTCTGGAGTGTACATGCCGTATGTCCATGATGATACAGCGTATGTTGCATCAACACCACCGCCATCATACATCATCCATTCAATGCCGTCGCCGTCTTTGTCGATAGATGTCATGCCGTTGAAAGTACCGTCGTTGAAGTCATAGAAGAAAACAACACCACCTTCACCTTCATTACCTTCGCCACCTTCACCTTCGTTGCCGCCTTCACCTTCGTTGCCGCTTTCGTTGTTGTTGCTGCCTGTTAATACAACATCGTCAATCAATAAAGCAGTAGCATTAGAACCATTACAGTTGTAGTGACGGAAACCAACGTAAACAGTTTGACCAGCGTAAGCGCTGAGGTCTAATGTTCTTTCTGAGTATACGTAAGATGATGTCAATGTTTCTTCCCAAACATTTGTGAATGTAGCATTGTCTGTAGAAACTACAATTGCGTAATGTTCTTCACAGAAGCTAGCATCGTAAGGACGAGTTTGCCATGATAATTCGCTGTCGTTAGCAATTGTGTAAGCAGTTTCTGTAACAATGATATTGTCTGGATAAAGGTCGCCACCTGAATATGTGTCAGAAGCAAGACATGCAGTTCCATCAACGCCTTCATAATAAGCCATACGCCAGTTTTTGTTGTCGCCGTCTTGGTCGATTGCTCTCCAACCTGTCATTGTGCCATCGTTGAAGTCGTATGAGAATAATACACCTTCGTTACCTTCGCCTTCGTTACCTTCACCGCCTTCGCCTTCGCCTTCGTTGTCACCGCCTTCAGTTGGAGTGTAACCTATTTTTATGTCAGCTCTCATGTAGCTAGGATCATAACCAGCACCTGATGGATAATTTCCATAGCTTGAGTCGTAGTCGTTATATGTGATTAATACGTTTCCCTCTTCTGGCATTGAGTAGTACCATTTGAATGCTGTACTTGTTGTTTCGCTAGCTTTTTTACCTACAGCGATAACGAGATTGTTGTTGCCGCTATATTCGAATGGAGTATTGAAAACGAATGTTTCCCATTCTTCGTCACCTAATTCAACATTGCTGCCAGAATAAACTAAAGTGAGTTCGCTTTCTGGTGTCCAGTCTGATGATGATGAATAAACACTCTTTGATGTTTCACCGAGGTAAATGTCAACATTTGAGAGTGTGTAACCGCTGTTGTTAACTGTAGCGCAGTGGTAAGCGATAGAGTAGATTGTACCAGCATCGCATAATTCATTTTGTGGATAGATTGTTTCAATCCATGAGTATTTGTATGTTGTTTTGAAAGGAACATTAGCAGTAGTAGCGTCTGCTGTACCAACAACTAATTCATGAGTTGGAGTGCCAATGTTTTCGTTGCCTTCACCTTCGCCTTCTTCACCTTCGCCTTCGCCAGGGTTTGTAGCGCCTGTACCTAATTTAACGATAGGTCTTTGGTTGTAGAGGTAACCATTGCCAGCTGTGTGACCGCTAGCATTTGGGAATAAAGCTGCATCAGGATTTGAATCGCTGAAGTCGAACATGATGCTGTTAGCAATTTGATCGCTTGTCCATCTGATGTTCATATTATTTCCGCTAGCGCTGCTTTTTGAAATAACGATAACGAGGTTGTTGTTGCCGCTGTATGAGAATGGTGTGTCTAATGTTAATGTTTCCCATTCTTCATCACCAATAACAAAGTTAGTGCCTGAGTAGACTAATGTGAGGTCTGATTCAGGTGTGAAGTTACCAGTGGCAAGTTCTGATTTTGTTACTTCTGCGAGATAAACATTCATTTCTGATACTGTCATAGTACCGAAAAATCCTGTTGTTGCGCATTGGAATGACAAAGATGTGATGTCACATGCTTGTCCGATTTCGCTACTTTGGTAGATCATCTCTGTCCAAGAGTAACAGTAAGAGTTTCCAAACGGAGCCATGTTTGTGTTGCTGGTTCCGTTGCCAACGATAATTTCATCGGCGTGCAATGCGAATGGTGCAAACATCACCATAAGCATTAAGCTAAGTAAAAACTTTTTCATAATTTGAATTTTAAATATGTAATTAAAAAATTTAATGTCCAAACTAGTCGTAAAATCAGGTTTTTGGTAGTTTGATGTATCTAGTTCTTAAGAGGTTGCAAATTTAAAAAACAAATTTGAAATAACGAAATAAATATAAGTAAAAAAATACCGAATAAGCAATTTTTTTTAATGAAAAAAGGCAGTCCGAAGACCGCCTTTTTTAGAATTTCAGAATCTCAGAAATTCAAAACCTCAAAATATTCTGAGGTTCTGAGTTTCTGAATTTCTCCATATTATTTTACAACAGTAACTTGTTTTACTGTAACGCCGTTTTCTGTTGTGATGCGTACCATATAAATGCCTGCTTCGTATTGAGCCATGTTGATGATTTGGTTGTCAGAAACAACTTCTTCATTATACATAACTTGACCTAAAGCATTTGTGATGGTGATGTTTGTCATGCCTTCAGCTGTGATGTTCAAGTTATCCTTAGTTGGGTTAGGATAAATCATCATGCCGTTGACACCGTTTTCGTTGATAGCTGTAACTTCAACTACTACATAGTTTTGATCAGAGTTGTAAGCTGATGCTGGTTCTGATTCGCATTCTTCACCGTTGTTTGTATAAACTGCAGTTACTTGGTAGTAGTATGTACCTTCTGCAACTTCGTCGAAGTATGTACCTTCAGTGCTTTCGCCAACTTTTTCGAAGTTGTTAGCTGAAGTACCGCGATAGATGTTGTAGTGTTCGAATGTTTCGCCTCTTGATTCGCCCATAGCAACGAATGAACCTTCACTTGCTGTGTATTCATAGTCTAAAGCTTTGAGTTCTGAAACTTCAGCTTTAGCGCTGCTTGAAACCATAGCACGGATCATCCATGTGTCGTACAATCCGTATGAAGCAACGTCTTCCCAAACAGCGCCGTCCATTGAGATCCAGCGGCCGTTAGGATCGCCAGTGTCTGAGCAGCATGATGCTGGGTAGTTAGTGCCTTGGCCTGTGCTGAAGATAACCCAGAGGTTTTCTGTGATATCGATAGGAAGAGCGCTTGTCAAGTCGTATTCAACGAATGCGCCAACGCCTGTTGTTGCGTATGGTTGTGTGTGAACCAATGTGCCAGGAGCTGTTGTGCCGCCGTAGTAGATGTTGATGTCACCTTCTGATTGAGCGAAGTCGAAGATAGATACCTTTGTCAAGTAAGAACCGTTGTATGGGTTGAGAGATGCTGCTGGGAACATGATACCCCAGTAGAATGATGCTGGACCGCCGATACCGTCTTGGTTAACGCCGTTGTCGTAGTATAACCATTCTGATGTAGCTACTGAGTAAGGCCAGATTAATTCTGCGCCGAATGTGCCGTCTTCGTTGTATCTGTATTGACCGAAGAGGTTTTCAGGAGCTGCGCATTCTTCTTCAATTTCAATGTTTACTGTTACTTCTTGTGGGCATGACATTGCGTAGTATGTTACGTCGCTTGCGCCGTCGTAAACAACTCTTACTGCATATTCATGTTCACCTTCTGTAATTTCAGCGTCAACGTATGTTTCTGATGTGAATGGTTCTGCTGTGAGGAGTTGGCCGTCACGGTAGATCATTGTTCCGAGAACTTCTGCGTTAGCGTTGCCGTTGTTGTTGTCATCGCCTGGTTCTGAACCTTCGCCTTCAACGTAAGCGCGGATTTGCCATGAGCCATACCATCCAGTGCCGAAGAATTCGCTGTCGAACCATGTAGCACCATCGTCTGTTGAGATCCAACGGCTGTTAGGATCGCCGCAGTCTGCTGAGTGAGCTGCTACGTAGTAACCTGTAGTATTTGAGAATTGAATCCAGAGGTTTTCTGTAGCGTCAACGGTGATAGGTGTTGTCAATTCAAATTCTTGGTAAGTAAATGAATCTGTAGCATTGTATGTTTGAACGTGAACCATTGTGCCAGGAGCGTATTCACCGCCTTTGTGGATACTGAAAGCGCCTTCGTGAGTGTCATAGACGAACAAAGATACTTTTGTGATTTGTGTTCCGTGGTAAGCTGTGATGATGTCAGCAGGGAACATGATAGCCCAGTTGAATGTTGTTGGTTCCCATGTGTTGTAATCCATCATACCGAATGCTGATTCGTTAACGCCTGAGTCGTAGAACAACCATTCGCCGTTGTCGTCTCTCTTAGCTGATGATGTCAAGCTTACGTTGTCGAGTTTAACCCATGCTTGGTTTGTACAGTTGTAGTGACGGAATGCGATGTAGATATCGAGACCTGCGTATGAGCTGAGGTCGATTTCTCTGTTGAACCATTCGCCTTGTAATGCGCCTTCGTAAGCAGGAGCGCCAGCATTTAATGTTTCTTCAAAGATGATTGTGAAGTCACCTGGTTCGTAACCTGTTGTTGAAACTGCTACAGCGTAGTGTTCAGCATCGTATGTTCTGTCGTGTGAGCTGATGTCGTATGTGAGTTTAGAATCAGCTGTCATAGTGTACTTAATCTCTGTTACGAGGTAGTTGTTTGGATATAAAGCGCCGTATTGGTTATCGTATGACATTGAAGCTGCGCAGTATGTATCGTTAACGCCGAAGCCTTGGTTAGCGAATTCTGAAGTGTTTTTCCATGTGTTGCCGTCGCCGTCGCCGTCTAATGTTCTCCAACCGTAGAGAGCACCATTGTCGAAGTTTGTTGCGAATTCGTAAACTGGATCAACGTTTACATATTCTGGGAGTGTCCATGTCAAAACAGGGTTGCCGTTTTCAACTGTTGCTGCCAAGTTAGTTACACCAACGAAGCTGCTGCATGATCTGTATGTCCATGTGTATTCCATCATTTCGTCAGCGCCGCCGTTAGGCATAACTGTTGTCTTGTATTCTTGACCTTCAACTAATGATGTTACATCTAATTGATAGTATTTATCTGTAACGTTTTGTGCTACTGTAGTACCATCGAGGAGGATGTTGAAGCTTGTACCGTTGTTGTTCCACATAGCCCATGCTGTTGGAGATACGTAGAGACCTGAAATGATTTCTGGCATCTTTTCTAATGTACATTCAATTGTTGTAGCTTCTGCGATTTCCATGATTTCAGCTGTAGCGCATGAATAGTAACCGTCTAATGCGATTGTCAATTCGTATGTGCCTTTGCGGAATTCTGTCCATGTGTATTGACCTGTAGCGTCTAATGTTGTTTCGTAAACGTAAGCAGGTTCGTTGACATTAGCTAATGTAACTGTTGTACCAGCAACTGAAGCGTTGTCGTCAGCTGTGATGTTAACAGCAACAGAAGTGATCATGTCTTTGTCGATGCTGTTTGACCAAACGATTTCTGATGCTACTGGGATTGGACCGTCTGATTCGATTGCTGATAAGACAACATTGTCGATACCAACGCCGAATGTGAAGTAGTCTTCCATGTTGAAAGCAACGTAGATAGTCTTGCCTGATAATTCTGAGAGGCTGATGATTTGGCCGTTCCACATTGAGTTGTCAACTCTACCGTTGTTCCAGAGTTCTGTCCAAGGACCTGTTGGTGATTCGCTGTACATAACTCTTAAGAGGTTAGATTCGCCACCGAGTAAGCCTGGAGTGATATATTTGAACTCGAGTGTTGGTGATAATGATCTTGACAAGTCGATAGCTGGGGTTACTAAGTAATAGTTGTTAGCTTCATTTGATGTAGCAACAGAATACATAGCGTTTGAACCAGCGTATGGAGTGTAGATGCCGAGGCCGTTTAATACTGCCCAGTTACCATATTGGTTAGCTGTTGATGGTACTGAATATGTTGTCCAGCCTTCTGGTTTGCCCATTACACTGCATGATTCGAAGTCTTCGTTGATGTGGTAGATTGTTCCGCCGCGACCTTCTTCTGTTTCATCTTCTTGTGCTGTGTACATAGCAGCAACGCCCCATCTGTAAACGCCTGATGTAGCTTGTGCCCATGTTGCATCTTGGAATGATGTTTCTGAGATGTAGTCAGCAACGATAACAGGGTTGTTGTTTCCGTTAGCTCTATAAACTCTGTAGCTGTGGAAGTTGTAACCTTGTTCTGAATCTCTGTTGATGTATTTTGTTTCACCTGTCTTAGCGTCTGCGATAGCGAGTCTTCTCATGCTTTCCCAGCTCCAAGCAACGTCAACGTTATTGCCGTTTTCAACTGCTACTACTTGAGCAACTGGATTGAGACCGCCATTGTTTTCTTCTTCTTCGTTGTTTTCAACAGTGTTGATGTCAACCGTGAAAGCTTCTGTAGCTGAAGCAACGAGGTAGTAAGTGCCAGCAGGAACTGTCATTTCGATAGTTTTGCTGTCTCTGTTTTCGCTTCTCTTAGCACCTGTTGTTAATTCTAAGTCGTCAATGAGAATCATATAACCGCCTGAGCAGTTGTAGTGACGAATAGCGATATAAAGGTTTTTGCCTGCATATGCGCTGAGGTCAACTGTTACTTCTTTTACTGTACCTTGGTAGTTTTCTTCATATACCATTGTAAATGTTTCATTGTCTTCAGAAACAGCTACACCATAGTATTCAGCCCATGCTGTGTTAACTTTGAATTTTAATTGTGATGTTGCAGTAATGCTGTAAGCGTTTGCTGTTGTGAGGTAGTTATCTGGTGTTAAGTCAGCATATGTTGTTGGATGATATGAGTGTGACTGAGCACTAGCACCATCGATGCCATATTGGAAGATTTGCCAATTCATGCCGTCACCGTCAGCGTCATTTAATGAGAATCCATCTAATGTTTGGTCGTTGAAGTTGAACAAGAATGTTGTTGCACCTTCTTCTGGATTTTCTGGATTTTCTGGTTGTTCAGGCTCTTCATTGCCGTCTGTTAATGTGAAGCTGTCAAACATAAGGCGGAGACCATCTGAACAGTTGTAGTGACGTAAACCGATGTGGATTTCTTGTCCTGCGTATGCGCTGAGGTCGATTGTCTTAGAATCTGAATAACCTTGACCTGTGCCTGTTACACCTTCTTCAAATACGTTTGTGAAGTTTTCACCATCTGTTGAAACTATTACTGAATAATATTCACCATATTGCCAGTAAACATCGTATGTCAATACTGATTCAGCTGTGATAGTATATTTTTCATTTGTATAGATGTAGTTGTCTGGATTTAAAATACCAACACCGATGATATATGATTCAGAAGCGAGGCTGCTACCTTCAATGCCGTAACCATAGCAGTTCCAGTTTTGACCGTCGCCGTCAGCGTCGATTGTTGTGAATGCGCTTAAATCAGAATCGTTGAAGTCGAACATGAAGCTTGTTAAACCTTCTGGTTGTTCTGGATCAACTGGAGTTTCTGGTTCTTCTGTTGTACCGCTTGTCAATTCTACATTGTCAACTAAAACGCCTGTTGCGTTAGAACCGTTGCACATGTAGTGACGGAAACCGATATAAACTGTTTGACCTGCGAAGTAGTCGAGGCTTACTGTTCTTTCTTCGAAGTTGTAAGAAGGAGTTAATGTTTCTTCCCAGATTTCCAAGAATGAGATGCCGTCTGTTGAACCAACAACTGCATAGTGGTCGTTGCAATATCCTGATGATGCGTCTTGTGGTTTAACTAACCATTTGAGTTCAGAACCTTCTGAGATGTCGTATGCTGTAGTTGTAACAACATAGTTGTCTGGATATAAAGCTGCACCGATATATGAGTCTGAGTGGAGGCAAGGTGTTCCTTCATAACCTGTATATGTACCCATACCGTCTGATACTTCCCATGCGTATGTGTCGTTATCTTGGTCGATTGTTCTCCAGCCGTTCATTGATTGGTCGTTGAAGTCATAGAAGAATGATGTGTTGCTTGGGGCTTGACCAGGAACGTAGTAGTTGCCTGTGCCAGGACCGTCTTCACCGTTGAAGTTTTCAGCATATAAAGCGACCTTAGCATTAGCGCCTGTAACAGTAGCGTTGATTGTTGTTTCTTCAGCGAATGTGAGTTTGTAAGCTGCATCAGGACCGTTTGAACCGCTACCTGGTAATGAATAGTCATTGTTCAAGTTAGCGAAGTCAGGAGTTGATGTGAAAGGATATGAAGTAACTTCGATAGCGTTTTGCCATGTGTCGCCTTCTGCCAATTCAACTTCTGGTTCTTCTGGATCAACTGGATCTGGAGTTGTAGCGTTGCTGTAGCCTAATTTAACGTTAGGTCTTTGGTAACTTGCTGAACCATTGTTTGTTGGGTAATTAGCGAATGAAGCATTATAGTCGTCGTTAATGTACATGATTGAGTTGTTGTCAGTTGGAACATAGTACCATTTTACTGCATTGTTGTATTGTGCAGAGGCTTTACCAACAGCTATAACGAGGTTCTTAGTACCGCTGAATTCGTATGGTGTGTCTAATACGAATGTTTCCCATTCTTCTTCACCGATAACGATGTCAGAACCAGAGTAAACTAATGTAAGGTCGCTTTCTGGAGTCCAGTCGCTTGATGAAGCGATTTCTGATCTTGTTGTTTCACCGATGTAAACGTAAACATTTGATAATGTCATTTGTGTTACGCCAACTGTAGCGCAGTTGTAAGCGATAGAGTTGATTGTGAAAGCTTGGTTGCCGATTTCGTTTAAAGGATAGATAGCTTCAACCCATGAGTTGCAGTATGAATTTCTGAAAGGAGCAACAGAAGTTTGGTATGTTCCATCGCCGATTACTAATTCACCTTCAGCTAATTCTGGTTGTTCAGGATCAACAGGTTCTTCTGGGTCAACTGGTTGTTCTGGTTCTTCTGTGTTTGTTGAACCTACATATTTAACGTTGTCGATAGCGATACCGTTTGACCAGCTTCCGCCGTTTTTATGAACGAAACCGATGTGAACTGTTTGACCTGCATATTGTGAGAGGTCAGCTGTTCTTACTTCGTAACCTACTGTTGCTGCTGCTATATTTTCTTCCATTACAGTTGTAAAGTTTTCACCGTCTGTAGAAACAACAACGCCGTAGATATCATAATGGTAGAAAGCGTCTGTAGTGTTAAGGTACCATTCTAAATAATCACCATTGTTGATTGTGTATGTTTCTGTTGTGATTAAGTAGTTTTCTGGATCTAAAGAACCCCATGTCCATGAAGATACACAGTCAGTTCCTTCTAAACCGCCTTGTAAGTACATTTGCCAACTGTTACCGTCGCCGTCTTTGTCGATAGCAGTCCAACCGTCCATTGTACTGTTGTTGAAGTCGTAGAAGAAAACAATACCGTCTTCGGTTTTTGCTCCTTCTGTCGTGCTTGTTCCATTGCCGACGATAATTTCATCGGCACGCAATGCGAATGGTGCAAACATCACCAAAAGCATTAAACTTGCTAGAAATTTTTTCATAATTGTTAATTTAATTAATAATAATATTTAATGATTTGAAATTTAATTCATAAAAATGACAAAAAATGATACTCAATAGAATACCATAATTAATGAAAATGAAATATTTGTAATTCTCTATATAACTTTATAGTAAATGTCTAATCTATATATCTAACTATTTGGATATTAGTTCGTTTATTAATTTGCTATTGTAGAAAAGTGCCGAACCGATAACATTTTTTTACAATCTTTTCTTAAATTTAAGTGAGCGCAAATTTATAAAAAAAAATGAAAAAATATCAGTAAAAAATATGTTTTTTTTTGATAGAGTCTGCACCTTGTTCAGAGTAGCCTCAATGCGTTAGGGATTGGAGTGGCATCCTTTTGTAGCGAAGCGGAAAAAGATATAGCGGAAAGCCCGACGGCGTAGCCGGAACGCCCATAAGAAAAGCTAAGGTAAAACGGCAAAAGTTTTTAGTTTATGGTTTTATATACAAGAAAGAGTCATAGATTTCTCTACGACTCCTTCTTCTTACTTTGAACTTATAAATTATAGTTTTCTGCTAATTTCCTTGATTGTGTAGCCTTCGATGATGTCGCCGACTTTGATGTCGTTGTAACCGTCGATGTTCAAGCCGCATTCGAAACCAGCGCTGACTTCCTTGACGTCGTCTTTGTAACGTTTCAATGAACCCAATGAACCAGTGTGAACTACGATGCCATCTCTGATGATACGGATCTTAGTTTGTCTGTTGACCTTGCCGTCGAGAACCATACAACCTGCGATACGTCCGACCTTGCTGATGTTGAAGACCTCTCTGATTTCGATGTTACAAGTAACAACTTCTTCGATTTCTGGAGCCAACATACCTTCGATAGCTGACTTGATTTCTTCGATAGCTGTATAGATGATAGAGTAGAGGCGGATATCGATTTCTTCTTTCTCAGCGAGACGTCTTGCCTGGAGTGTTGGACGTACGTTGAAACCAACGATGATAGCATTTGATGCTGATGCCAACAAGATGTCTGATTCGCTGATAGCACCAACTGACTTGTGGATAACGTTGACTTGTACTTCTGGTGTTGAGAGTTTCAACAAAGAGTCAGCCAATGCTTCTGATGAACCGTCAACGTCAGCTTTAACGATGATGTTGAGTTCTTTGAAGTCGCCGATAGCGATACGTCTTCCGATTTCGTCCAAGGTGATGTGTTTTTGAGTACGCAAGCCTTGTTCTCTTTGTAACTGTTGACGACGTGAAACGATTGATTTAACTTCTTTTTCGTCATCGAATACGTTGAAGTTGTCACCAGCTTGTGGAGCGCCGTTGAGACCTAACATCAATACTGGAGTAGAAGGGCCTGCAGACTTGACAGACTTGTTCTGTTCGTTGAACATAGCTTTCACCTTGCCGTATGTTGTTCCAGCGAGAACCATGTCACCGACTTTAAGAGTACCGTCTTGAACCATGATCTTAGCTACATAGCCGCGGCCTTTGTCCAAAGCTGACTCGATGATAGTACCTTTAGCAGCTTTCTTAGGATTTGCCTTAAGGTCCAGGAATTCAGCTTCCAATAATACCTTGTCTAACAATTTGTCGACGTTGAGACCTTGTTTAGCAGAGATTTCTTGTGACTGATATTTACCTCCCCATTCTTCAACGAGGATATTCATTTGTGCCAACTCTTGATAAATCTTCTGTACGTTGGCTGTAGGTTTGTCTATTTTGTTTATCGCGAATACGATAGGAACGTTAGCTGCCTGTGCGTGGTTGATAGCTTCAACTGTCTGAGGCATAACGCTGTCGTCAGCTGCGATAACGATGATAGCGACGTCGGTCAGACTAGCACCACGAGCACGCATAGCGGTGAAAGCTTCGTGACCTGGAGTATCCAAGAATGAGATCTTCTTGCCAGATGCTGTTGTAACTTCGTAAGCACCTATGTGCTGTGTGATACCGCCGGCTTCGCCTGCAGCAACGTTAGCGTTACGGATGCTGTCCAAAAGTCTTGTCTTACCGTGGTCAACGTGACCCATAACTGTTACGATAGGAGCTCTTGGGATGAGGTCTTCTGGATTATCCTCTTCGTCATTGCTTGCCAATGCTTCTTGTACGTCGATGCTGATGAACTCAACTTTGAATCCGAATTCTTCTGCTACTAAAGCGAGGATTTCAGCGTCGAGACGTTGGTTGATGGAAACGAATACGCCCAAGCTCATACATGTTGAGATGACCTTTGTTACAGGTGTGTTCATCATGTTTGCCAATTCGTTAGCAGTAACGAACTCTGTAACCTTGAGTATCTTCTTTTCTTCCATTTCGTGGAGTCTTTCTTCCTCCATCTCATTTGCTATGTTGTGACGTTTCTCACGACGGTGTTTTGAAGTCTTTGACTTGCCGAGTGGTGACAAGCGAGCCAAAGTCTCTTTAATTTGTTTTTGGATTTCTTCGTCGCTGAGCTCAACTTTTTCTTCTACGACAGGCTTGACAGGCTTCTTGAACTTGTCGTTCTTGCGTTTGTCGTTAGGTTTGCTGTCGTTAGGTTTGCCGCCGCCTTGTTTGTTATTGTTGTTCTTATTGTTGTTGCCGTTAGCGTTAGCATTGGCGTTGTTGTTGTTCTTGTTGTTAGAATTGTCGCCGTTTGAATTTGCAACGCTTCCTTCTGTACCTATACGTTTGCGTTTTTTCTTCTTGTCTTTATTAAAGCCTTTGCTGTCGTCGCCGGATGATGCAACTGGTTGTTTAGCTTTAGGTTTACGCTCTGTTGGTAACTCGATTTTGTCAAGAATCTTTGGACCTTCAAGCTTCTTAACCTGAGTAGGGATGAAGTTGACAGGTTTTTCTTCCTTAGGCTGATTTTGAGCAACGTTAGCGTTTTTGTTTTCTTGTGGTTGCGCAGTTTTCACCTCAGGTTTAGCAACTTGGGGTTGTTGTGGTTTAACATTCTGTTTTTCCTGTGGTTTGTTGACAGGTTTAGCAGAATTGTTATTGTTGTTTTGTTTGTTATTTTTATTGTTTTTATTGTCCTTAGATTTTTTGTCTTCCAATGGTATTTTGCCTACCACTGTAATTTGTATGCCGCCGTTATTTTTTTTGTCCGAATTATTATTATCCTTGTTGGATTCTGTATTGACAGTATTTTTTACTGGTTCAGAATCAGTTTTGCTTTCTTCTTTTATTTCTTGTTTTGTCTCAGCGATAACTGATTCTTTCTTTTCTTCTTGTTTAGCTACTGTTACTGTTTCTTCTTTTTTCACTTCTTCAGTCTTTTCGACTTTAGGAGTTTCGGTAACGATAGGTTTAGCTTCAGTTTCTTTAACTTCAGCTATGACCTTAGTTTCTTCTTCTTGAATTTTTTTCTTTTCAACAGCTTTTTCAGAAGCTTTAGGTTTGTCTTCAGCTGTGCGTACAGGTGTTTCATCTTCTTCGAATTCGTTTTTGATTGTAGATTCGACGGAGATGCTTTTGCCTTTATAGCTGAAATTGCCGAGTTGGTCAGCGTTTTTCTTAACTTCTTTTTCGCCTTGATATTCTTTAACGAGGAGGGCATACATCTCTGCGTTAAGTTTTGTATTAGGCGATGAGTCTAATTTGTAGCCTTTCTTTCCAAGAAATTCTACTATTACCTCTCTTCCAACATTGAATTCTATAGCGGCTTTAGATAATCTGATATTTTTCTTTGAATCTTCGGACATATAATATTTTTCTAGTTAGTAATTTTTTAGTTTCTTTATTTTGATGACCTTTTATTATTGATCGTCTTCGTCGTCGAATTCGGCTTTAAGGATTTCGATAACGTCTAATACTGTTTCAATTTCGAGGTCGGCGCGTGTTGCGATTTCGTCTGGTGTGTAAGCCAATACAGCTTTAGCAGTGTCACAACCCATGTTTCTGAGGCTGTCGATGACCCATTCGTCGATTTCGTCGATGAATTCTCTGAGGTCGACGTCGTCTTCCATTTCAGCTTCTTCAGTGTTACGGTATACGTCGATTTCATAGCCTGTGAGTTTTCCGGCGAGTTTGATGTTGTAACCGCCTTTACCGATAGCGAGGCTTACCTGGTCGTTTTCCATATATACTTCTGCAACCTTCTTAGCATCGTCGATAACGATAGAAGAGATCTTTGCTGGGCTCAAAGCTCTTGTGATGAAGAGGTCAGCTTTTGTTGTATAATTGATAACGTCGATGTTTTCGTTGCGGAGTTCTCTTACGATACCATGGATACGTGAGCCTTTCATACCAACGCAAGCTCCGACTGGGTCGATGCGTTCGTCGTATGATTCAACAGCAATCTTAGCTCTTTGGCCTGGTTCTCTAACGATTTTGCGGATTGTGATCAAGCCGTCGTAAACTTCAGGGACTTCCATTTCGAACAGACGTTGCAAGAAGATTTCTGATGTTCTTGACAAGATGATGACAGGAGAACCGTTTTTGTTTTCAACGCTCTTGACGATAGCTCTGATTGTGTCGCCTTTCTTATAGTTGTCGGAAGGTATCTGTTCAACTTTAGGAAGTACCAACTCGATGCCGTCTTCGTCAACGATTAATATTTCTTTACGCCATACTTGATATACTTCTGCAGTGATTATTTCACCAACCTTATCTTTATATTTCAAGAAGATGTTTTCTTTTTCAAACTCCATGACCTTGGTCTGAAGGTTTTGACGTATTGCCAAGATTTCTCTTCTTCCGAAATCCTTGATGTCAACAACTTCTGAAACTTCTTCTCCAACTTCGAAGTCAGGTTCGATCTTGATAGCTTCTGAGTATGATATTTCGCTGAGCGGATCTTCAACTTCGCCGTCTTCAACAACTTTGCGGTTGTGGTAAACTTCGAGAATACCTTTGTCAGTATTGACAACGATTTCGAAATACTCATCGCTGCCGTATTTCTTTGCGAGCATTGCCTTGAACACATCCTCGATGATGTGCATCATTTCTTCGCGGTCGATATTCTTGAATTCCTTAAATTCAGAAAAGGTGTCGATTAAGTTTGATATTTCCATGTGATTTAATAAACTTAAAAGTTAATGTATGGTTTTATTTCTTTAATATCGTTGAAAAGTAATTCGCTTGCGTCAGTGTAAACGATTTTCTTCAATTTGCCTAATTTCTTGATTACGGCTTCCTGAACGTTGAGCTGTTCTTCGTTGAATGATACGAGTTTGTATACTTTCTTGATACCTTCCTTATTGGTGATTTCAAGTTCTTTCTCGATATATTTGTTCAGCTGACGATGTTTTAACAAAGGATAGTCGATGCCTGCTGATGAAACGCTTAGTTCGTAATCCTCAACTTCTCTGTCGAGACGACCTTCGATAAAACGGCTTAACTCGACGCAGTGGTCTATTGTAACAGAGCTATCGGCGTCGATATATACTGAAATGACATTGCTTTTTGAGACTGTTAAGTCAACGACGAAACGGTCTGTGTTTTCTAATGCCTCTGATGCTAATTCGATTATTTGTTCCTTTGTTATCATTTTATTATAGCAATAAAAAAACCTGTTACATTCCGTAGCAGGTCTTTAATTTTTTAATTTGTTGTCGAACAAGGATTCGAACCTTGACAGGCAGAACCAAAATCTGCAGTGCTACCATTACACCATTCGACAATCATTATTTCATATCTTGAATGTGAGTGCAAAGATACAGCTTTTTTTTATACACGCAACAAAAAAATGAAAAATTTTTAATTTTTTTTAATTTTTTTTTACACCTATTATTAATAGTAAAATTTAGCTTGTTTAAATCAAAAAATAAAATATCTTTGCAAATTCTAAGTTAATATGTTTTAGAACAATAATAAAATACTTATACTAATGAGTTTCAAAAAGTTAAACAACATTGTAGGATGGTGCGTCTTTTTGATTGCAACCATCGTTTACTTCCTTACATTGGAGTCGACCGTCAGTTGGTGGGACTGCGGCGAGTACATCTCAACAGCGTATAAATTGCAAGTTGGACACCCTCCAGGAGCGCCTTTGTTCCAAATGCTGGGCAGATTTTTCTCACTTTTTGCCTTCGGTGACGTAACAAAGGTCGCATTAATGATAAATTCTATGTCGGCTCTGTGCAGCAGCTTTACAATTTTATTTCTGTTTTGGACTATAACTTTGCTGGCAAAGAAGCTGTGGATGAAAGAAGGTGAAAATTCTCCTTCATCAAATAAGCTCGTAGTATTAGGCGCTGGCGTTATCGGTGCTTTGGCTTATACCTTCTCAGATACATTCTGGTTCTCTGCTGTAGAAAGTGAAGTGTATGCTATGTCGTCTCTCTTCACTGCCATTACATTCTGGGCTATCCTGAAATGGGAAGAAGTGGCAGACCAGCCATATAATTACAGATGGATCATATTCATAGCTTATCTTATTGGACTTTCTATCGGTGTCCACCTCTTGAATCTTCTTTGTATACCAGCTGTGGTTTACATTGTTTATTTCAAGAAATATAAGAAGGTTACCTTTAAAGGCTTTGTTGTAGCAGGTATTATCTCTGTGCTTTTGGTAGGATTCATTCAGGTAATGCTTATTCCTGCAGTGGTATCTATATGCGGTAAATTCGAGCTTTTCTTCGTGAACTCCTTAGGCGCGCCGTTCAACTTGGGTACCATAGTGTATTTCATGCTCCTTATTGCACTCATAGTAGCTGGAATTTATTTCACCAATAAATACAAGATGGTGCTTCTCAATACAGCAGTGCTTTCATTCATGTTTATATTAATAGGTTATTCATCATTCTTTATGCTCGTTATTCGTGCTAATGCAAATACACCTATTAATGAAAATGAGCCTAGTGAGGCAGTTTCTATGCTTTCATATCTCAAACGTGAACAATATGGAAGCTGGCCGCTCCTCTACGGTCCATATTATATGGCAAAACCATACGATGCCAATAGCAGCAGTCCGATTTATGTTAGAGACGAAGCTAAAGGCAAATATGTCATAACAGACAAGAGAGAAGGAACAGATCCGATTTATGATGATAATGTCATGACAATATTCCCTCGTATGTGGAATGGAACCAAATCATCATACATTAGCACTTATAATCAATATATTGATAAGTCAAAGATGGTTCCTGTTACGATGAAGAGATCTGACGGAACAAAAGAAACCGTATTGCGTCCTACATTTGTGCAGAATATAAAGTTCTTTATAGGATATCAATGTAATCATATGTACTGGCGTTATTTCATGTGGAATTTCGTTGGTCGTCAAAATGATATTCAGGGTCATGGTGAATTGGAAAACGGCAATTGGGTCAGCGGTATAGGATTTATCGACAATGCACGTTTAGGCGATCAGGATAATCTTCCAAGATCAATGACAAATTCAGGCCATACTGAATTCTATTTCTTGCCTTTGATTTTAGGTTTGATAGGTCTTTTCTATCATATCAAAAAGGATATGAAAAATTCTTGGGTCGTGTTCTTGTTGTTCTTCATGACAGGTCTCGCAATCGTTATATATCTTAACCAGACACCATATCAGCCACGTGAACGTGACTATGCATATGCTGGTTCATTCTACGCATTCTGTATCTGGATTGGAATAGGACTCATCAGTATTGTGGAAATGTTGCAGAAAGTTATGAAAAACAAAATGGCTGTTGCAGTTGTGGCATTCGTATTATGTCTTTCAGTTCCAACTGTTATGGCTGCATCAGGATGGGAAGGACACAATCGTTCTGACAAGACTTCTGCATTAGACTGGGGCAAGAACTATCTTAAGAACCTACCTGAAAATGCTGTTATTTTTACAAGAGGTGACAACGACACATTCCCATTGTGGTATGTACAGGAAGTAGAAGGCTATCGTACTGATGTTAGAGTATGTAACTATATGCTTTCTTCAGGTTATTGGTACGTTCACCAGATGGGACGCAAACAATATGAGTCAGAGCGACTTCCACTTTCGTTAACTCCTGAACAATATGACAATGGCGTCAATGAACCTATCTTTATCCAAGAGGTGTTTGAAGGTCCTGTGGAACTTAAAGATGCAATAGATTTTATAAAGAGTGATAATGTAAGAACTAAGGTTTCAACTGTTACTGGTGATAAGATGAATTACTTGCCAGCTCGTAACCTTAAGCTTACTATTGATAAGGATGCTGTTGTTCGTAATGGAATAGTTCCAGAAAGCATGAAAGATCAAATCGTTGATGAGATAGTATGGAGAATACCTGATAATGTTGGCTATCTATATAAGAACGACTTGATGCTTCTCGACTTCATGGCAACAAACGACTGGTCACGCGCTGTTTACTTTACAAGCTTGAGCGATATAAAGAACGTATTGGGTATAGATAAATATTTACATCAAGAAGGTCTTTCACATCGTTTTATGCCTGTATTGGCTGCTGATTATCATAAAGATGCAGGTGGCGTTTACATTGAAGGTTCATATGAGTTGCTCATGGCTGACGATATCAGATGGGGTAACCTTAATAAAGAAGGTGTTGCTGTTGACCCAGAAAGTCGCCGTAACCTTTTGTTTGTAAAACAAGCTTATATGCGTCTTGCTCAATCGCTTGTTAACAGAGGACAGAATGATTCTGCTGTTGCAGTTCTCGACAGATGTCTTGAATTCTTCCCAGATGAAAAGATTCCATACGATTTCTATATGTTGTCTTATCCTGAAGTATATTACAAGGCAGGTGCTGCTGCAAAAGGTGATGAAATTATTAATAAAATAGTGGCTAATTGTCTTGATAATTTGCGTTACTTCAGTGAATTGGATGTTAGATTCATTCCTTATTATGCAGAGACTATACGTGAAAACCTCGCGATGATAAACGAAATGAGTAATGTCGCGAAAAGAGGTAATCGCATTGAACTTAATATGAGATTGGAAAACACATTAGAAGAGGAATTCGGTAAATTCATGTACCTTTTTAATTAAAGACAAAGAATTAGCTTGAAAATAAAAAATCTCAGGACTTAAATTATTCAAGGTCCTGAGATTTTTTTTATTATGACTTTCATGAGCCATAGTGAGTACTGCTTTTTGTTTAATAGTCTTGGCTCGACGGCTTTAGTTTAAAATCAAGCTTTCCTGCTTTTGAAAAACACCAGCCATATTCCTGCAATCACGAATGGAATGCTGAGCCATTGTCCCATATCCAACATCATGTTATCTTCAAAGGCAACCTGATGGTTTTTGATGAATTCAATCATTATTCTTGAACCGAAAACGACAATCAAAAATATTCCGAACATGAAACCAGGACGTTTGCTGCCCATGTCTTGTTTGTAGTATGCATGTAAAAGGTAGATGAAGACTGCCACGCAGAAAAGTGCTTCGTAAATCTGAGTAGGATGGCATGCAGGAATGTTTTCGATAGGCATGCCTACAGGATAGTCTCTTACGAATTTGAATCCCCATGGAAGAGTTGTAGGCTGTCCGTATATCTCTGAGTTCATGAGGTTTCCCATGCGTATCAATGCTCCTCCGATGGCTGTCGGAACCACAATCCTGTCTAAAATCCAGATGTATGGCTTGTTGACTTTTTTTGCATATATGTAAAGTCCAATTAAGATGCCTATGGCTCCGCCGTGACTCGCAAGTCCGCCTTCCCATACATACAAGAATTTGATTGGGTCTGCAAAATAATATTCCGGTTCATAGAAGAGGCAGTGGCCTAAGCGAGCGCCAACGATACTGGAAATGAGCATGTACATCAATAATTTGTCAAGCTGCTCTTCGCCAATTTTCTCTCTCTTGAAAATGTTTTTCATGATGTAATAGCCAATGATGAATACCATTGCCCATAAAAGTCCGTACCAAGCAATAGGACGTTCGCCTATGTGGAAAATGTATGGATTAACATCCCAAACAACATAATTAAGTGTCATGATATTTTAATTTTTTGCAAAAATAATTTTTTTTAAAGATTTTCCAACCACTTCTCTAAAAATTCCGTGAGATGTTTGTTGGTTTTAGGGAAATTGCCTTCATCAAGAGATTGTCTGCAGTTTACATTCTTAAGCTTGAAGTTCTTCTGCCTGCAGCTGTTGAACAATCCTTTTTTTGTTAGATAGTCGGCAAGATATTCTTGTTCGGTCTGTCCTGGAGTAGGGACGAGGTAGGCGCTTCTGTTGAGGCATATCAGGTCCATCAAGGAAGAGTAGCCGCCGCGGCATATGATATTCTTTGATTTTGCGATAAGTTCCACAAAGAAGTCGTCGTCGGCATGATTGAAGAATGTCACGTTGTCTGGAATATTATAAGGCAAGTCATTCTGGTTTGGCTTGGCTCTTAAAATGACGATTCTTCCATCAATATCAGATGCTTGTCTGACTATGATGTTTTCAAAGATGGAACGTTGAGGCTCTGGTCCTGACAAGATCACCAGATAATCTATGTCTTTTTCATCATCTTGGTAATCTGATGGGAAACGGCTTAACAATCCGATGTAGCTGGTCTTGATTTTTATGTCGGCAGGATGAGCTAATATTCCTGATAATGAAGGCTCGTTTTCTTCGTCAGGAATCCATAGTTCATCGTAGTGCTTTATGTAGTTGTTGTTGATTTTGTTTATTATTGGATATGTCCATCGGAAAAAGCTAGGAGTTTGTATATGAAGCTGGTGAGTCATGAATACAGAATGCACGTTCTCGCTCCAGCATCCGAATCTGTTGTCTGAAATCACAATGTCGATATTGTAATCGTTGACTATTGTCTCGAGTTCGCGATGTTCGTTTTTGAAGTCAGCAAATGCGCCAGGAATTGATGTGAGCAGTTTGAAAACCTGAGAGTTGCCCTTGCTGTATATAGGGTCGAAGCCTGGCAGCTTGATGATTTCTAGTTCTGGAAATGCTTTTTGTAGAAACGACAGAGGAGCTTTGTCGGCTGCTATGATAGGATTCTGCCCTAAATCCAAAAGCCCCTTGATGATAGGAACGCAACGGGTGGCATGGCCTAAGCCCCAGTTTAATGGACAAATTAATATGTTCTTCCCCAAAATATACTTTTTAAAATTAATGGTGCAAAGATACGAATTTTTTTTAAGAGGGGGAGAGTAATTAGAGGGAATGTCTGTTCCATAGATTCCACTAATCCCTATGTTCCTCTAAAATCTCTATTTCTTAATAAATATTAACATAAATATTTGATTAACAATGAAATAAATTTTTATCTTTGTGCCATGAATAATCAGTTATTATATGAGGTTGCCTTGACTTTGGTTCCGGGTGTTGGTGATGTTAATGCCAAGAAGTTGATTGCATATTGCGGTGGTGCAGAGGCTGTATTTAAGGAGAAGAAAAAGAATCTTTTGCATATCAGCGGCATAGGCGAGCGGACGGTAGAGTCTATTGTATCGCAGAATGTTTTGCCGCGAGCCGAAAGAGAGCTGGATTTTGCGGAAAGAAACGGAATACGTATTTTGTATTATCTTAATCATGACTATCCTAAAAGGCTTCAGCATTGTTATGATAGCCCTATAATAATGTATTGTAAAGGTGTCACAGACTTGAATGTGAGTAGGATAGTTGGTATAGTCGGGACTCGTAACATCACTGATTATGGCAAGATGCTGACGGAGAGAATCGTGGAGCAGCTGGCTGATGACAAGGTCCTTGTCGTTAGTGGTTTGGCGTATGGAGTTGATACTTATGCTCATAACGCTGCCTTGAAGAATAAGCTGGAGACGGCAGCAGTGCTGGCTCATGGCTTTCAGACCATATATCCGCCATTGAATAAAAATCTTGCGAGAAAAATTGTCGACAGCGGAGGATGTCTGCTTACTGAACATATCAGCGGAGTGGAACCCGACAGAGAGAACTTTCCAAAGAGAAACAGAATCGTGGCTGGGATGATAGATTGTCTTATTGTTGTTGAGAGCGCTGCTAAAGGAGGTGCGCTCATCACCGCTGAAATTGCTAACGCATACGATAGGGAAGTGTTCGCATTCCCTGGCAAAATAGGTGACATATATAGCGAAGGATGCAATAGGATAATAAAGGAAAACAAAGCTAATATATTGACAGACATAGATGATCTTCGTATGATAATGAGATGGAATGAAGATAAAAAAGTCACGGCAAAACAAATGCGTATGTTCCGTGACTTCAGTGAAGAAGAACAGAAAGTGATGGATGCCTTTGGCGATGAAAATATAGTGTATCTCGATAAAATCATTACGGAAACCATGCTGTCGCCTACGAAAATTGCATCTATATTGTTGTCGCTCGAATTCGATGGAGTGCTGTCGGCATTGCCTGGAAAACGATATCAAAAGTTGTGAGTGAAAATGTTAAATCATAAGACAAAAATATGTACCTTTGCGGAAAATAAGCATAAATGCAAGAAGGTGTTGTAATTAAATCAACGGGAAGTTGGTACGAAGTAAGAAACGATGAAGGCGAGGTCGTCTTGTGTCGTCTTAGAGGCAAGATTCGCCTTGATGGATTGAGAACTACTAACCCAGTAGCGGTGGGCGATAAGGTTATTTACGAAAAGGAAAATAATAAAGAGACCTGCGTGATTAACAAAATACTGCCTCGTTATAACGTGATTGTTAGAAAATCGGTTAACCTCTCCAAGGCATCGCATATCATTGCGTCTAACATTGACCAGGCAATATTGGTGGCAACGATAGCTCAGCCAAGAACATCGACAGGGTTCATCGACAGATTTCTGGTTACAGCAGAGGCTTATCATATTCCAGTGACAATAGTGTTCAACAAGTGCGACTTGTATGACGAAGAGCAGATGGCTATAGCTGAAGAACTTATATCGGTATTTAAAAATATCGGCTATCATTCATTTATGCTTTCTGCAAAGACAGGCTTCCAATGTGAAGAGCTGAAAGAGATTATGAAAGACAAGGTCAACCTTTTCTCAGGACATTCTGGTGTGGGAAAATCAGCTCTCATCAATCGCCTCGACCCAAACTTGAACGTGCGTGTCGGTGAGATATCTGATGTGCATGAAAAAGGAAAGCATACCACAACATTCTCTCAGATGTTCCCTCTTTCTTTCGGAGGATATATCATCGACTCTCCTGGTATCAAGGAGTTCGGCCTATATGATATGGAAAAAGAAACCCTGGCACAACGTTTTCCTGAGATGCGTAATCTCATGCATGAATGTAAATTCTCTAACTGTACTCATCTTCATGAGCCTCATTGCGCAATAAAAGAGGCAGTGGAACAAAATATTATTGCAGACTGGCGTTACACTGACTATTGTAACATGATGGAAGATTAATTCTTTTTATATGAAACGACTTTTGTCATTTTTTTTGTTGTTGCTGTCGTTCGTGCTTGATGCACAGGACTATGTCGTTGTAAGTGATATTGTCTTGGAAGGCAACAAGGTGACAAAGCCGTCGATAATAATGAAAGAGCTTACATTCGGTGTTGGCGACACA
Source organism: Bacteroidales bacterium (assembly GCA_017561025.1). Classification (GTDB taxonomy): domain Bacteria; phylum Bacteroidota; class Bacteroidia; order Bacteroidales; family F082; genus Limimorpha. The sequence goes on along the minus strand of JAFZDU010000060.1, from coordinate 14,282 downwards.
ATAGATATTGCACGTTGGGACGAACAAATGCGTGTCAGCAGAGAGAATATTCAAAATACATCCTTGTTTAATTTCGTTGACTTTGAATGCGTTGAAGATAAAAATTCTGACAATTCCTTGGTCTTGAATATAAAACTCACTGAACGCTGGTATATATGGGCTTATCCTTATGTCGCATATGCCGATAGAAATATCAATGCATGGTATGAGGCTGATGACATCAGACGCTTCAGCTATGGAGTCGATATGGAGTATAAGAATCTTTGGGGACTTAAACATAATCTTACATTTACATTCATTTCCGGATATAATCAGAATTATGGCTTTACATATGATATCCCGTATGTTGTCGATAAATACAATGTCGGCTTGAAATACGGCGCTGCATACATGCGTGATAAGGAGGTCGCTTATATCACGGAAGCGAATAAAATATCTTATTACAAAAGCGAGAATGATTTCGCTAAACATAAGCTTAATTTTTCCCTTGAGCCATATTACCGTTTGGGACATAGAAACAGGCTGTTCGTCAAGTTGGCATATGACGACATTAGTTATCAAGATACTCTTGCCGTCTTGAATGAGGATTTTTCTAATGCAAATGGCTCGCGTTTTCAATATTTTACATTGACAGCTACATTTAAAAACGATTATCGTGATGAGCAGAATTATCCTTTGTACGGACATTATTTTGAGTTGCTGGTAGAGAAAAACGGATTGGGATTTTTCGAGACAAGTCCAGATGTCTTGTATGGAAAGATTACCGCAGACTGGTATAGGCCTATTAGGGGCAGATGGTATTGGGCTTCTAATGTAACCATGAAGCTGTCTGACGATGCCGATGCTCCGTATTTCTTGAATCAGGGCTTAGGGTATAAAAACGATTATGTCAGGACTTATGAGCTGTATGTTGTTGATGCCATGAATTTTGCATTGCTTAAGAATAACTTGAAATATGCTATATTGAATCCATTGACCAGATATATCCCATTTGTAAAAAACGAGCGTTTTGGAAAGATACATTTTGCATTATATGCCAATGTGTTTTTCGACTGTGCCTATTCATGGAATATGCCTGAAAACAAAAGTTCTTTTTTGGATGACAAGTTTATCTATGGAACTGGTCTGGGATTGGATTTTGTTACTTATTACGACAAGGTCTTGCGCCTTGAATATGGAATAAACGACATGGGAGAAAGCGGATTGTTTGTACATTTTGTAGCTCCTATTTAATGAATTAAAAAATGAAGTCATGAAGATTGCATTATTTGGAAAAGTTTTCGGTTCCGATTATAATGAACTGATGCGTGAGTTGTTGCATGTGCTTAAGGATTCTAATGTGGAATTGATGGTTTACGAACCGTTTTTGAAATATATAAATCATTGTTTTGATGGTTCTTACGAATATACTTTGTTTAATACATCAGACGATATAAGAGGCAATGTTGATGTGATGTTCTCTTTTGGAGGTGACGGAACAATCTTGGATTCAGTACCGCTTATTCGTGATAGCGGAATACCTGTGCTTGGGTTCAACACTGGCAATCTTGGTTTCCTGTCGAGTGTTTCACCGCAGGAGACTGCTGATGCGGTGAGAAAGATCATCAAAGGAGAATATGAGATAGAGAAGCGTTCTTTGATACAGATAAAGGATGCTGATAATATTTTCAATGGCATCAACTATGCTCTTAATGAGGTTAGCATCTGCCGTAAAAACAATGGCTCTCTTATAGTTGTGAATGTATATATCGATGATATGCTGCTAAATACATATTGGGCTGATGGTGTAATACTTGCTACACCTACTGGCTCAACGGCATACTCCATGAGTGTTGGCGGACCTATTATGACGCCTAATTCCGATAGTTTTTTAATAACTCCTATCGCTGCACACAATTTAAGTGTACGTCCTGTCGTTATACCAGACAAAAGTAATGTCAGAATAAAGGTTGATGGAAGATGCGATGACTATGCTTTGGGTTTGGATTCAAGAATAGTGCTTGCCGACAAATCGAAAGAGATTGAAATAAAGAAAACCGACTTTACTTTTAACATGATAAAAATGCCAGGCAAAAACTTCTTCGAGACAATAAGAAAGAAGCTTTTGTGGGGTAATGATATTAGAAATTAATTTTAAAATAGGTATAATAAATTAACAAATTAATCGTAATTTTGTAGTTTCCTGGAAAATTGTTTGACAGGGCTTAAAAATCGAGAAGAAATAAAATAAATTGATGAAAAGAAATAAAGTCGTAACGCTGTTTTTCCTATTGCTCGTATCATTTTTGATGCCTAAAAATACAGATGCTCAGATAATTGAAGTTGGCCTTTCAGGCGATTATTCGTATTATGTCGGAGATATAAATCCTAAGAAACATTTTTCACAGTCAGCATTTGGATTTGGAGGCGTAGTGAGATATTATGATAACTTGCGTTGGGCTTTCAGATTCCAATACTCTAATTTGAACTTACAGGCTTCTGACGAAGTGGTTGACTTCAGACCAGAGAGAGCTTTGGCATTCAACAGTAAAGTCAACGACTTTGCGTTATTGGCGGAATTCAACTTCTTCGAATATTGGACAGGCAGCAACCGCGCTTATATAACTCCATATATCTTCGGCGGTATTTCTGTATTCAACTATAACTCATTTGCTCCTGACGGAACTGCATTGCAGCCTTTGAACACAGAAGGTAACTTCGTTGAAGATGAATCAGGCAATCCTGTACCAGATTATTATAGCAAAAATAGCTTCTCTATCCCTTTTGGCTTGGGCGTTAAATACAGCTTGTGCGAAAGAATAGGAATGACATTAGAGTGGAGAATACACAAGACTTTTACAGATTATATCGATGACATTCACGGCAAATATCCAGAACTAGAAAATCACGCTGTTGTTAATGGCTATGACTACACTGACCCTACAGGCAAGTTCGAGCCACAAATGCAAAGAGGCAATGGCGATGCAAAAGGCTTCGGATATAACAACGATTGGATTGGAACATTGGAACTCTCTTTTGTATATAGATTCAATCTTCCAAGAAAAGATGCTTGTCACTCAGGTATTAAAGCTCGTTTTTAATAAGTTATGGAAAGTTTAAAAAACAAAATAGATATAAAGAGACTGCCTCAGCATATTGCTGTCATCATGGATGGCAACGGACGCTGGGCTAAGGAACAAGGTAAGATGCGTATTTTCGGGCACCAAAATGGAGTTGGTGCCGTTCGTGCTATATCAGAAGCATGTGCGGAACTCGGCGTGAAATACCTTACACTTTATGCTTTCTCCACAGAAAACTGGAACCGCTCTCAGATAGAAGTCGATGCTCTTATGAGATTGCTGTCAAAGACAATGTCTGATGAACTGAAAACATTGACAGATAACAATATCCGTCTCAATGCAATAGGCGATCTGTCGCGACTTCCGAAATACAATTACGATGCCTTGATGAAAACTATCGATGCGACAAAATACAACGATAGAATGACACTTACACTATGCTTGAGCTATTCCGGAAGATGGGAAATCACTCAGGCAGCCAAGATGATAGCGGAAAAAGTTAAGTCGGGCGAACTCGATATTGAACAAATTGACGAGAATGTTTTTTCTAATTGTTTGAATACTAGTGGTATGCCTGACCCTGAATTGCTTATCAGAACAAGTGGGGAAGAGCGACTAAGCAATTTCCTGTTGTGGCAGCTGGCTTATTCAGAATTTTATTTTACTGAGAAATTTTGGCCTGATTTTGGCAAGGAAGACTTGTATTTGGCTATCGCTGATTATCAAAATCGTGAACGTAGATTCGGTAAAACAAGTGAACAATTAACAGAAAACAAATAAAGATGTATAAAAGATATATTAACAGATTATTACTTATTTTGTGTTTGTTGTCAGCAATCAATATTTCAGTTAACGCTCAAATCCAAGTGGGTAATGATATGTCCGAAATTGATTACTCGCTGCCTCGTGAATATGAAATCGGCGGTATCACCGTTACCGGCGTGAAATACCTCGACCCTCAGGTGCTCGTCATGATATCAGGACTGCAAGTGGGTGAGACAATAGACGTCCCTGGCGATAAGATAACAAACGCTATCAGAAAACTATGGGAACAGGGTCTGTTCGATGACGTCAGCATAACATGTGTAAACAAAATAGGCAGAAAAATATTCCTCAATATCGATCTTAAAGAACGTCCTCGTATCTCTAAATTCTCTTTTAACGGTGTAAAGAAATCTGAAGCTGAAGAACTTAGAAAGAAAATAAACCTCACAAGAGGCGATGTGGCTACGGAACACACATATACCAAGACAACACGTATCATTGAAGATTATTTCTACGATAAAGGATTCCATAATGCCATGGTGGAAGTAATAGCGGAAAATGACACTACTCGTGACAACTACGTAAACCTGATATTGGATATCAACAAAGGACCAAAAGTAAGAATTTCTGAGATTGTCATTAACGGCAACGAAGAACTTACAGACAACCAGCTTCGCAAAGCGATGAAAGAAACCAAGGTCAAAGGTAACTTCGACCCTCTCGATCCTCTCGCTCCTACGGTATACGGAGCAGCATGGGACTTCATTACATTGAAACCTAAAGAAGCGATGGCTCGTATAACAGATTATTTCTGCGATAACTATCGTCTTCGTATATTCAAGGCTTCTAAATACCTGGAAAAGAACTTTGAAGATGACAAGGTGAATATAGTCGCAAAATATAACCAAAACGGATATCGCGACGCTCATATCATCAGCGATTCTATCTATAAGATTGACGATAAGAATATCGGTATAGTAATTAATCTTGAAGAAGGTGACAAGTATTATTTCAGAAACATCACCTGGGTAGGTAATACAAAATATGACACAACAACTCTTAACAGAGTGCTCGGTATCAATAAAGGTGACGTATATAATAAGGAGTTGCTTCAGACAAACCTCACTTATAACGAAGGTGGCTATGACGTCAGCTCTATCTATATGGATGATGGCTACCTTTTCTTCCAGGTTGACCCTGTTGAGGTAAGAGTGGAAAATGACTCCATCGATTTGGAAATTAGAATGTTTGAAGGCGATCAGGCTACTATCGGAAAAGTCTCTGTTAAAGGCAATACTAAAACCAATGATCATGTCGTGGTCCGTGAAATGTACACCAAGCCAGGTCAGCTCTTCAGCAGAAGCGATGTCATCAGAACAACAAGAGAACTCGCTGCATTAGGATATTTCAATGCTGAGACATTGAACCCTGACATCAAGCCGGACCCATCAGATGGAACCGTAGATATTGAATACGTCGTGGAAGAAACAAGTTCCGACCAGATTGAATTGTCTGCAGGATGGGGATATAATAGTCTTATCCTTACCTTAGGTCTTACTCTCAACAACTTCTCATTTAAAAACATGTTCAAGAAAGATGCTTGGACACCAATACCTGGCGGTGATGGACAGAAGCTTTCTTTAAGAGTACAGACTTATGGCAAGCAATACCTTTATTACGGCCTTTCATTCACAGAGCCATGGCTTGGCGGAAAGAAACCTAATTCTTTCACTACATCCATTTACCACTCTACATATACAACACCTTACGAAAGAACAAGTGAGTACTACGGAACATTCAAGACAACAGGTATCTCATTCGGTCTTGGAAAACGATTGTCATGGCCTGATGATTATTTTACAATCTATCATGGAATCAACCTCATGCGTTATAAGCTGAACAATTATGCTTCAGTGTTTAACTTTGGTACAGGTAACGGATATTTTAACGTTATTGGATACAACATCAGTGTTGGCCGTAACTCTGTCAGCCAGCCTATATATCCACGCTATGGTTCAGAATTGGTACTCTCACTCGAATTGACACCTCCATACTCAGCATTCTCTGATAAAGACTATGAAGCTTTGTATCCAGGTGAAGAGAACAGAGCTATACGAGAAGATATGATGTATCGTTGGGTTGAGTTCCATAAATGGAAATTTAAACTCGCCTGGTATACAGAGGTATATGACAAGCTCGTTCTTATGACAAGAGTACGTTTCGGATTCCTCGGCTGCTATAACCAAGATATCGGCATCACTCCATTCCAAAGATTCTACCTCGGTGGCGACGGCCTTTCTAACTACAATTTCGACGGTAGAGAGATTATAGGTATGCGTGGTTATGGTAACAACCAACTTACACCTTATTATTATATAGACCAGGATTTGGGTGGTAATATATTTACCAAATATACAATGGAGTTGCGTTATCCTTTGTCATTAAATCCAACAGCAACAATCTATGCTCTCGGTTTCGTTGAGGCAGGTAACGACTGGCTCGGAGTGCAAAACTTCAACCCATTTGATGTGTATCGTTCAGCAGGTCTCGGCCTCCGCATATATCTGCCAATGTTCGGTATGCTCGGTATTGATTGGGGTTATGGCTTCGATGACATTCCTGGCATTAGCGGTGGCAACAAGAGCCAATTCCACTTCTCAATCGGAGGATCTATAGATTAATGCATAATTCATAATGAACAATTAAGAATATATAATGTATAACCACTAAAATATTAAGAATATGAAAACAAGAAAATCTATTTTATTATTCGCTGTGATGTTCCTCTTGGGAATGACGGCCGTTAATGCACAACAGAATCAGAAAATCGCTTATGTTGATTCTGACTATATCTTAGCAAATATTCCAGAATATTCAGATGCTCAAGAAGAAATAAACCAACTTTCAAAGCAATGGGAAAAGGAAATTACAGCTTTGTTCCAAGAAGCACAAGAATTGGATAGAGAATATCAGGCTGAATCAGTGCTTCTCTCAGAAGACCAAAAGAGAAAGAAAAAAGAAGCTATCACAGCAAAACGTCAAGAAGCTGAAGCTTTAAGAATGCAATACTACGGACCAGAAGGCGAGCTGTATACAAAAAGAGCTGAACTAATTCAACCAATACAAGAAAAAGTTTACAACGCAATAAATCAACTGGCTCTTACTAAAAATTACGCTTTCGTCTTCGATAAGGCATCAGGAACAACAATGCTTTATTGCAGCGATAAAAATGATATCAGCGATGATGTGCTCGATGAAATCGGCAATGTAATGCAGACAGTACGCCGCGAAGACAGAAAAAGAGACGGCAAATAATATTATTTGTAAGGTAAAGTGAAATTGTGTATCTTTGCGCAAGAAAATTAGAACAATAAAAAATTATAGAAATGAAAAAATTAGTTAAATTATTTTTCGCTGTTGTATTAACAATGGGTATCGGCTATGGGGTTAATGCTCAATCTTTAAAAATCGGTCACGTTGATTCAGGTGCTATCATGGAAATCATGCCAGAAAGAGCTAAAGTTGAACAAGATCTTCAAGCTTACGCTGCTGAATTACAAACTGAATTGCAAGCAATGGCATCAGAGTACCAAAACAAACTTCAAGACTATCAAGCAAACCAGGCTACAATGTCAAACTTGATCCGTCAATCAAAAGAAAAGGAAATAATTGACCTCGAAACAAGAATTCAAGAATTCCAAGGAAGCGCTGACTTGGCATTGCAAAACAAACAAATAGAACTTATCACTCCTCTTATCGAGAAAGTTCAAAATGCTGTTAACGCAGTTGGTAAAGAAAAAGGTTTTACATATATCATCGACAAAGCAGCTGGCGCAGTTGTATATATCGGCGATAATGCAATCGACATCACATCTGATGTTAAAACAAAATTAGGATTATAATCAGATTTGAAGTATAAAGGAAAAAGTCCAAAGGTTGAAAGATCTTTGGGCTTTTTTTTATTAAAGAATCTCAAAATCTCAAAATCTCAAAACTTCAGAATTTTAATAGCAATAAAATACGTGTTATACGTGGAGAATACTTATTCTTGCTTTGAATATTTCTTTCTGTTTTTCTCTAATTTTCTTTTGAGTCGTTCCTTTTTGTTGAAACGATTGTATAAAGTCTGAACAGGACTTAAGATTCCTTTGTCGTCAGGAGTCTTCTTTGGCTTCAGATATAAAACACTTTCGATGTTTTCATTGACACCTTTTATTGTCATAGGTTTCTCTACAGGAATCTTACTGATGATTTCCTTTACAGTTTGATAATTAAGATAAGGAAACACCTCAATTTCTTCCAATATCACGGTGTCTCTTTGCATGACGATGTTGAAATTATTGGCGTCAATGCTGTCGTGTTTTAAATAAATATATTGTGTTAAAAAACCAATGCTGCTGATTCTCAGACTATCGGTCTCTCTTGTCAACATGGAGAAATTTCCATTGATGTCGGATATAGTGCCATAATAAGATAACATACTTAAAATATGAGCATTGGGAATAGGAGTGAGACTGTCGGCAGAAATGATACTTCCTTTTATCGGGAAATATTTGTTCTGTGCCTTCGAGGAAAGACAACATAAAAAGATAAATCCGATTATGATAAGACGTTTCATTTTTTTAGATAACATGACAACAAGTCCACAAGTTTTTTGATGAAACGCTAGAGATGGGATTTTATTGTGGTGATGTGGTGATGGAGTAATGAAGTGGTGTTTTAAAAAATACTTGTGGATATGAGTTATTTGCGGAGATAAAACGGTGTCTGAGCTTGTCGAAGGCACCGTTTATATTTTAGTTCAAAAGCCTTAATGTTATTTAATCTTATCCGGACTAATCTTGCTGAATCTCATCGCTTTTGTCATGAATTTAGGTAATGGTTTATAGTCGTCTCTGTTTCCTAGGTTGAGATAAATGCCGAATTTTTTCATGACAGGAACCTTGAATGTCTCGACGAATTCTATCAAAGTGCCGTTAGGATCTTCCACGTAGGTGAAGTGTCCGTTTGCATCTCCCATGTCGAAGTCGCGGCCGCCGTCGCATACGAAAGGATGTCCTAATGCCTCGGCAGCATCCTTGATACATTCCATGTTACGTACGTCGAAGCATAAGTGGATGTAACCAGGGTCGCCCCAGAATCTGTTCTCTAATGTTCCTGTACGGACGCGATTAATCGCGTCCGTACATTGAATCAATTCAATATGAGAGTCGCCCATCATGTCGGAGAGAGGACCTTGAATCGGTTTGGAGCGTTTAAGCATCACGCGGCGGAATTCATCATTGCCGCCATTGATGTTTCCTAACTCGTCGAAAGTGCCTGTTACATCACCTACTATTGTGTCGTAATCCAATAACTTGCCGTAAAATTCTATGGATTTCTCCATGTCTTTCACGCCGATGCATACTCCGTTGACACCTCCGTTTGTTATTTTATTATCATCGATGAAAGCATAGTCGTTTTGCTCCACTTCGAAGATGTTGTTCCATGGGTCTTTGAAATAGAAGTGTTTGAATCCGAAAGGAGAGGTACATACTTCGCTGAGCATAGTCGCTCCGTTTGACTTGAGATGAGCGTATGATTTCTCAACGTCTTTCGCTTTTAACTTGCAGATGTTGATGCCGTAGTCGCCGAGCATGAGTGGACGTTCTGGGTATTTCACTTTTCTGCCTTTAGGCTGCCACACTTCGAAGCCGCCGCCTCCGCGAGGGTTGAACGCCAGGACTGCGCGTCTTGGTTGTGGTTTGCCGCCAGTGTAAGGAAGCATACGTTCCGCAACGCCTTCGTCGTCGAAGATCTTCATCTCGAAGCCCATAACTTTGTTATACCATTTCCATGGTTCTAATAATTCTTCAACGCCGATGCCGACTTGTTGAATTCCGCATATAACTTTTTCTTTCATGTCTGATTAAATTAAGTTGGTGAAATATGTTTTGATAGTATGTAATAAAGACTTGGAAGATACCTATTAATATGTGCCATGAGCAGCTCGTATTTTCCAATGAGTTTTCTGTGTTTCTTTTTCTTGATAGCTTTTACAGCAATCTTGGCAGCCTTGTCGACGTCGAGGCCTTTGGCCTGACCTGGATCCATCTTGTCGTAACGTTGTCCATCGCCAAGAAGAGCGCTTTTGCTGATGTTGGTGTTGATTCTTCCTGGGATGAGGAAAGTGACACTGATATTGTCGTATTCCAGATCCATAGATTCGAAGAAACCGAAAAGAGCATGTTTTGATGAACAATAAGATGTCCTTAATGGGAATCCGAATAATCCGGCAAGCGATGTGGTGACAGAGATGCTGGTATGTTTAGAGTTGACAATCTCATCTTTAAATTGCTTGATGAGATATACCGCACTCCAGTAGTTTATCTGCATTATCTTCTGGTCGGTCTCGAAATCTGTTTCAAAGGCTTTGGCGCGTTGAGAGATGCCCGCATTTAAAACAAAAAGGTCAATATTAGTGTTATGTGATTTGACAAAATGAACAAAATCGTCTATGCTAGCAAATTCTCCGAAGTTACTTTCTTTTGCAAATACTTTGACGCCATGCGCCTCACATGATTTCTTTGTCTCTTCTAGTTGTTCCTTGTCAAGTCCAGTAATGAATAAGTTGCAGCCTTCTTTGGAAAGCTGTTTGGCAATAGCAGCGCCAATACCGGAACTGGCGCCTGTTACGAGAGCATATTTGTCTTTGAAGTTTATCATAATATATTTATTAAGGACAACAGTCAACAGTCAGATGACAACAGTATTTGATCATATTGTGTGTTGTCTTTTTTTATGTGGCGCAAATTTAAAATAATTTTCAAGAGACTTTATAAAAATGATAAAATATTTTATTAAATCGATTTGGTAAAGTAAATATATTTACTATTTTTGCACAGCTAAAATGAAAATCTAATTTAACTAAGAACAAAATGGAAATTTTTGAAAGAATAGCGAAGGACTCAGGCGGTCCAATAGGTCAATACAGAGACCGTGCACACGGTTATTTTGTTTTCCCAAGATTAGAAGGTGAGTTGGGACCTCACATGCGTTTCAATGGCGTTGACGTCTTGAACTGGAGTTTGAACAACTATCTCGGTTTGGCTAACCATCCTGAAATCAGAAAGGTTGATGCTGAAGCTGCAGCACGTTGGGGCATGGCGTATCCAATGGGCGCTCGTATGATGAGCGGCAATACTCGTCTTCACGAACGTCTCGAACAAGAACTCGCAGACTTCGAAAGAAAAGAAGCAGCCTACGAATTCAATTTCGGCTACCAAGGCATAGTTTCAACAATAGATGCATTGACAACACGTCACGACGTTATCGTATTCGACTCTGAGTCACATGCATGCCTCATCGACGGCAAACGTCTCCACCTCGGACAATCATTCCATTTCAAACATAATGATATTGTAAGTTGCGAAAACGCTCTCAAGAGGGCTACAGAAATAGTCGAGAAGACTGGCGGCGGTATCTTGCTCATCACAGAAGGTGTGTTCGGCATGACAGGCGCTCTCGGTATCTTGGATCAGATTGTTGAATTAAAGAAGAAATATAAATTCCGTATTCTCATCGACGACGCTCATGGTTTCGGCGTTATGGGACCAACAGGTCGCGGTACTTCAGAACATTTCGGCGTCATGGACGAAATCGATCTTTATATAGGTGCTTATGCTAAGTCGATGGCTACAATAGGCGGTTTCGTTGCAGGTCCTAAATATGTTATTGATTATTTACGTTATAACATGCGTTCACAAATGTATGCTAAGTCATTGCCAATGCCAATCGTTGAAGGCTGCTTGAAACGTCTCGAAATCATCAGAAGTGCAGAAGGCGATGAGTTACGTAAGAAATTGTGGACAGTGACACGCGCTTTGCAGGACGGCTTCCGTAACTTAGGTTTCGAAATCGGACCAGCCGAAGCATGTGTGACACCGATCTTCTTGCCAGGTAATGAAGAGCAAGCAGCACAAATTGCTAAGGACCTTAGAACAAATTACAAGATTTTCTGTTCTATTGTTACATATCCGGTTATTCCAAGAGGTATGATTATCTTCAGAATTATCCCGACAGCTGCACATACACTGGAAGATGTCAACTACACATTAAATGCGTTTGCCGATGTCAAGAGAAAGCTTGCTGAAGGTAAGTACGACTCTGACGAGATGCCGAATATGGCTATCTGGTAAACACATTATTAATATGACTAATTTCTATAAAGGCAAAGTTGTTATAGTGACAGGAGCCAGCTCGGGAATCGGGTTGGCTTCTGTCAATCATTTTGCGGCATTAGGAGCCAATGTGGTTCTTGCTGCGCGTTCTATTGAAAAGCTCGAAAAAATAACAGAAGGATTAGTTCAGCAGTCAACATCAACCTGCCAGCAGTTTCTGTGTATAAAGACTGATGTTACAAAAGAAGAGGATTGCAAGAATCTTGTCGAGAAGACTATTGAGAAATTTGGTAAGATAGATGTGCTGGTCAACAATGCAGGCATTTCTATGAGGGCAGTCTTCAAGGATATGGATCTGAAGGTGATGAAGTCGCTGATGGACACTAATTTCTGGGGAACGGTATATTGTACAAAATATGCCTTGCCTTATTTACTGGAAAGCAAGGGCAGTGTGGTGGGTGTCATTTCCACTGCAGGTTTTGTGGGTTTGCCGGCGCGCACTGCATATTCTGCTTCCAAGTTCGCTGTTAGGGGCTTTCTTGAGACCTTGAGGATAGAACATTTGTATGACGACTTGCATGTCATGTTGTTTGCTCCTGGATTCACCACATCCAATATCCGTAATGTTGCGCTTACAGCTGATGGCAGTCAGCAAGGAGAAACTCCTCGTAATGAAGACAAAATGATGTCAGCGGAAAGAGTGGCACGGATTTTGGCTAGAGGCATTGCGCGAAGAAGAGCGCAGATGGTGCTGACACCGCTTGGAAAAGCGACTCTTTTTGCAAGCAGAAACATGCCGAGAGTGACAGATAAAGTTGAATATAGAATGATGGCTAACGAACCCGATAGCCCGCTTAAAAAACAATAAGTTATGCTTTTAATAAAAAAAATTGCAGTTTACATTAACATCGTCAATTGTTCTTTGATAAAATATTTTGCCAAAGAACTCAATCGTAATGATATCAATCTCACTCCTGAACAATATCTTGTGATGGATATTCTATGGGATGCGGAAGTCTTGTCGCAGCAAGCCATTGCCGACATAATCCAAAAGGACAAGAACTCGGTTACTAAGTTCATCGATTCTTTGGAGAAGAAAGGACTTGTTTACAGACAAGTCAACAAGGAAGACCGTCGAGTCAACAATATAGTAGTTTCTGAAGAAGGAATGAAACTTAAGGCAAGAACCACAGAAGTCGCTATTGGTATGATGAGAAACGTCTTGAATAATATAAAGGAAGAAGACCTGATGGCCTTAGATAAGGTGATGAATCAGATTAAAGAGAATATAGACTCTCAAATGTAATTTATAATGCATAATTGTCATAAAACCAAATTATGCATTAAAAAAAGCTCGGCAGATTCTGTCGAGCTTTTTTCCCTTTTAACGAATAAAATTTTAATTCTTAATCTTCGACGATAGCATCGTTTGGACATGCACCAGCACATGAGCCGCAGCCAACACATGCATCAGCATCAATTACATAGATGTCGCCTTCAGAAATAGCACCAACTGGGCACTCGTCGATGCAAGTACCGCATGCTACACAATTGTCTAAAATTTTGTAAGCCATAATTATTTTAATTTAATTTTGAATTTGCTGCAAAGATATAAAGATAATTGGTATGTAGCTCAAAAAAAATGAAAAAATAATAAAAATCTTTTTGCTATATTTTTGTCGTATTAAATAAATAAATAACTACATTTGCAGAAAATTTGCACAATCAAAATTAATATACGTTTAATATAATTTGCTATGTCAAAAATATCAAAAGTTGTAGAACTCGAACAAGTAGTTATCCGCTTTGCGGGTGACTCTGGAGACGGTATGCAGTTGACTGGTAATTTGTTCTCAGACTCAACAGCATTCGCCGGTAACGATTTCGCTACATTCCCGGACTATCCGGCAGAAATTCGTCCTCCACAAGGTACTGTGTCAGGCGTATCTGGATTCCAAGTACACTTCGGTCATAAACCTGTACATACAACAGGTGACCTCTGCGATGTTTTAGTCGCTATGAACCCAGCTTCTATCAAAGCTAACATGCGTTGGTTAAAACCAGGTACAACAATCATTTTCGACGTCGATTCATTGACTGACAAATCTCTCGAGAAAGCTGGTTACACATCAGACCCAACAACAGATGATACTCTCAGCCAATATAAAGTCATAAAGGCTCCTATCTCATCACTCACAATGGAAGCTTTGAAAGACTTTGGAATGGATAGAAAGTCAATGCTTAAGTCAAAGAACATGTTCGCTCTCGGTATCGTTATGTACCTCTTCAACCGCGACAT
>JAFZDU010000059.1 GCA_017561025.1 Bacteroidales bacterium | reverse complement strand
TGTTTTTCTTGAAAGAACATAGCGAGCTATGTGATTGAAAGAAAGGCAAAAAGATTCCAAGAAAAAACATAAAGCATGCAAAAGTTTTAATTGTTACTGTCAAAAATTATTTAAACGGGGAATTTATAGAAGTCCCCTTAAGCATTATGAATTGAAAAAGTCTTAATTTTGTAGTATGAAAAACAGAAACCAAGATATATCATATTTTCTTTCGTTTTGTATAGAGCAATACAAAAATGCTAAAGGTATAGATGGTGTTGCCGTCATGAAGGATTTTTCTGACTATGGTGTCCTTGATTATCTTAGTGAAAATTTTGATGTCTTACATACTCAAAGTTATCAATGGCTCATAGAAGATATAGACGAATTTATAGATATAAGAAAAAGAGAGTATGAAGATATATCACGGTAGCATAGAGATTGTTAAAACTCCAGAAATAAGAGAACCCAATAGGACTTTAGATTACGGAATTGGTTTTTATGCAACCACTTCGTATGAACAGGCAGTGTTTTGGGTGAAGCGAAGATTGTTGGAAAAAAGATTATCTAAGGGATATGTGAATGTTTATGAGTTTGATGTGAATTCTGTTGAAAATATCAAATGTCTTGAATTTAGTATGCCAAATGAAAGTTGGGTGGATTTTGTGATGCAAAATCGTACACAAAAAGATTTTAAACATGATTATGACATAGTTTATGGACCTGTGGCAAATGATCGTGTTTATGCTGCGTTTGCATTATATGAAGGTGGTTTGATTGATAAGCAAATCCTTATTTCTGAATTGAAGACATATAAATTGGTCGATCAATATCTTTTTCATACGGATAAATCATTAAGAACCATCGGTTTTGTTGAAGCTAAGGAGATAGTGTTATGATAGGTGAAGTTAATCAGGATAATCTGTATCTTATATTGCCATCGAAAGTTAGTGCTTTGGCAAATATGCTAGTTGAATATAAAGGTGTTACCATTATAGATGCAATAAGGCAAATCTATGCTTCTAAACTTTATATAAAATTACAAGATGAAAGTAGCAAAATGTGGCATTGGGGTCCTGTTGCATTGTATGAGGAACTGGAAGAAGAAGTAATTGAATAATCATTTCTTTTATTTCTTTGTTTATAATAATACAAAAATCGAAAACAAAACAACAATGAAAAATAAAGTCAACGTATTTAAAACATTCGTTATTAGCCTTTTGTCTTTAGTCTTTATAAATGCATCCAAAGCTCAGGACATACAGTCGTTTACCGACAAGAATTACAAAGATAAGGTGCAGACTGTGATGCTTCATCCAACAATCGACTCTTTGGCAAAGCCTGTGATTCATCTGGGCGACATGATGGGTGGGCTGCATCTGCAGTTCGATGTCTTTGCCAACGATGCTCCTTATATGTATTATACCTTTATTCATTGCAATAACGACTGGACTCAAAAATCAGACATACAGCAGATAGAATATCTGGAAGGATTCGAGTCTGACGACATCGAAAACTATTCATTCTCTCTCAATACTATGGTGGATTATGTCCATTTCGATCTTGTTTTCCCGACAGAAGACATGATGCCTAAAATATCAGGCAATTATCTTCTGATAGTTTTCGAAGATGAGCTTACACCTGAAAATATTTATTTCACACGTCGTTTCATGATCGTCGACGATAAGGCCAGCTTCAATGTCAATATCCCACGCTATCCTTTCGACCTTAATCTTGGAACTCATAATCAGCAGCTGGAGATGACTATATCATATCCTGATTTGTTTAACACCTTGGCGTCGCAATATTCTAATGTGACTATTCAGCAAAACGGACGCTGGGATAATGCAGTGATGGGTCTGAAGCCTACTTATGTATATCCCGATTATCTCTCTTATGAAAACAATCCGCAGACAGTATTCGTCTCAGGCAATCAATACCGCAGATTCAACACAAGTAACCTCAACAACCGTCCTGAACAGACACGCACTGTCGAGATGTCAAAGGACTGTTATGTTGTAGAATTATATCCTAACCATAAACGTAACACTCAGGCTTTCATCAGTGACAATGATTTGTTCGGAGAGAAGGTGATATATCTTGAACGTGATGACAGAGTGGCTGCCATAGAGGCCGATTATGTTTTGGTTGAGTTTTTCCTGGAATGGGAGCCTGTAATGACAACCCAAGACGTCTATATCATGGGCGCTATAACCGACTGGCATCTCGATGAGAAAAACAAGATGACCTACGATTTTGAACGTAGAGGTTATGCACTCAACCTTTTGCTCAAGCAAGGATATTACGATTATATCTATGCTGTCAAGGAAAGAGGAGAGGAGAAAGCCGATGTCACACCTATAGCAGGTAACTTTTGGGAGACATTGAATGAATATACCATATATTTATATCTCTTCGACCCGACACAGAACTACGACCAGCTGATCGGTGTGAAGACAGTCTTTTCTCATTAATATAATATCATGGCGGAAGAGAGAATTACATTGTTTGCAGAGATATTGCTGCCTTTGCCAATACCAGGAGCATACACCTATCGTATACCTTATGAACTGAATCATAAGGCGCATGTGGGGCAGCGTGCCGTTGTGCAGTTTGGCAAGACAAAGATAATGTCGGGGCTTATAATATCTCTTTCTGCTGATGTCCCTGATTGTACCAGTATCAAATATGTAATAGATATTCTCGACGATGATCCTGTAGTTAATGAGAATCAGCTTAAACTGTGGAAATGGATTTCATCGTATTATCTTTGCTATATGGGTGAAGTGATGCAGGCTGCGCTGCCTTCGGCACTTAAACTGTCGAGCGAGTCGAAGATATCTCTTGCAGAAGACTTTGAACCTGACAGCGAGACTCTCAATGATAATGAATTCCTTATAGTGGAAGCTCTGCAGATACAGCCTCAGCTGACAATAACAGAGGTGAGCAAGATTATAGGATATAAGAAAGTCATGCCGCTGATAAAAACGATGATAGAAAAGAAAATCATCGTGATGCAGGAAGAGCTCCAGCAGAAATATAAGGCGAAATATGAACGTTATGTGCGCCTTTCTAACACGTATCGTGATGAAACAGCAATGCATGAGCTCATGGACAGCCTTTCAAAAAGAGCATACAAACAACTCGAGATTCTGATGGCTTTCTTCGTGCTCGGAGGCTCTGCCGACAATGACGTGCTAGCTTCAGAACTTATTAAAAAAGCCAATGCCTCAAGTAGTATAATGTCGGTGATGATAGACAAAGGTATCTTCGAGACATACCAGAAAAGAGTGAGCCGACTGAAAGAGTTCAAGGCTCTTACCGATGTTGGCAGTATTGCCCTTACTGAAAAACAGCAGCAGGCTTATGACGACATACATAAAGGCTTCGAGGAAGATAAGACAGTTTTGCTACATGGTGTCACTGCCAGCGGCAAGACCGAGATTTATATAAAGCTTATACAGGAAGCTATCGATGAAGGTAAGCAGGTCCTTTATCTCCTTCCTGAGATAGCTTTGACAGAACAGATTATCAATAGATTAAAGAAATACTTCGGTGATAAGGTTGGTGTTTATCATTCACGCTACGACAATAATGAACGTGTTGAGATATGGCAGCAGGTGATGAATTTCAGGGGCTCAGGAGTTCGGGAGATGAAACTCAATGTTCAGAGTTCAAAGTATCAAATCATCATAGGCTCACGTTCGTCTATATTTCTGCCGTTCAGTAATCTTGGCTTGATTATCGTCGACGAGGAGCACGACAGTTCTTTCAAGCAGATAGATCCTGCGCCGCGTTATTCGGCTCGCGACCTCGCTGTCGTCATGTCTAAGATGTTCAACGCTCGCCTCCTTCTAGGTTCTGCAACACCTTCGTTTGAGTCATATTACAATGCACGACAAAACAAATATCATCTCGTGACAATCACAGAACGTTATGGCGGAGTGGAGATGCCTGAGATTATAGTCGATGACATGAGGATAGAGACACGTCGTAAGACTATGCAGGCTAACTTCGGCAAGGTCTTGATTGATACCATGAACAAGACATTGGAGGAAAAGAATCAGGTTATCTTGTTCCAGAATCGTCGCGGATTCTCCCTGAGAATAGAATGTGACCATTGTAACTATATACCTCAGTGTATCAACTGCGACGTCAGCCTTACCTATCATAAGAACCAGAATATACTTAAGTGTCACTATTGCGGATATACCACTCATGTCCCAACAGAATGTCCTTCGTGCAAAAGCACCGACCTTAAGATGCATGGCTTCGGTACGGAACGTATTGAGGACGACCTTAAAGTAGTATTCCCTGAGGCCAACAGCGCCCGCCTCGACCTGGATACTACACGCACTAAGAACAGCTATCAATATATTCTTGAACAATTCCAGAACAAAGAGACTGATATCTTGGTCGGAACGCAGATGGTGACCAAGGGCCTCGACTTCGACTCTGTCAAGACTGTGGGTATACTCAATGCCGACAATATGCTCTCATTCCCTGATTTCAGAGCTTATGAGAGAAGCTTCCAGCTGATGGAACA
The DNA here is from genome assembly GCA_017561025.1 of Bacteroidales bacterium. GTDB lineage: Bacteria > Bacteroidota > Bacteroidia > Bacteroidales > F082 > Limimorpha. Next base: position 20,989 of record JAFZDU010000059.1, on the reverse strand, counting down.
GGTGAGCGGCAGGGCAGGACGTAAGGGCGATAAAGGCAAGGTGATAATACAGACTTACCAGCCACAACATCAGGTGATACAAAATGTGATGAGCCACGACTTCGTGAGATTCTATGAGGAACAGATGCCAGTGCGACGTCAGTTCAACTATCCTCCATACTCTCGACTCATATTGATAAGACTGAAAGATGTAGACAGCATGAAACTGAACAAGGCAGCCGATGAGCTGGCACGAATGTTCCGTTATGCCTTCAAAGATAATGTGCTCGGACCGGAATATCCAGTGGTGTCAAGAGTGAAGAACCTTTATATCAAACAGATGATAATAAAGATTAATAAAGACTCATATTCAAATAAAGTCAAGGATTTCATCAAAGATACAATAGAGAAATTCAAACATAACAACGACTTCAAGTCCGTCAGGATACAGATTGACGTTGACCCGATATGATATAGAACTTTAGAATTCTAGAATTTTAGAAGTATGTAAAATTATGTTCTGAGGTTTATGTTTGAGACACTTTAAATATCTTTTTTTCCGTTTCGGATTTAATTATGGAACTATTGGTAATTAGTGTTATTTATGCTTCGTTGATGGCATAAATTTTGTTAATTTTGCAGCCTTGAAAACGAAGTTATTAACCGATTTCTATACTTGATTATTATATGAGAAAAACAACATCATTGCTTTTATTATTCTTTTCATTGATATTATCTTTCAATATGAATGCATCTGAAGTGAATGCCAATTCTCCTCTTGATGCAGAGATAAAAGGTTTTGTTATAGATTATGAGACTAATGGCCCTTTGGAATATGCTACCATTAGTCTTTTTAAATCCCAGGATTCTACATTCGTGACAGGTGTTATCACCGACATGCAAGGCGCTTTCTCATTGAACACCTTGCCTGGAAAATATTATGTCGTGATTCAGTTTATGGGATATCAGGACAAGACGATAAACGTTAATATACAGAATGCCAGAGAAGTCGTCTCTCTTGGTAGAATCGTTATGAAGGCAGACTCTGCTCTCCTTGATGAGGTTGAAGTAGTAGCTGAAAAAAGTACCATGACGATGACACTCGACAAACGTGTCTTCAATGTGGGCAAGGACGTGAGCAGCACAGCTGGTAATGCTATAGAAGTTCTTGATAATATCCCTTCTGTTAATGTCGACGTTGAAGGTAATGTCAGTCTTCGTGGTGACAGCGGCGTGCAGATTTTAGTCGATGGCAAGGTCTCAGGTCTTGCAGGTGTCAGCACGCAGGATGCTCTCCGCAGCCTTCAAGCTGATATGATCGAGAGAATTGAAGTCGTTACCAACCCTTCAGTACGTTACGATGCCGAAGGTACAGCAGGTATCATCAACATAGTTCTTAAGAAAGACAAACGTAAAGGTTTCAACGCATCAGTCGATGTTAGAGGCGGTTTCCCTGTTCAATGGGGCGAGAAGTTCCTCAAGAAAGATTTTCCATTCCAGAGCGGCATAGGCGCAAGCTTGAACTACAGATTCAAGAAGTTCAACGTTTTTGCCAATTATAATTATAACTATCGTGATGATATCAGTGATGGATATACCAAAACTGAATACTTCAGCGGCGAAAATATCTATGATCCTTTGATGGCAAACCACCACGACGCTACTCAGATAACAGAACAATATACATATCGTAATAGACATAGAGAAGGACATAACCTGCGCGGAGGCTTCGACTATTATTTCACTGACGATGATATCCTTACCTTCAGCGCCATGATGCGTCAGTCGGAAGGCCATAATACTCCTGCTGTTACTTACTACGACGCATTCCCATTCCAGGGATTGAATCAGTATTCCAGACGTACAGAAGACTGGTACAATACTAGACCAATGATGGAATACACCCTTTCTTATGATAAATATTTCGGTTCTAAGGATAACTCACTCAAGGCTTCTCTGAGATATTTCACCTCTTTAGATCATGAGTGGTCTTATATAGAAGATGCCGACTATCTCACTGAACAAGATATGAACTCCAACCTTCCATTATATGCCATAAACCAAACAACATCTACACAAGAAAACCATCAGAATCTTCAGGCTACCGTTGACTTCGTACATCATTACGGTGTATCTGTAGTAGAACTCGGAGGTAAATATACCAACCAGATTATAGATAACTATATGCTGGTAAAGGAGGATGATATAGTTCTTGCTGACTATACTCACGACTTCGATTATAACCAACAGGTGGCAGCTTTGTATGGTAGCTATGGTAGAGAGTTAGGCCGTTTCTCAGGACAAGTGGGATTGCGTTCCGAGTTCACTCTCATCGATACATATCTCAAAGACACAGAAAAGAGAAACAACCAAAGATATCTGAATGTGTTCCCAACAGGACACCTTAATTATTCAATCACTGAAGTGGATCAGGTTCAGGCCAGTTATGCTCGTCGTATCCGCCGTCCATGGTATCATCAGATGGCACCATTCAGCTCTTTCAACGATGACCGTAACATCAGAACAGGTAACCCTGACTTAAGACCTATCTTCACAGATAGTTACGAAATTTCTTATCTCCGTTTCTGGGAAAAAGGAAATATCAATTTCACAACATATTATCGTCATAGCACTGATGTGATACGTCATTTCACTACAGTGGTGGATGACATCTCAATAAGCAGACCAGAGAACTTCGGTATCAGCGATGACTATGGAGTAGAGTTGGTGGGTTCTCTCGATCTTTACAAATGGTGGAATGTCAATGGCAGCATTAACTTCTTCAAGTCAAACACAGTAGGTGACTGGAACGGCAGACATTATGTTACAGATTCATACAACACCATAGCTCGTCTTGTCTTTAAATTCAGAATGAAGAAAGTATGTGACTTGCAAATCACAGGAAGATATATGGGCCCACGCGAGGAACCTCTCGGCTATCGCGACGCTAACTATTGGTGCGACCTCGCTGCTTCACGCGATGTCTTTAAGAAAAAAGGAACAGTCTCTCTTAACATCCGCGACGTGTTCGGAAGCAGACAACATGGAGGTGAGTCATGGGGAGATAACTTCTGGCAATATAGCGAAAGCTCATGGAGTACCACAACAGTGACACTCAACTTCAACTATAGAATCAACCAACAGCAAAACAAGAAGAGAATGCCTGGCGGTAACGGCGGAGGCGAAGGTTTTGAAGGCGGAGAAGGCGGTGAAATGGAATATTAAAAAGCCATAAAAATATTTATACTAGAGACGCACCAACGTGCGTCTCTTTTTATTACCTTTGCAGCCCTAAACGAGAAACGGAAATTCATTAAAAATTATTTATAAGTCGTTATTTTCCAAAGTTTTTAGTCATGACTGAAACAGGTACAGTTAACAAAAAGGCTAAGAAAAGCCGTAAATTTTCTATTGATTTTAAGCCTCGCTTATTTTCAACATTAAAGAATTACAACAAACAGATGTTTGCTAAGGATGCGATGGCAGGTGTTATCGTAGGTATTGTAGCTATTCCTTTGGCTATCGCTTTCGGTATCGCTTCTGGCGTAGGTCCAACAGAAGGTCTCGTCACAGCTATCATGGCAGGTTTCATCATCTCAGCTTTAGGTGGATCTAAGGTACAGATCGGCGGCCCTACAGGAGCTTTCATCGTTATCATCTATGGTATCATACAACAGTTCGGCCTGACAGGTCTCGTCATCGCTACTATACTCGCTGGTATCATGCAGATACTCATGGGTGTCTTTAAATTGGGAAGCATCATCAAGTTCATGCCTTATCCTATCATCGTAGGTTTTACTGGCGGTATCGCAATCACCATCTTCTCAACACAGATGAACGACCTCTTCGGTCTCGGTATCGAAAACGTGCCAGCTAACTTCATTGACAAATGGGCTTGTTATTTCCAAAATATTTCCAATGTCAATATCTGGTCATTATTAATAGGTGTATTAAGCATTTTGATTATAGTGTTGACTCCTAAAATCTCAAAGAAAATACCTGGATCATTGTTGGCTATCATCGTTATGACAGCATTGACATGGGTGTTGAAAAGATATGCAGGTATAGAGTCAATCAAGACTATCGGTGATTTGTATGAGTTGCCTTCCGGTCTTCCATCATTCAGACTTCCAGCTTTAGCAGAAGGTGAGACATTCTTCTCAACAGCACAGGCTGTTCTTCCTTCTGCATTTACAATTGCAATGTTGGGCGCTATCGAATCATTGCTCTCAGCAATGGTTGCCGACGGTGTCATCAGCGACAGACACAATTCAAATACAGAACTTATAGGTAATGGTATTGCAAACGTTGTCGTTCCTTTCTTCGGCGGCATTCCTGCAACAGGCGCTATTGCTCGTACAATGGCAAACATCAACAATGGCGGCCGTACTCCAGTCGCTGGTATAGTTCACACAATGGTGTTGTTGTTGGTTCTCTTGTTCTTGGGCAGCCTCGTCGGTCTTATCCCAATGTCATGTCTCGCAGGTGTGCTTATCGTTGTGTCATACAATATGAGCGGATGGAAAACTATTGCATCAATGTGCCGTCAATCAAGAAGCGACATCGCTGTTCTTTTCACAACATTGTTGCTCACAGTGATATTCGACCTTACCATCGCTATTGAAATCGGTTTGGTTATGGCTGTTATCTTATTCATCAAGCGTGTTATGGAAAGCACAAGCATCTCTGTTATTCAAAATGAGTTGGATGTCCACCATGACGGAGAACAAGATGAAAAACTTATGGTTCCAAATCATACTGAGGTTTATGAAATTGAAGGCCCATTCTTCTTCGGTATCGCCAATAAGTTCGAAGAGTTGTCACATCGTCGTTCTGATAAGGTGATACGTATCATCAGAATGCGTAAGGTAAGCTTCATTGATGCTACTGGTATCCACAACCTTGAGATATTTATCCAAGCAGCGCAAGACGAAGGCAAGATTATCATCTTGTCAGGCGTTAACCAAAGCGTTCATGCTGCTATCAAACAAGCTGGCATTGTTGATATGGTCGGTGAAGAAAATGTCTTAGACCACATCCACAAAGCTCTTGCTCGTGCTGAAGTAATATCAAAGACAATAGAATAAAAAAAAGAGGCTTTAAGCCTCTTTTTTTTTATTTATTTACATCCACCATTTTCTGTGTTTGAAGAAATATACTAAAGCTATACTTACTACCAGCATCACTCCGATGATAATCCAGAATGCTACCTTTGTAGATGTTATGAAAGGGAACATCACATTCATTCCGAAGAGACCAGTGATAAAAGTGAGAGGAAGTATGATAGATGACAAAAGAGTGAGCATCTTCATAATCTCGTTGGTCTTGTTGGTCTGCATTGAATCGAAAGTCTTTGATAAGCCTTCTATCAAGTCTTCATGGTCTTCTGTCATATCCCATACCTTTTGGTAGTAGTCGAGAATGTTACCCCAGTAGTCTTCCATGAACTCTACGTCGCCGAAACCTTTGATCTGACCTGTTTCGAAGCTGTGGAACATTCTGAGCTGAGGCTTGAAGATGGTGTTGATTGTGATGATGTTCTTTCTTGTCACGGAGATTCTCTCGATGATTCTTACTTGCTTGTCGCCGAAGAGTTCCTTGTTGAGCATTTCTAATTCAAAACCGATTTTCTTCAAGAGGTATAATGACTCTTTCATGAGCTTTTCTATGATGCGATAGAGGAGGATATCGGATGTGACAAGCTCTTTTACCAATGACTCGTCATCGCGTTCGCTGTATTCATTGAAAAGTTGGCTTACGTGCCAGCGTTTTCTCTCAAGAGTGATGATATAATCCTGACCCCAGAAGAGCTTTACTTCCTTTGGGAATATGAATTTGTCTTGTCTGTCGAAGTCTGGATATTGGAGGATGACGAAATAATAATCGTCATAGATGTCTATTTTTGGACGTTGGTTCACCGACCTACAGTCTTCAATATCGAGGGGGTGAAAATGAAATTTCTCTCTCAATTCAACGAAATCTTCTTCCGTCGGGTCTGTAATATGATGCCATTTCAGTTTGCCTACTGTTAATGTTTCTATCATGGATTTTCCCCTTTCTTTGATAATGAATACTATAAGTTAATTGTCTACATGGGTTGTATGTGATAAAAAATTTCGGCAAAGATAAAATTTAATTTTTTAAGACAAAAGAAAAAAGGAAAAAAAACGACTTTTTAACAATGTAATTATAAAATTCTAAAGTTCTAGAATTCTAAAGTTCTAGAAATCACTTCCATTCAATGGTCTCTATCAGATGTCTGATGTCGTCGGTGATGAAGTCTATGACAGGAGCCAAGGAGTCGTTGTTTGTTTTTACGTTGAAATACAATGATCCACGTAAGAAATGTTCGATGCTGTCGGTGAGATAAAACTGCAATGGTGAAGCCACGCCTTCTCCTTCAAGGAAGTAAACCAGTCCGTATACGTCTCTATCCTTATTGATGATAATGCTGTCGCGTATTCCCATTGCGCGTGAGATGTGTTTTGTCATCATCAGATATGAGTCTTCCAGATATACGTCGAGGTTGTTGTCGATGCTTTTGTAGCTGATATGTACGGTGCCTTTGTGAGAAGGGAATTCTATATTGACCCAATCCTTTTCCTGAGGTGAGAAGAAATCTGGAGTTATCTTAGAATAGACAGGATATTCGAAACTATAATACTGCATGGTGTCGAGTCTAGCATATTCTTTTTTAGGGAAGTCGATTCTGAAATAACCTCTTGGTTTTGGTTGATATTGCTTGTCGTCGCAAGAAGAGAAAAAGATGAATAACATTGAACAAAAAACAAAATACAATGAGGTTTTAGTCATGAATGTTTTGGTCCATGAACTTTTGACCTTGGCCATTTGTCTTTTGTTGTTTGTTATTTGTCTTTTGTTGTTATTCTTCATTTTTACGAGTCACTTTTATTTTTATGATATGTTTTTTATCGGCCTCTACGATTTCGAAGGTGAAGTCGTTGTAGCTGCATTTGAAGCCAGCTTCAGGGATGCGGCCTTCTATTTCGAGTATCATGCCTGCCAGTGTATCTGATTCTCCTTCGATTTCTTCAAAATAATCGTCGTCGATTTCGAAAACCTTGCAGAAGTCTACTATGCTTATCTGAGCCTTGAAGATATATGTGTCATTATCTATTTTCTTGTAATATTCGTTTTCTGGTTCTTTGTCAAACTCGTCGCTGATGTCGCCGACAATCTCTTCGACTATGTCTTCTAATGTCACCAGTCCTGATGTTCCTCCATATTCGTCAACGACGATAGCGATATGTATCTTCTTTGCTCTGAAATCCTGGAACAAGTCATTTATCTTTTTGTTTTCAGGAACGAAGAAAACAGGGCGTATGAGCTTCTGCCATGCGAAATCGCTCTCTTCGAGGTGAGGGAGAAGGTCTTTCACGTACAGCATGCCTTTGACGTCGTCGAGGTCTTTGTCGTAGACAGGGATTCTGGAGAAGCCTTTGTCGATAATCTGTGGCATGAGTTCTTCGAATGAGGTCTCCATTGAAACGGAAAACATATTGACTCGAGGTCTCATGATGTCGCTCACTTCCTTTTCGCCGAAAGTGGCTATGCCTTTCAACATATTCTTTTCTTCGGGTGATGTGCCTTCTTCTGTTGTGATGTCGACAGCAGTGGAGAGGTCGCTGAGAGATATGGTGCCTGTTTTTTTGACGAGCTTGTTGTCGATGAATGATGTCGATGATACGAATATCTTGCTTAAAGGCTTGAATATTACGATGAGTGCCTTTAATATAGGAGCCATCATGATGGCTATAGACTTGGCTTTTTTTGAAGCATATACCTTAGGGATCATCTCGCCGACGAGTAATATCAATGATGTTACAATCAAGACATTAAGTATGAATGCGCCTATAGGATTTACGGATAGGTTGAACATCATATTCATAATGTATGTTGAGAATATCGTGATGGAGATATTGACCAGGTTGTTGGCTATTAGTATGGTGACGAGAAGAGTCTTTGGTTTTTGGCGTATCTCCAATACCAGCTGGTCGTTGCGTTTCGATGATGATTCGAGCTCGTTGATGTCGTTAGGCTGCAGGGAGAAGTATGCTGTCTCGCTTGATGATGCCATGGCTGAGCATAGAAGGAGCCCGCACATTAATATTAAACAAAATACCGCTTTAGCTGAAATGCCAATGAAGAAAGGATCTGCTGCTGTAGTTGTCAGCAGGCATATAAGAGGGTCTATTGAAGATATTTCCAAAATAAATATATTTACAATTTCGGGTGCAAAGATAAGAAAAAAGACAACAAGTCTACATGTCAACAAGACAACAATCAAATAAAAACTTGTGGTCTTGTAGACATGTAGCGGTGTAGACTTTTAGAATGGAAGATCGTCTCCGTCGTAATCTGGATTAGGCATATCAGGTTGGAGGTAGCTTGTGACAGGCTGCTGGTAGTTTTGTGCAGGCTGTTGGTAGCTTTGTGTTGGCTGCTGATAGCTTGGAGCTGCTTGCTGGTAGCTTTGTGCAGGCTGCTGATAAGTTGGTGTTTGTCCCTGTGCCTGTTGGTTGCTGACGGCGCTGCGTGTGCTTCCCATGCTCATCATCTTGTCGACTACGACTTCAGTGATGTTGCGAGTGATGTTTTGATTGTCGACATATTGGCGGGTCTTTAGTCTGCCTTCAACATACATAAGGTCACCTTTTATATAATTACGTCTTTTTTCAGCTATGTCGAGAGCGATGTTGCCCCAGCTGACGAGATTGTGCCAATCGGTTTGTTCTACCCATTCTCCGTTACGGTCGCGGTAACGTTCAGATGTGGCTAATGTAACTGACATTTTCTTGCTGCCATTATCAAAAGAAACGATTTCTGGATCTTTGCCCAAACGACCAATAAGTATAACTTTATTCAAACTTGCCATATATATTAAATGTTAAAATTCTTTACCAAAATTACACTATTTTCGTTGACGAAAACTAAAAATGAAAAATATTTTATATATAAATGCTCTATTTGTCACATTTTTAATGGTTTTTATTAAAAAAAATAATTTTTTTTGCCTTAACAATCAAAAAAGTTCTTACCTTTGCACCCTAAAATATTAATCATTAACAATAAAAAGAAATATTAGACATGACAAAAGCAGAAATCGTAGCACAAATCGCTGAAAAGACAGGTCTTGAAAAGTCAAGTACACAAGTAGTTGTTGAAGCATTCATGGACGCAGTTAAAGAATCTGTTGCTAAAGGCGAACCTGTATATTTAAGAGGTTTTGGCAGCTTTATCAGAAAGACCAGAGCAGAAAAAGTTGGAAGAAATATTAAAGTTAATCAATCAATCATTATTCCAGCTCACAACATTCCAGCTTTCAAACCATCTAAGACTTTTGTAAACGAAGTAAAATAATCTTTAAAACATATACATTATGCCAAACGGTAAAAAACATAAAAGACACAAAATGTCTACACACAAACGTAAAAAACGTTTAAGAAAGGATAGACATAAGAAGAAAAAATAATCGATAGATTGTTTTTGTTTACACATAACACAGCATTGTTCAACACGGTGTTGTGTTATGTTTTTAATTATAAACCTTTGTAAATATTAACTGAATGGACGAAACTACACAAACCACACGAGAGCTCATCATCAGTTCTGATGTTTCAGAGGTTAATATTGTTTTGTTGGAAGACAAACAGCTTGTTGAATTTCATAAAGAACAGAAAAACAACAGTATCTCGGTAGGTGATGTCTACCTCGGTCGAGTAAAGAAAATCCTCCCAGGATTGAATTCAGCCTTTATAGACATCGGCAGCAGAAAAGATGCATTCTTACATTATCTGGATCTCGGACCTCAACTTAAATCTCTTAAGAAGTTCGCCAAATTAGCTGAAGAAGGCAATATGGCCCAGCTTAATATGGAATCTTTCGAGTTGGAAAAAGATATAGAGAAGTCTGGAAAAATATCCGATTTCATTTCAGTAGGCGACAGAATACCTGTTCAAATAGCTAAGGAGCCTATCAACACAAAAGGTCCTCGTATCACTGCCGACATCTCCTTTGCAGGACGTTATATCGTCTTGGTGCCTTTCTCAAATCGTGTATCTGTCTCACAGAAAATCAAAAGCAGCGAAGAACGAAGAAGACTTAAAGTGCTTATCCAAAGCATTAAGCCTAACAACTTCGGCGTTATCATTCGCACAGTGGCAGAAGGAAAGAAGGTGGCTGAACTCGATGCCGACCTCAAAACTCTCATCAAGAAATGGGAGAATATGACAAAAATGTTGAGCGGATGCAGTTCTCCATCTAAACTCATCAGCGAGTTGGACAGAACATCAGTGGTTCTGAGAGACATGCTCAACGAGTCGTTCAACGGCATCTATATCGATGATGCTAATCTTTATGAAGAGATAAAGAGCTTTATTTTTACCATTGCTCCGCAAAAACTCGACATCGTGAAATTGCATAAAAGCAAAGAACATATATTTGAAGAATTCGGTGTCAACAAACAGATTGCGGGACTTTTCGGTAGAATAGTCACAATCAGAAATGGTGTTTACCTCATTGTTGAACACACAGAAGCTATGCACGTGATAGACGTGAACAGCGGCCATCGTGTCAACAAAGAAAACTCTCAAGAAGAAAACGCCTTGTCTGTTAACTTAGAAGCAGCAACAGAGATAGCTCGTCAGTTACGCCTTCGTGATATGGGAGGCATTATCATTGTCGACTTTATCGATATGCACGACGCTGCACATAGAAAAGAGTTGTATAACAAACTCAAAGAAGAGATGGCTAAAGATCGTGCTAGACATACTATCCTGCCTGCATCAAAATTCGGTCTTATACAGATAACACGTCAAAGAGTAAGACCTGAAACTGAAGTCGCCGTACAAGAGAAATGTCCGACATGCGACGGCTCGGGCAAAATAAAATCGTCATCATTATTCATAGATGAAATAGAAAACAATATGAAATACTTGCTCCTCGATCAGAATGAGAACAATATCACAGTGCAGGTGCATCCTTTCATCTATGCATATCTCACCAAAGGATTATTATTTTCTATAAGAAGAAGATGGCAGAGAAAATATCATAGGACGATAAATATTAAGGAAGTTAAGAGTTTTCATATCATGCAATATAACTTCCTCAATAAAAACGGAGACGAAATACTTTTATAAAACAGCAAGGGTAAAAAAAAGGAGGCTTTCGAAACGCCTCCTTTTTCGTTTATGCATATCATTCTATGATAATCTCATCGCAGAAGATCCATCCAGGTTCGCCAGCTCCGACGTGCCAGTCAGGACAAGCGTCGATTTTCTTGGCGACCATCTTGATATATCTAGCACTGAAGTTTTTGTCGATAGAGAACTCGTAAATGACAGGCTCTTCTGTCTCTTGTGAGATGGTGTTGTTTACAACGCCTAATGACTTGAAGTTCTTGCCGTCATCAGAGATGAAGAACTCCACTTGTTTTGGCATGAAGATCCATGATTTCTGGTCTTGCAAGAAACTGCCTGCAAGTCTGTTGTGTTCTTGTTTTTCGCTTAAATCTACTGTTGCGATAAGGTCTACTCCATGATAACCTTGCCATGTTCCAACTCTGAAGTTGTTGCTGCCTCTTTGGAAGTCGATGAGAGCGATGTCGCCTCCTGCTTCATATTGTGAGTTGTATTTGTTTTCTATTTTTATTGTTCTGCCAGCAGCTATTCTCTTGAAGTTGCCTTCTATGACGTTGCTCTTCTTACCGTCTTTTATCGCTACGACTTTGACATCTGCGCTTCTGTCGATGTTGAAAGCTTCGGTGTAAAGAGTGCTGTTTTCATTTGGAGTGCTTCCGTCGATGGTGTAATACATCTTAGCATCAGCGTCGAGGTGGCTTAATGTTATATTTAATTTTTCGAAGAAGACATCAGATGCTGCATTGATAATAGGTGTAGTGACGATGATAGGGTTTTCTATCTTTTGTTTAGGACAGTTTTCAGCCTCTGTTGCCCATGTTGAGTTGCGTTTGTTTGTCATTTCGAAAACCAGTTTGCCTCCGTTGTGGACTTCATCGAAATAGATGTAGCTGCGGTCTAATGATTTTCCGTTGAGCTTGACTGACTCGATGTATCTGTTTTCTCTTGAGATATTGTTAGCAACGATGGTGAAGGTTTTTCCGTTTTCAAGATTGATTGTCATTTCTTCAAAATGAGGCACGCCTATTACATAGTAGCCGCTTGCTGGAGTGACAGGGTAGAATCCCATTGCGCTCATTACGTACCATGCTGACATTTGTCCGCAGTCTTCGTTGCCGCACAATCCGTCAGCTTGGTCTGTATATAACTCATTCATGATTTTGTTGATGAGCTTTTGAGTCTTGCTAGGTTTTCCTAAATAGTTATAAAGGTATGCCATGTGGTGGCTTGGTTCGTTGCCGTGGGCATATTGACCGATGAGGCCAGTGATGTCAGATTGGACGCGGCCTGTCATTTCGGATGATGAGTTGAAAAGCTCGTTGAGTTTTCTGTCGTAAGCAGTTGTGCCTCCGAGCATCTCGATGTGAGTGTTGATGTCTTGAGGAACAAAGAAGTTATATTGCCATGTGTTAGCTTCTGTTAACATAAAATTGACCTGTGTTGGGTCGAAGGGAGTTACGAAGCAGCCGTTTCTCTTTCCGCGGAAGAATTTTGTTGATGGGTCGTAGATGTTTTTGTAGTATTGTGCTCTTTGGTAAAATTCATCAGCGATATCTTTTCTTCCCATGTCTTCAGCCATCTTTGCGATGCACCAGTCGTCGTAGGCGTATTCGAGAGTTTTTGATACAGATTCGCCTTCGCAGTTAGAAGGGATGAAGCCGTATTCTTTGTAGCATCCGAGTCCGAACTGATCTTCGCGGGCGCTCTTTACCATAGCTTCGAGTGCTTTTTCATAGTCGATGCCTTCGAGATTTGAGAAATAAGCGTCAGCGATGACAGGGATGGCGTGATATCCGATCATGCAGTTGGTTTCGTTAGCTGCGAGTTCCCATACAGGAAGAAGACCGCCGGTTTCGTAGTTATTAATAAAGGTGTTGATGATATCTACGCTGCGTTCTCTTTGGATGAGGTTGAGGAGAGGATGTTCAGTTCTGAAAGTATCCCATAATGAGAATACAGTGTAGCGAGGTCTGTCGCTTTGATAGATTTGTTTGTCGTGAGCGCGGTAGCGGCCGTCAACGTCGGAATAGAGGTTAGGCACTACGAAGCAGTGGTATAATGATGTGTAGAAAATAGTCTTGTCTTTTTCGTTCACACTATTAATATTAATACGGTTGAGTTCGTCGTTCCAGCTGTTGTATGTCTTTTGAGCGAGAGCCTCGAAATTGAAGTCTGTGATTTCCGATGCGAGGTTTTTCTTTGCGCCTTCAACGTCGACTGCTGAAGTTGCTACGCGCATGGTGATAGGAGCGCCGTCAGTAGCGTCGAAGTCGAGCCATGCCTGGATATCTTTGCCTTCTGCGTGTTTCAAGTTAGGATATTCTTGATTGTCGGAGCAGATGCCGTAGCCTGTGAAAGGTTTTGAGAACTCAGCGTAAAAATAAAGATATTGGTCTGCTGCCCATTGTCCTGTACGACGGAAGCCGCTGATGGCATTGTCGCTTTCAATAGTGAAGAATGATTCATAGATTGTCTCAGCAGAAGTGTTAGACTCTTGTAATTCTATTATGAGGTGAGCGTCGTTGGTTTGAGGGAAGGTATAACGTTGCATTGCGGCGCGGTCGCCCGATGTAAGTTCCACCTTGATATTATAGTCGTTGAGAACTACGGAATAATAACCAGCTTTAGCAATTTCGTTTTCATGGCTGAAAGAAGAACTGTATTCATCAGAGTTGAGTGAAACCTTTCCTGTTGTAGGCATGAAGCGGAAGTCGCCGTAGTCGTTGCAGCCAGTACCGGTAAGGTGGGTTAGGCTGAAACCCAGAATGCTGTTGTCGGAGATGTGGTATCCTGAGCATCCGTCCCAGGAATCCATGCGAGTGTCGGGGCTGTTTTGTATCATGCCGAAAGGAGTTACGGCTCCTGGATAGGTGTGGCCGTGGCCGCCTGTTCCTATAAATGGATTAACATATTGAGCCAAATCCTGTTTTTCGTTGTTTGTCGTTGAACATGAGAATAGTAAAAATGCAAAAGCAACGATTAAGGTGATAGTTTTTTTCATCTTTTTTTAATGGTTATAATAAATAATACGTTTTCAATAAATAATCGGTAAAAATACTTAATAATTTAGAAATATGCAAGTTATATTTTGGGATAAATGTAAAATGATTTTTTTTTGAAAAAAGATTTTATTTCTTGCATTTTTTTTTGAAATATTATTATATTTGCAGTTCGAATTAGAATTGTATTTAGTAAATACTTAATTAATTATTAACTTAAAATAACATCAAAATGAAAAAAGTTCTTTTACTTTCATTAGGTCTCGCAATGGGATTTGGTGCATTTGCACAAAACCGCGTAGCAAAAGAAGCTGTATCAGGTAAAGCTACAGTTTCAAAAGTTGCTGTTGGAAATGACATCTACACAGGTAGTGTTATGGAAAACTCATCAAAATCAAACTCAAGTGTAGTTGTTAACAGATACTTAGACTTCGAAGAAGGTACAGCTATCGAAACATTCTACGACTTACAATCAAACGGTTATGTTTCAAACCGTATGTATCAAAAAGCTAACGGCGATGTTGCAGTAGCTGTTACAATGTCAAGAGAACAAAACTTAACAGCTAGCGACCGTGGTACAGGTTACAACTTCATCGCTGGTGGTGATATGGCAAACTTACGCGACATTCCAGAAGTACGCGAAGAAGCTAACGCAACAGGCGATGACGTAAGAACAGGTTGGCCAACAATCGCTCCTTACGGTCCACAAGGTGAAATCCTCGTTAACCACTCAAGTGGTCTTAACTACTGGATCAGAGAAAAAGCTGGCGAAGGTCAATGGGACGGTCCTTATTCAATTCCTAACCCAGAAGGCTTAGAATACCCATATTCATTATCATGGCCAAGAGTTGCTACATCAGGTGCTAACAACGAAATTATCCACGTTGTTTGTGCAGCTCAACACTCAATTTCTTCAGATGAAATGGTAAACGCTCAATTCTACTGCCGCTCAACAGACGGTCAAAATTGGGAAGTTGGTTACTCACCACTCGAAGAATCAGACGAACACATCAACCTTTACAGCGCTGACGACTACTCAATCGCTACAAACGGTGATGTTGTTGCTATCTGCTACACAACTGTATTCTACGGTCACGCTATCGTTATGAAATCAACAGACAACGGTCAAACATGGAATAGAATCGTTGTTTGGGAAAACCCATACATCGGTGACTGGGAAACAGACGAAAACACAATCACTCCAGAAGATAATCCAGCTCAAACTCCAGTTCACAGCACTGTAGCTGTTGGTCCTGACGGAACAGTACACGTAGCATTCTCAGTAGCAACATACGCTCACACAGAACTCGGTAACACATTCTCATACTACTATGGTAGAACAGCTGACGGTATCGCTTACTGGAATGACACAAGAGCTGCTTTAACAAACTTAAGATTATGGCAAGATGACCCAGAAAATGAAGGTTATGCTCTCCACTCAATGGACTCAGTCAACTTCTGCGGTTGGTTACCATTCTATAGCAACATCGCTGACTTCAACGCTGACGCTATCTACAAAAACGATGACTACATCTACCAATTCTACGGCAGCTGCTCAGGCTTCCCAGCTCTTTCAGTTGACCCAGAAGGTAACTTGGCTTTAGCTTATTCAACAATCGATACAGAACGTGAACTCTATAATGGTGCTTCATACTTCAGAACAACAGTTATGTCATATAAAGACGCTAACGACGAAGGTTGGACAGTTGCTTATGAACACGTATTCGAAGATTTCATGCACATGGTTGACGAATCAATGTTCGTTAATGCTGCTCCATACGTTGTAAGACCAAACGAATTCTGGTTCTCATATGTAACAGACAACGTTCCTGGTTTAGCATGGGGTTCAGGCGCTAGCCAATCATCACCTGAAAACAACATTTGCTATGTTTACAAAATCTCTTCAGAATGCATCGAAATAGGCGTTTCAGAAATCGTTCCTATGGATGTTGTTTACAACGTATATCCAAACCCAGCTTCAGAATACATTTTCGTAAGCTCATCAATGAACGCTGATGCAACAATCGCTTTCACAAACTTAGCTGGTCAAACAGTTAAAGTTGTTAACACAAGCTTAACAACAGGTGAAAACGGCGTTTCAATCAACGACCTCAACAGCGGTGTTTACTTCTGCACAGTAACAGCTAACGGTTACAGCCACACAACAAAAGTTGTTGTTAAATAATAAACACTGAAATATAATTTTAAAAGAGCGGTTATGAAACCGCTCTTTTTTTTATATTTGCACCGGACTTGGGTTCCGTACGATTAAAAGGGAATCCTGTGAAATTCAGGAGCTATTCCCGTAGCTGTAAACTCCATAATAATGTCTTGGACTATCAGACACTGATATTTATATTGGGAAGTCGTTCACGACGGAGAAGCCAGAAGACCTGCCCTAGTTCAATTCGTAACTTTCGGGAATGAGCGAAGAATATCTTATTGCTTCTATCTTGCCTTAAGTTGCATAATTTATTAATGTAATTAGCAACTATTATGATCGAAGAAACTTTTATCATCAAAAGAAACGGACAACGTGTCCCTTTCTCTATCGAAAAAATCAAGAACGCTGTATCTAAAGCCTTCCTCTCTGTCGGACTCTTCGCTACTCAAGAGGTGCTGACTAATATAATGTGCCGCCTCAATATCTACGACGGAATACCTGTAGAAGAAATACAGAATCAGGTGGAACGCTCCATCATGGCAGAACGATATTATGATGTTGCTAAGGCTTATATCCTATATCGTCAAAGACAATATGAAGACAGAGAGATATCAGAAAAGATGCGTTTCCTGGTTGACTATTGTAACGCAACCAACGCAGCAACAGGAAGCAAGTTCGACTCCAACGCCAATGTGGAGAAGAAAAATATCGCAACTCTGATAGGCGAACTTCCTAAGTCTAATTTCATCCGTCTGAACCGCCGTATGCTCTGCGACAAACTCAAAGAATTATACGGAAAGGAAATGTCAGATAAATATCTCCACCTCCTCAATAATCACTTTATCTATAAGAATGATGAGACTAGCATGGCTAACTATTGTGCTAGTATCACAATGTATCCATGGCTTTTGAATGGAACACTTAATATTGGTGGCAATGCTACACGCCCAACTAACCTTAAGTCATTCTGCGGCGGTTTCATTAATATGGTTTTCATGGTGTCGAGTATGCTGAGCGGCGCTTGCGCTACACCAGAATTCCTTATGTATATGAATTATTTTATCGGTCTTGAGTATGGAACCGATTACTATAAACACATCGATGATGTGGTCGACTTATCATTGAAGCAAAGAACCTTGGATAAGGTCATCACCGACTGTTTCCAACAAGTGGTATATTCCATAAACCAGCCTACAGGAGCACGTAATTTCCAATCAGTTTTCTGGAATATATCTTATTACGATAAATATTATTTCCAAAGCTTATTTGGTGAGTTCTGTTTCCCTGACGGATCACGTCCCGATTGGAACTCTCTCGACTGGCTTCAGAAGCGTTTTATGCGTTGGTTTAACGAAGAAAGAACAAAGGCTGTGTTGACATTCCCTGTCGAGACAATGGCTTTGCTTTCAAAAGATAATGACATCTTGGATAAGGATTATGCCGACTTCACCGCTGAGATGTATGCTGCAGGACATTCGTTCTTCACTTACGTCAGCGACAATGCCGACTCATTGAGCAGTTGCTGCCGTTTAAGAAACGAAATCCAGGATAATGGATTCAGCTATACCCTCGGTGCCGGCGGCGTCTCTACGGGCTCAAAAAGCGTCTTGACGTTAAATCTTAACCGTTGTATCCAATATGAAAAAAGAAACCATATCCCAAGTCTTAAATTTGTTGAGGAAGTGATTGACCTTATGCATAAGGTGCAGATAGCTTATAACGAAAACCTCAAGTATCTCCAGGAAAAAGGAATGCTGCCTCTCTTCGACTCAGGTTATATAGCCTTGTCGAGACAATATCTCACAATAGGTATCAATGGTATTGTTGAGGCTGCCGAGTTTTTGGGAATCAAGATAAACGATAATGATGAATATCGTACTTTTGTCCAGGATGTGCTCAGTCTCATTGAAAAATATAATAAGCAATATCGCAGAAAAGATCTGCTTTTCAACTGCGAGATGATACCCGCTGAAAACGTTGGCGTGAAGCATGCTAAATGGGATAAGGAAGACGGCTATGCTGTCCCAAGAGATTGTTATAACAGTTATTTCTTCATCGTTGAAGATGAATCTTTGAACGTCTTGGATAAGTTCAAACTTCATGGCAGACATTATATAGAACATCTTACTGGCGGGTCGGCCTTGCATCTTAATCTGGAAGAGCATCTGTCGAAGGCGCAATATCGTCAATTGCTGAAAGTAGCGGCTATTGAAGGATGCAACTATTTTACCTTTAATATCCCTAATACGGTATGTAACGACTGCGGTAATATTGATAAGAGATATCTTAAGAAATGTCCGCATTGCCTAAGCGAGAATGTTGATTATCTCACGCGTATTATCGGATATATGAAGAGAGTAAGCAACTTTTCAGAGGCTAGACAGAAGGAAGCCGGACAACGATATTATTCTCGTTACGATGCTTAAATATTACAACTACGACATAGTATTTCAGGAGATTCCTGATGAGGTGACTCTTGCTATCAATCTTACATGTTGTCCTAACAGATGCGAAGGCTGTCATAGTCCGCATCTGTGGGAGGACATTGGAGAAGAATTGACAGCAGATGAACTTGACGCTATTCTTGTGCCATATATTGGACGAATCACATGTGTGTGCCTCATGGGTGGTGATAATGACAAGAGCGCTGTTGAGACAATGGCGACATACGTCAAGAGCAGATATGCCTTGAAGTTTGCATGGTATTCTGGCAGAGAGGATTTTCCTTCTAATATCAAGGATTTCGATTATGTCAAATTAGGACGCTACGACAAAGACAGGGGAGGACTGAAGAACCCTAATACCAATCAGAGGATTTATTGTTTTTGAACCATAGAACTCAGAACTTTCGTCTTTTGTTTTAAGTCAAAAAAAAAGACAGCATCGCGTGCTGTCTTTTTTTATCATACCAAGAACTTATTATTTTTCACCTTTACGTGTTGAGTAGTTGATACGGAAGGCGCCGCATTTACGGAGTTCTTGTTTAACATCGGTGACGAGACCCATTCTTACTTCTTCATGAACTTTCAATGAAGTTGTGAGGAGAGGGCGGTCAGCTTCGCTACGAGCCAAACGTTCGCTTTCAATGTAAGGGATGATATCGTTTACTCTTGAATATTGATCGTTGAGCTGGATACGAGCCTCTGTACCGTAAGTTTTAGCATTGGTAGGAGGTCCGATGTATATGTAGCTAACTAAAGATTTCTTTTCTAATTTTTGAACTTCAGTTGCTTCTGGTAATTTCATCTTTACCTTCAATGATACTTCACGCATGGAAGTTGTAACCATGAAGAAGAATATCAACATGAAGATAATGTCAGGCATAGAACCGGTACTAATTGCCGGAACTTCTTTTGGTTCGTCTGATCTAAACTTTGATGCCATAATAATAATCTCCTATGTTATTTGATTTCTTCTGGTTCAGCCTCTGAGATACGGACAGGGACAGCTTTGTTGATAGCGTCGATTTTGTCTTTATCTGTCAAGTCTGCATAATGTTGGTTAAAATATTTCAGAGACATTTCATCTCTTATTTCATTGAAAGCGCGAGCCAATTCATTTTGAACGCTGATGTACATGAGGTATGAAGTGCCGCGGTCGTTCTTAAGCGATACGACACCTTTGCTGAGCATGATATTGCCGATGAGTTCGATTTCTTTTGTTTCGACTTCAGGAGCTGATTCATCGCCTGGTCTAGGAGTGATGAATTCTCTTGTCATGTCTTTCAAAGTTGCTACATCACCAGGTTTTCCGTTGACCAACAATTTATCATACTTGTTAATCATGACGTTCATGATGTTTCTTTCTTTAACTTTGACGTCCATTTCCGGATTTTCAACTGGAGGAGGGAGACGACGGGTGATGCCGCTGTCAGTATCCATAGTTGTTGTAACGAGGAAGAATATCAATAGCAAAAAAGATATATCGGCCATTGAGCTTGCATTGATCTCTGGTACTTTACCTTTCTTTCTAGCCATAATATTGATATTTTCCTAATTAGTTAAAGAGTTTTGCTACTGCTGAATAAATGATTGAAAGTACTGTTAAAGCAACCATTACGTATAAGAACATAACTTGGAAGTCGCAAATGCTTTCAATCTTTTGATCAATACCTACGTTATCGAGCATTTCTTGTGGCAATGTTGCACCTGGAGACAATAAGTAAGCTAATAAAGCTACTACTGCGAATGCTCCGAATGCTACCAAGATACCTTTGATGCTCTTTGGGTCTACTACTACACCATAGATAGGTGAGAAGATCATGGCTGCAACCATGATGCCAGCAAGACCGTAGGTTAAACCTAACTGGAGGTCTGTGCTGCTTTCACCTTTTAACATGGTGAAACCGAGTATAGCCAAACTGATTACCATCAAAGCAATCAATAAGTACTTACAATATTTTAATAATTTATCTTCCATTGTTAACTTTATTTTTATTTGTTAACGAATATTATTTTCTATTATAGCTTGTTAAGATATCCATGAAGTTGATTGTGCTTTCTTCCATGTCGTTTAAGATACCTTCGATCTTGTTGAGGATGAAGTTATAAGCGATTTGGAGAATCATAGCAACGAGCAAACCGAAAACTGTTGTGATCAAAGCAACTTTCATACCGCCAGCAACAACTGTAGGGCTGATGTCACCAGCTGCAGCGATAGCGTCGAAAGCTTGGATCATACCGATAACT
>JAFZDU010000013.1 GCA_017561025.1 Bacteroidales bacterium | reverse complement strand
CATGCTTTATGTTTTTTCTTGGAATCTTTTCGCCTTTCTTTAAATCACATAGCTCGCTATGTTCTTTCAAGAAAAACAAAAATCTTCTCAAAGAAAAATTCATAAATCATTTGCAAAGCAATTTATAGAAATCCCCTTAAATGGGACTATAAAAAGCAATCGGTCGCTGAATTCTCGGCGACCGATTGCTTTTTTTGCAGGAATCAATTCCTAATTAAATCAGATTTTCTTAGGAGCTATTTTATTTCTGATGATGTTATAGAGTTCGTCAGCGTTTACTCTGATTTGTTCCATAGTGTCGCGGTCGCGGACTGTAACAGTATTGTCTTCCAATGTCTGGTTGTCGATTGTCACGCAGAGAGGAGTACCGATGGCATCTTGTCTTCTATAACGTTTACCGATAGAATCTTTTTCTTCATATTGGCACATGAAGTCAGGTGTGAGTTGATCCATGATTTCGCGTGCTTTTTCTGGGAGACCGTCTTTCTTGACGAGAGGCAAGATAGCTACTTTATAAGGGGCCAATGCTGCTGGGAACTTCATCACAACGCGTTCTGAGCCGTCTTCAAGTTTCTCTTCTGTGTAAGCGTGGCTCAACATAGCGAGGAACATACGGTCCAAACCAATAGATGTTTCGATAACGTATGGTATGTAGCTTTCGTTTGTCTCTGGGTCGAAGTATTGGAGTTTCTTGCCTGAGAACTTAGAATGGCTGCTGAGGTCGAAGTCTGTACGGCTGTGGATACCTTCCAATTCTTTGAAGCCGAATGGGAATTCGAATTCGATGTCAGTAGCTGCGTTGGCATAGTGAGCCAATTTCTCATGATCGTGGTAACGATATTTTTCAGCTGGGATACCGAGTGAGAGGTGCCATCTGAGACGTTCTTCTTTCCAGTGTTTGAACCATTCAAGTTCAGTGCCAGGGCGTACGAAGAATTGCATTTCCATTTGTTCGAACTCTCTCATTCTGAAGATGAACTGACGAGCAACGATTTCGTTACGGAAAGCCTTACCTGTCTGTGCGATACCGAAAGGCACTTTCATTCTACCAGTCTTTTGGATGTTGAGGTAGTTAACGAAGATACCCTGTGCTGTCTCTGGACGGAGATAGATTTCGTTAGCGCCTTCTGCGAGAGAACCCATCTGTGTAGCGAACATAAGGTTGAATTGACGTACGTCGGTCCAGTTGCGTGAGCCAGAGATAGGACAAACGATGCCGAGGTCTTCAATAAGTTGTTTGATGTCGGCGAGGTCGTTGTTTTCCATCGCTACATAAAGACAATGGCTGATTGTTTCAATTTCTTGTTTATAGCCGACAACGCGTGGATTTGTTGATACGAATTGTTCCTTATCAAAAGCATCGCCAAAGCGTTTCTTAGCTTTTTCTACTTCTTTATTGATTTTGTCTTCAATCTTAGCGATATGATCTTCTACGAGAACGTCAGCGCGATAACGTTTCTTGCTGTCTTTATTGTCAATCATAGGATCGTTGAAAGCGTCGACGTGACCTGAAGCCTTCCATACTGTTGGATGCATGAAAATAGCAGCGTCAACACCAACGATGTTTTCGTGCATCTGCACCATAGCTTTCCACCAGTATTGGCGGATGTTGTTCTTTAATTCAACGCCATTTTGACCATAGTCGTAAACAGCTGAGAGTCCGTCATAAATATCACTTGATGGGAATACGAAACCATATTCCTTAGCGTGAGATGTTATCTTCTTGAAAAATTCTTCTTGATTCATTGTTTTTATTATTAGTCAACAGACAACGGACAACAGTCAACAGACTTTATCCATTATCATTGTTAATTGTTAATTACAAAATAATTCCTAATTCCTAACTCCTCATTCCTAATTACAAAATGAGCATAGCGTCGCCGTAGGTGAAGAAACGATATTTCTCTGCAACAGCGGTTTTATAAGCTTTCATGAGCAATTCATAACCAGCGAATGCTGCCACTTCCATCATCATTGGAGATTTAGGGAGATGGAAGTTAGTGATGAGAGCGTCGGCTGTATTGAAATCGTAGTGAGGGAAGATGAACTTGTTGGTCCAGCCTTTGTAAGGATTGACCTGGCCTGTGATAGTCACTGCTGTCTCCAAAGCCTTGAGTGTTGTTGTTCCCACTGCGAAGATTTTGTTATGTTCATTTTTAGCGGCGTTTATGATATCGCAAGCCTCTTGTGTTATTTCCATCTCTTCAGAGTCGGTCTTGTGTTTTGTGAGGTCTTCAACTTCGATATCGCGGAAGTTACCTACGCCTGTGTGGAGTGTGAGTTCTGCGAATACTGCATCACGGAGCTCAAGATGTTTCATAAGTGATTTGCTGAAGTGCATACCTGCTGTTGGAGCGGCCACAGCACCTTCACATTTAGCGAAGACAGTCTGATAGTTTTCAGCATCTTCTGGTTCTACTGGGCGTCCGATTTCAGGAGGAAGCGGTGTGTTGCCCAAGTCTGTTATTGTCTTTTTGAATTCTTCGTGAGTGCCATCAAACAAGAAGCGCAATGTTCTTCCTCTTGATGTTGTATTATCGATGACTTCAGCAACGAGATCGTCGTTTTCGCCGAAGTAGAGTTTGTTGCCTATACGAATCTTACGTGCTGGATCTACGAGAACGTCCCAGAGACGGCTTTCGTGATTCAATTCGCGGAGCAACATGACTTCAATCTTAGCGCCAGTCTTTTCTTTTTCGCCATAGAGACGAGCAGGAAATACTTTGGTATTGTTCAAAACGAAGACGTCACCAGCATTGACATAATTCAAGATGTCTTTAAAGATACAATGCTCAATGGAACCATCTTTACGGTTAACGACCATCAAACGTGATTCATCTCTGTTCTTTGCCGGATAGTTGGCGATAAGATTTGAAGGGAGGTTGAATTTGAACTGTGATAACTTCATTTATATAATGATTTTGTGTTGATTTTTCGAAATGCACAAATATAATATCATAATGAAGTTTTGTCAAGAGGTTTTTTGAAAAAACTTAAAAAATTAGAAAATCAAAATCTGCTATCAAAGTTCAGCTGTCGGCAATCAGCAAATTACCGACAACCGACAGCTAACTTTCAGTTTTCAAATTTCGACTTATTTCTTGAAATTTTAAAAGATTTTACAAATCAAAAATTCAACATAATAGTTAGCATTAAGGCAATTTTCTTTATATCCTCGTTCGACAAATTACGTTTTGCCGGATGAACGCCATTGACCCATTTCTTATGGTCTGGTGTCATGACATATGGGTAGATATCTATATTTCCATAAGTGATTTCTTGGTCGAGAATGGTAAGATTACTTTCGTACTGTTTCAGTTCCTCGAGTTTTCTGCCTTTCAACCATCCGAAGGTATCTGGATAGCTGCAATATAATCCCAAGTCAACACCACCGCTGTAGATCACACGAGGATTCAGTTCTTTAACGTAATAGGCAAGGCGCTCCTTTACTTCAGGGGTCTTCATCCATTCTCTAAGTGTCTTCATATCAGTCTTTGTACCATTGAACGCCAGACCTGGGAATGGAAGGATTGAAACAAGCTGAAAATGTTTTTTAAAGGCGTCACATGCTTTGGTTCTTATCGTTTTATCTTTCCAATCAACGTTATCGAAGTTTAGATATTCTTCGAACGTTTCTAAATAAAACGCAATCTTACATAAGTTTCTGTAAGTAGGATTTTCCCAAAAATCATCTGGGCATATGTATAATTCATTCATCTGATGACCGCCTCTGTCGTTGTTGTCGAAAGATGCCTTCAATATGTAACTCTCTTTAAGCACTACTAAAATCTTTTTGGGATCAAAATCGCTGATTTCATTTGCGTAGATAGTTTCATATTCCACGCCTTCAATTCTTTCATCTTTAACAGCCTTACCCATTATTGATATATAATGGCAGTCATTCATACAAATGGTTGCTGTTGCAGATGACTTGTAAGATTCGATTGCATCTTTTGGAATCATTACATAGTTTTTTGAGGATATTTGTAATGATAAATTTTTAAATGTATTATTTAATTGATTGTTTTTCATAGGTTTAAACTGTAAAAATTAATAATAAAATTTTCCATTTCTTCACTTTTAAGTGAGATGTTGCTAGCTCCATTTCTGACGACAAGTTCGTCTTTGAAATAAGTGATTTTATTGTCAAAAGCCCTTTTTACACTGATATGACAAGTCCTTCCCTCATCACACCAATCGAACTCAATGTAATTTTCAAGTTTTACATTGCATTTGACCTGCCTTACTGTATTAAGGAAATCCGTTTCAACATCGATACATTGTTGTTTAGTTCGTTTTTCTCCCTTTATATTGCCTTCGTTATCAACTCCGACTATTATTGTGCCAGCTTTTCTGATGTTTCTGAAAGCGACGATAGTCTCGATGATTTTATCACGTTCAGCAAATGAAGATTTATATTCAAGGGTTTCAGATTCCGACACTTTTGCATAAGGAGAAATATCTTTCATTATTCCGGCAGGTGCAAAAGGTGCGGATTCTGTATGTGGCTTTGTGCGAGAAATGCTTCCAAGAGATTTGTTCTTGTGGTAGAGAGAGTGATCTGGATACAGTACAACTTTACCGTTTTTATTCATCATCTCTACGAAATCTATCTCACATCCGTCTTTAAGACATCCATATGTATCAAGCATATCTAGCGGAAATTCGCAATTTTTATGCATGACATCAATTGTGATATACTGACCGTTACTTAAGCGGTATCTATTACCATCATTTTGGATGATGGTTAATTTTTTAAGATTAATTATTTCCATTTGGAATAAAATTTATTCGATTAAAAACTTATTGCTTACCCGATTACACCTGTGACCAGAGATCACAGGCATAATCTTCGAGCAAATTGGATTTTTATCTGACAGCTTTTTGTGTAAATGATTTGACCATTGCCCATCCGACGGCTTCTGTCATTGCGACGCTTATACCTCCAGCAACTAATTGTCCGGCAAAAGGTATAAATTTTGCTAATTCTTTGCCAATAATTTTGATAGGCTGCTTTAGAAACACCCTTTTCGCAATACCGATTGTAAACGCTTTTGCTGCTTCAGCATTTTTACAGTCTTCATTACCAAAAACAGTTGCCAGGTCGCGGGCCATCATTGTTAAAGAACTTATGTCAGCCAATACTCCCACTCCAGGAAGTGGAATTAAATTACCTGTACCAGCTAATGCAGAATATGAATGAATGATTGTTCTGCATTTAGATATTTGCAATTCTTTCATATTAATAAGATTTTGATTTAAATTGATTATTTCTTGTTCTTTATCCATGGTATTTTATTTTGAAATTAATTGATTTATAAATAAATTCAGGTAATGCAATGATTGTACATTGCCCCATATCAAATTGAATTAGAGAATCTTAAAATCACTTTTTAATAAATTTATAGATTCCATATCCAATACCAGCGACTGCTATTGCAGCGCCGACCCATGGTATTGCCGAGAGCACTGCAGCACCAGCAGCCATACCGCCTCCGCCGGCCGATACTGCCCCTCCACCAATCCATGCAAGAGCAGCGTTATTTGCTGCAGCGCCTGATAATGTTGATATGGCTGTACCTGTTGATGCTGTGCCAAAAGTTGTGGCAATTCCCATAGCGGCTGTTTGACCGCCAACTCCGATAGCTGTGCCTGTGGCAACGCTTGTACCGGAGATAATTTTTTCTTTGTTTTTCATAATTTATTTTTTTGAAAATTTCTATGTTCTATGGCAATTGTTATGCCCTTGAACAAACAAACACAGATATCAACACAAAGCGATTGATTAACAATACTTTAAATAAAAAATGACAGAATTGCATAATTCAATTCTGTCATTTTAGAGCAAACACTTCTAATACAAATGTTTGTTTAAAAAAGCATATAGAAATTATATAGAAAAACCAATATTACGGCAATCCTAATTCTGACAATACGTCATTTATCGTGTGATTTTTTTCATTTTTATAATTACAATTATCTTTATACCATTGGCAAACATAATTTTCTTTTAGAAGAACATCTCGCACTTTACTTTTTGATGCGCCTGTCTGATAGTCTTTTGATAATATTTTTTCCACATCTTTCCATGGGTATCCGTATAAATTCTTAACAACATATGCAAATACATGAGGAAAGTTACTTGCAAAATATACTTTTTGGGCATTGGTGATATTCAACCATCCTTCTTTATATGCTCTTCGTAAAAGTTCAGATAAAGCTTCATTTAGCTTTTGGTCTTTACAATTTGTCTGTTTCTCAATCCATTTTTCAAACCATTTCGCATCTACGGTTAATTCCATCTTTATCCATGGTTGTTGTTCTTTAACATCTTCATACAATTTTTTCCCCTTGATGTTGTATGAGTCTCCATTAATATCATCCAATTTAATATCACACCACACATCATCACTATTGTGGTCTTTTTCAAGGACAAAAAGTAACGTATTGTTTCTTCTTACTATCATAGAAACAGAATTAGTGTTAAGCAGTTCTATGCAAATATGGTGTTGTTGATTGATGTCAAATACAGCAACTATTTTGTCAATATATCCTTTTCTTAAGTAATATAATAGTCGGTACAACTCGCAATTAAAAAAATATATCCAAATGATTGCTGTTTTGAAATTAATGTCATCTTTTGTTTTTATAGGCCTAAAATTATCATTTCTTTCGACCAGCCCTATACCTTCGTTTAAAGAGAACCATGATAATTCTTGATACCATGGATTTTGAAGCGGTATTATGTTCTTGTTTTTTATATAGAATGTACTAGCTGTATTGTTGGCTGAAATATGCTGATTCAGATATTTACCAATGTTCTTTAAACTATCGTTTAATTTATATTCATTTTGTTCTATATCAATAAGGTATAATATCAAGTCTAAATTCCATATATAAGGACGTACAAACTCTTTCATTTCGTCTTCAACCAAGAAAGAAACATATCTATTAAATCTTTCTTGTTGTATGCTGTGTAACATATATTTTGCACAGTCTGAATCGCTATTATTTTTGCTTTGGAAAAACTTTTCTTTAAACTCTTTGAAAATATTTTCAAAATCCTTTTTCCTCATTTTTTTTAGATACTTGGTCAAGTACCTATTTACGGTCAATGTATCTATTTTGTATCTGCCAGCATTGATAATACCATCAATTTCCAGATTGTCTATTTTTTTATTAATAAAAATTCTTAATGATGGATTCCATACATATATAACTTCAGGTTTTATTTCTTGAAGCATATTTTTAAAAGCCTGGAAGTCTTTTTCATAAAGATCATTGTTGTCGTAATATGATGGGACGTTAGATTCCGAGCAATAAAATTGCAAGTAATTGTAGAAAGTAACATGTTCCCAAAAATCTTCTTTTTCTTTTTTTGTTATGTCATCATCTATTCCCATCATTGCTTCAGTGAACAGAGAATATTTTGGGTATTTGTCATTTTCTTCAATATAGCTATCTATCTCTATTGTATTACTGTTGGAAAGACAATAATAGGATTGATCTTCCATATTGACATAACAAGGACACAATTTGTCGTAATCTCTACAACCTCTTTCTATTACACACTTTTGATAATATTCACATTTGTTTAATGTGCAATGGTGTTTTACACCTAATACTAAGGTCTTGTATCCTTTAAAACCATCCTTATAATATTTGCCAATACGAGGTTTGAAGAAGTATGAGGCATTTTCACCAGTTGTCATATTTTTTCCTAATTCCTGATTAACAAATCTCCTTCTTTAATCCAATTTAGTTTTCTGAATATCTCGCCGAAGATCCAGGTGAGTATCGCAGGGAGTATGAAACATACCAACAATATTCCTATCCACATCTTTGTTCCGCCGTCAGGCATCGCTGTTATTATTCCGAAAGGACCGACAAGTCCGCATGTTCCCATTCCAGCTCCGATTGGCACGTTTTCCAACTGGAACACACATGTCGCTATCGGACCAGTGATGGCTGCTGTCAATGTAGGCGGTATCCATGTCAAAGGATTTTTTATGATGTTAGGCATCTGTAGCATAGATGTTCCAATGCCTTGAGAGACGAGTCCGCCCCAACGGTTTTCCTTGAACGACATCAGGGCAAATCCTACCATCTGAGCGCAACATCCTGCTGTAGCAGCACCTGCGGCAATCCCCGACAGGCCGATGGCGATACATAAGGCAGCGCTGCTGATAGGAAGAGTGAGTGCCATGCCGACAGATACCGATACTATAATTCCCATAAGAAATGGCCGTAACTCAGTAGCGTTTTCTATGAATCTGCCGAAGGCTTCCATAAAAGCGTTGATGCCCGGACCGACAAACATCGCAAGAAGCACTCCGCTTATTATCACGACAGATGGCGTGACTAGGATATCTATCTTTGTTTCTTTTGATACTATCTTGCCGAGTTCGGTGCTGATGACAGATGCGATATATGCGCCTACCGGACCACCGAGAGCGTTGCCTGCGATGCCGCATACCGTCGCCGAGAAAAGGACGAGAGAAGGAGCTTTGAGAGAGAATGCTATAGCCACTCCGATGGCAGCGCCAGTGGCCTGCTTGGCATATTTGGCTATTTCAACAAAAAGAGGAAGATTTAACTTGTCACCCAAAGTGGTGAAAATGGTTCCAATCAACAATGATGCGAACAGACCGAAAGCCATAGCGCCAAGAGCATCGAGAAAATAAGCCTTAGCACTGATGTTGACATCTTTCTTCTTAAGAAAATCTTTAAACTTCATATCCTTAATTTAAAAGCACAAAGATAAGAAAGAGAATAATAATAATAAAACAATACGAATAAAAAAAGGTGGCGCGCTCAGCACCACCTCATGTATTCTATCAATCTTTTAATTTAGCTATTCCTGGGAGTTCTTTTCCTTCAATGGCTTCCAACAATGCGCCGCCACCTGTTGAGACATAAGAAACGTCGTTTGCCATATCGAACTTGTTGATACATGCAACAGAGTCGCCACCACCTATGAGTGAGAAGGCTCCGTTCTTTGTCGCTTCAACGATAGCTTCTGCGATAGCACGTGAACCGTTAGCGAAGTTGTCGAATTCGAAGACACCACATGGACCGTTCCACAAAATAGTCTTAGAACTCCTTATCACGTCACCGAACATCTCTCTTGTCTTAGGACCTATATCCATGCCTTCATATGCTTCTGGAATATCCATTGGGTCAACGACCATTGTGTTTGCGTCGTTGCTGAAATTGTCTGCCACAACAGCATCCTCTGCCAATACCAAGTTAACACCTTTGTCTTTAGCTTCTTGTAATAATGAGAGAGCTAAATCCAATTTGTCATTTTCACAGATTGACTTGCCGATATTGCCGCCGAGAGCTTTTTTAAATGTATATGTCATTCCACCGCATAGGATGAGGTTATCGACTTTGTTGAGGAGGTTTTCTATGATATCGATCTTTGTTGATACTTTAGAGCCGCCCATAATAGCTGTGAAAGGACGTTTGATGTCTTTCATAACCTTATCGATAGCTTCTACTTCTTTACCCATGAGGAAGCCGCACATCTTATGGTCAGCGTCGAAATAGTCAGCTATGAGAGCTGTTGAAGCGTGAGCGCGGTGTGCTGTACCGAAAGCGTCATTTACATAATAGTCGGCGTATGATGCCAAAGTCTTGGTAAATTCTTTTTGGCTTTCCTTGAGAGCTTTCTTTGCTTCGTCGTATCCTTCCTCTTCTTTTTCAATGCCGCGTACCTTACCTTCTTCTTCAGCGTAGAAGCGGAGATTTTCGAGCAAAAGAACATCGCCAGCTTTCATGGCAGCGATTTTTTCAGCAGCCTTCATGCAGTCGTCAGCGAATATTACTTCCTTGCCGATGACCTGACCGAGATAGTTTACGATATGTTTGAGAGAATATTTCTCATCTGGGTTTTTCTTTGGACGTCCAAGGTGCGACATTAAGATAAGCATACCACCATCATTGATAACCTTATTGATAGTAGGCATTGCTGCACGGATACGGGTGTCGTCTGTGATATTATAATTTTCGTCTAATGGAACATTGAAATCAACGCGAACGATAACACGTTTGTCTTCAAAATTAAGTTGTTCTATGTTTTTCATTTGATAATATATTTTAGTTTTTTTAGTTATTGAGTTTCTGAATTTCTTTTAGTTTTAAATATTTATGTCTCGTAGCCTTTGCTCCCACCCAACACATTATGAGGCCTTCCTTACCATCGAGGAATCCCATTCTAAGGAAATAATGCTGGATGAAATAATATGCTGGAGACACTATGCTGAGCAGAGCTGCATTTTTCTTTCCCTTATCGAAATAATGCTGTGCTCTCATCTCAGCGAATTTGAACAGCTGCTTCTCAAAGTCTTCAGGCTTAGAATACGAATAGTGAAGCAGGTCGCCTTTAAGATGAAGTTCTTTCACTTTCTTATTGAATTTTATGACTTCATGGATGAGGCCTTCCCATTTGCCCACATTACGATTCCATATCCTTATTTTCTTGTCTGGATAGAATCCTGAATGATGAATCCATTTTCCGCAATAATTGTTCAATCTGTTAAAAGAAAAGACGACATCATCTTCTGTATCGTTTTCCTTTATTTTCAATATCGAATTTCTCAACTCTTCCGACAGCACCTCATCAGCATCTATTGACAAAATCCAATCGTATGCCGCCAATCTGTTTGCCAGATTTTTCTGTTCGGAATATCCCAACCATTTCTGTTCTATGAATCTCACTCCAAACTCTTCGCATATCGATTTTGTAGAGTCTGTGGAAAGAGAATCAACCACTACTATCTCATCTGCTATTCCTTTCAGAGATTCCAGACATGGACGTATCTTGTCCTCTTCATTCAATGTTATAATGGTTGCAGATATCTTCATATTCATTAACGGAAAAGTTTTTCTACTGCTTGGATTGTCTTAGGCAACACCAACACCACCACTCTGTCTTCGGCCTGAATCTGGAAGTTACCCACAGCGATGAAGCTGTCTTCGCCTCTGATGATACCACCTATCACAGCGCCTTCTGGGATATCGAGTCTGTTGATAGGCTTGTTGGTGACAGCAGCGCCATCACGTACCACGAACTCTACTATGTCGGCATCGATGCCGCTGAGACATTTGAGAGACGACACGTTTCCTCCAAGAGTGTAACGCACCATGTAACTAGCTGCGATGAGTTTCTTATTGATTATGGTGTCGATACCGATATTTTGTGAGATATCGATATAGTCGATGTTTTCCACCATGGCTATGGTTCTTTTCACGCCGAAGCTCTTGGCCTGTAGACATGTCAGGATATTGGTCTCTGTATTGTCTGTCACTGCTATGAAGGCGTCCATATCTTTGATGCCTTCGTCTTCAAGGAGATCAACGTTTCTTGCGTCAGCATTGATGATCATTGAGTTGGACAGGAAGTTGGTCAATTCAGTACAACGTTCCTTATCCATTTCGAATATCTTTATGTTAAGGTCGTCTTCAAGACGTTTTGCCGTCAGTTTACCGACGCGGCTTCCTCCCACGACCATCACATTATTGATGTTAAATTTTGTCTTGCCGCTGAGCTGCATCAGTTCTTTGATGGCATGTGGTTTCGTTATCACATATACGAGGTCGCCTTCTTTGAATACGTCATGAGCCTTTGGTATGAAGGTATTTTGTCTTCTATGTATCGCCAGAGCTCTGAAGTCGATATGCTTATAGTTTTCTATAACCTCTTCCAGAGTCTTGTTGATGGCTATAGCATTAGGTTCCAGCTTGATCATAAGAAGTTCCAGCTTACCGCCGGCAAAGTCGTGTGCTTCTGTCGCCACATTTTGTTTCAGAAGGTTAATGATTTCCTGAGCTGCTATATCTTCAGGAGATACTATCCCGTCGATGCCGAGGTCCTGGTAGATACGCCAGTTTTCTTTGCTGAGGCTCTCCATTGTATTGACACGTACGATGACCTTCTTGGCGCCTAGTTTCTTTGCGAGTATTCCTGTGAGGAGGTTTATATGTTCATCATGTAAGACGGCTATCACCAGGTCTGCCTTTTTCACATTAGCCTGTTGGAGCACCTTAATGGATGTAGAATCACCGACAATAGTCATCAAGTCGGATTGAGATTCAATCATCTTAAGAAGTTCTTCATGTGGGTC
Source organism: Bacteroidales bacterium (assembly GCA_017561025.1). Classification (GTDB taxonomy): domain Bacteria; phylum Bacteroidota; class Bacteroidia; order Bacteroidales; family F082; genus Limimorpha. Next base: position 10,066 of record JAFZDU010000013.1, on the reverse strand, counting down.
AACTATAGTGATGTTATGATCGCCATGTTCCAAAGCCTGAGCCAAATGCATGCCGACTTCACCATCTCCTGCTATGATAATATTCATAATTTATTGTTTACGCAAAGATAGTAAAAAAGTTTATACAATTCTAAAGTCGTCCCAATCTCTATGTACAGTAAAATAATTTCTGAATTTTGTGAGAGACTCCATATCTATCTCAGCCTCGAGGATGCCTTCCTTATCGTCAGATATTCCCGCCACCGTCCTGCCCTTTCCATTGACGACCTTAGTCTCACCTATGTATGAGATATTGTTATGATCGATGCCTACACGGTTCACGCCTATATAGTAAGCCTGATTCTCTATGGCACGTGCCGACAGCAATGTGTTCCATATATAGGATTTCTGTACAGGCCAGTTGGCTATCAAAATCGCAAGGTCATACTCAAAGTCACCATCTTTATATCTATTGCGAAGCCATGCCGGGAAACGTAGGTCATAACATATGAAAGGTCTTATTTTCCAGCCTTTGTAATTTATTGTTATGAGATTCTGACCGCAACATAACTGTTCTTTCTCGCCTCCCATGAATGTATGACGTTTGTTATAAGCATGATACGTTCCGTCAGGATTCATCCATACTAAAGTGTTGTGATTCGCCTTTGCTTGTTGTCCTGTTATCTTGTCGTCCTGTTGGCTTACAAAAGAAGTGATAAAGCTTCCGCAGATGACGCAGTTTCTCTCTTTTGCTTTTTGACGGAGCCATGTCATGGTTGGTCCGTCTTCTGTCTCAGCGAACATTTCCGGCTCTGCGGGGAAGCCTGTGGTGAAAGTCTCAGGAAGTATAATAATATCTCTGTCATCATGAATTCTTGTAAAAAGTTCATCAAGATGCTTGAAGTTCTCTGAAGGATTACGAGCAATTATATCGCTCTGCACACAAGCTATTTTCAGTGTCATTATTTTCTAGGTTAGATTTACATCTTGTAGTTTATTTTTTGCTATCAAGAGACGTAAAGTCGCAGTTTATTTACTTTGCGACTCTGCGTCTTTGTGACTTTGCGACTTTATTTATTCATAGCATAAGCGTAAGCTCCGATGCAAACGGCTGATGATGTTCCAAGTTTAGTTGCGGTGACACCGATTTTCTTTGATGGGTCGTACCATACTTCTTTGTCAGAGAAAGGCACTTTAACCATCTTGCCTGATGTTGCTGTGAAAGCGTTTCTGCCTTCTTCATCATCGAGGTTGAATGCTGAGATTTCCATTCTAGGGATTTTATTTCCGTCTAAACCTGGATATGCTGTATTGAGATGTTCAACCACTTTAGGCATGAATATCTTTGCTGCACCAGAGAGACCGCCGCCGAGAACCACGATACCGTCGATGACAGTAGCGATGTTAGCGATGATGTCGGCCAATACAGTCGCGAATTCGTCCCAAGCTTTGAGAGCTGCTTCTTTGTTGCCTTCTTTGTTGCCCAAAGCTATCTCGCAGATGTCGAAAGGTTGAGGTGCTGCATCGAACTCAATGCCTGCCTCGCGAGCGTATACGCGACGTACACCTCTGATACTGATAGAGTCTTCTGCGCTTGTTTGTGGATAAAGTATGTTTCTCATGCACCATACCTCTGCGCCAGCTGAGTTGTCGCCTTGCAGCAGACGTCCATCAAGCACCACGCCACCACCGAATCCAGTGCCGAGAGTAAGACCAACGAGGTTCTTGTATCTCTTAGGGTTGCCTGCCTTTTCAAGAAGAGCATTGACATCTTGAAGCACGCCGCCCAGAGCCTCGCCATATGCGAACAAGTCACCGTCGTTGTTGATATATACTGGTACGTTAAATTCGTTTTCCAACATATCTTTCAATGCCACGCCGCCTCTGAACAATGGCAAGTTTGCCAAGTCGCCTATGATGCCGTTAGGATAATCTGCCGGACCAGGGAAACAGAAGCTGATAGCTGCAGGCTTGCTTCCGCACAGCTCTTCTGTACGACGGAATCCTTCAATGATTTTTTGGAGCTGTTCTTCCAAAGTATCTGAAGCTGTCTTGATAGTGAAAGCCTCTATTATTTCCTTATAATTTTGTACTGCAGAAAATTTGAATCCTGTGCCGCCGGCATCGAGGACGAAGATAATGCTATTTGAATCCATAATATTTATTGTTTAATTTTTTCTATGTAAAAATTTTTCTACCCAGACCACCCACATGATGAATATGAAGAAGTAGAACAATGTCTTGAAGAAATAGTCGTGGAAGAAAGCGAAACGATCAGGGAATGGTATCATGCATAATGTAATACCGACGACTCTCACCACATTAATCCACTCGATGATGACAAGGCCTGCTGGAATATACCATAATTTATGCTTCCATGGTCCAGGGAACAGTATCATCAGAAACAGCCAATGCATCCACTGCTTCAGACTTGTGCATTCAGGCGCTACATTTATCAGAGAATAAGTTCCGTTACAATTCATCACGCCGATAGTATGATTGTGTGTGATAATATCAACATTAAAGATATGCTCCAACACCCAACAGCTCTGATTGAACAGAAGAGCAGAGGCCGAGTCGAACAGTCTGTTGACCATACCTTCTATAGGGAAATATGATACAGACTGCCAGCCTAGATAAAGAAAGTGGAAGCTGAATATCAACAAAATAAAAAGAGCCACATCTATCGTCGAAGTATATCTCTTGTCTTTATAAAGTTCTTTTAATTTCTTAATGTAATTCATAATTTCTAATTTATATGACTAAAGACAAAGGGCAAAAGGGGGAAAAAAATCCTAACCCCTAACTCCATTAGTCGTTTGTCATCAATCATCGGAAATCTCTTTCAATGTTGCCTGATATGTTGTGAACGTAAGAGCTCTTGAAATATATCCAAGATATTTCTTACCTTCAACAATTGCTATGTTATAATTTCCCGAGCGTTCAAATTTTTTAACGATTTCCTCCACGCTATCTTCTGTAGTGATGAGATAATCTGGGAAAAGCATAATGTCTTCTATTGTAGTATCATATTGTTCAGGATCGAATATGATATTTCTTATTGAATCGAAGAGAACATGACCTTTGAAGTTGCCGTTTTCATCAACGACAGGATAGATGTTTCTTCTTGAAGAAGATATCACAGGAAGCAAATCTCTCAAGGTCTGGTCAGCTCTCACAGTAGAGAAGTTGGTCTCAATAAGCTTGTTGAGATTGATCATATTAAGGATGCTGACGTCTTTGTTATGGGTGACGCGCACACCTTTCTCGCTGACAGCTTTAGTATAGATAGAGTCTTTGAAGAATGTCCTGTTGATGGCATACGACATAGCCGAAACAATCATCATAGGCACCATGAGAGAATAACCATTGGTAATCTCAGCGATAAGGAATATACCGGTAAGAGGGGCATGCAGCATACCTGCGATGACGCCTCCCATGCCAACAAGTGCGAAGTTGGTGATGTTAAGGCTTCCCAGTCCAAGAGTGTTTACAAGTGTAGCGAAGAACATTCCGGAGAATGCGCCGAGGAACAATGCCGGTGCGAAAGTGCCTCCCACACCTCCAGCAGCAAAGGTGAACGATGTGGCAAAGGCCTTGAGCAGGATGATAACCAGCATCAATACCAATATTATCCATTTGTTATCCTGGAAACCTGAGAAGATATTGTTTTCAAACAAGATAGAGTTATCGCCATTGAGAGCTGCATTGATAGCCTCATAGCCTTCACCATATAAGGCAGGGAAAATAAATATCAAGACACCTAATCCGCTGACACCTAAAGCGAATCTAACCCATGGTGATTTTATCTTCTTGAATCTCTTGTCGACCCTGAAGTATATGTACATGAAATATGCTGATATAAGACCGACGAACAATCCAAGGCCTACATAAAACAAAGAGTTGGCAGGCATGAAGGCAGTGCTGGTAGTGATGGTGTATTCGAAAGCTCTTCCAAGGAAATAATAGGAAGTGAGGATAGCGACAAAGGATGATATGATGATTGGTATCAAGGATGCCATCGAGATATCTATCATAAAGACTTCTATGGCAAAGATGATTCCAGTGATAGGAGCCTGGAAGATGGAAGCCAACGCAGCTGCACAGCCCATACCGATGAGTACCACTATATTCTTTTGATTGAGCCGCAACAGCTGTCCTATGTTAGAACCAATGGCTGAGCCTGTAGACACCGACGGCCCTTCAAGTCCGACAGAACCACCGAAACCTACAGTAAGGGCACTGGTGATGATAGACGCATAAGTGTTGTACGGTTTCACCGCACCTTTGTTCTTCTGTATTGCATATAGTATACCGGGGATACCATGACCGACATCACGTTTCAACACGAAACGGCAGAAGATGATGGTAAATAAAATACCTATGGCAGGAAGAATGAAAAACAACAGTCCATAATGATCCTCATGCGTAGCAATATTATAGAAGTAGTCCCTGATATAGTGAGCCAACTTCTTGATAATAATAGCAGATAGACCTGCAAGAAAACCTGTAGGCACGCTCAGCAACAACATGAACTGTTTCTCCGACATATGGGTGTAACGCCATCTGTTGATGTTCTGCGCCATCAAAATAATACGAGCTTTTATTCTTGTCTTCACAATATTCAAATTTCAGTCTTCAAATATAAAAAATGAATTCATATATATGGGGATTTTTACTAAATAATTTTTATTTTTGCAAAAAGTATTTGAAACAGATGCGTATATTTAGTTACAATGTAAATGGAATAAGAGCTGCCATATCCAAAGGGCTGCTTCAATGGCTCGAACTCAATTCTCCCGATGTCATTTGTCTTCAAGAAATTAAAGCCACACAAGACCAGATACCTCTCATGGAGATAGAGATGCTGGGCTATCATCACTATTGGTTTCCAGCAAAGAAAAAAGGTTATAGCGGCGTCGCCATACTGTCTAAAACTCAACCCGACAATGTAGTTTATGGCATGGGGAAAGACGAATATGACGACGAGGGAAGATTTCTCCGCGCCGACTTCGGCGACTTGTCAGTGGTGAGCGTATACCATCCTTCCGGAACAAGCGGCGACGAACGCCAGGACTTCAAAATGCAATGGCTCGACTTCTTCCTCGATTATGTCAACGAACTAAGGAAGACCCGTCCTCAACTAGTGATATCGGGCGACTATAACATATGCCACGAAGCTATCGACATACATGACCCTATCCGTAACGCCAAGTCGTCAGGATTCTTGCCAGAAGAAAGAGAATGGTTCTCCAAATTCCTCAGCAACGGATATACCGACAGCTTCAGATTCTTGAACAAAGAACCTCATAACTACAGCTGGTGGAGCTACCGCGCCAATGCCAAACAAAACAACAAAGGGTGGCGTATCGACTATCACATCCTGACAGAAAACCTTAATGAATCATTACAAAACGTCTCGATAATGCCGGAAGTCAACTTCTCCGACCATTGTCCTATAGTAGTTGAATTAAACAAATAACCATGAATTATATCAGATTCCATATAGATGAGATAATCACAGCCGCTATCGTCTTTGCCATACTTTACCTGCTGTTCTATATCTTACATTCGAAAAAACGTCGCCTTAAATTTGCTTTTTATTTCAACTTCGTTTTATGCAAGTTAGGACTTAAGAAACGTATGTCGAGAAAAAACATCGGCATGGTTCGCACTATGGAGTCATACGAGCCTTTGGTAGAATTGGTTCGTCATCCTAAGATCATAATAAACAAAAGCAGTATTGAAGAACCTGTGTTGTTACGTAAAAAGGTGGCTTTACGTCTCTACAAAATAGCTGACAGATTACCTGAAGACATGTATATCAAGATATATAGCGCATACCGTTCTCGCATAAAGCTCTATGAAATATGGAAAGAAGAACTAGGAAAAATGGAACATGAGAATCCAAACCTCGGACGTGCAGAATTGCTGTTGCAGCTCAAGCATAAGGTAACAAGCCCTAATGTCAGCATGGGAGGCCACGACACAGGCGCTGCCGTCGACCTGGCATTATGCGACGCCGATGGAAACGAATTGGATTTCGGAACGAAATATCATGAGAAAAACACTGAATTGACAACTTTGACAAAAGAGCAGAAGAACAATCAGAAATACATTCAGAAGGTGATGAAATCGCAGGATTTCGTGCAGTATCCTGGACAATGGTGGCATTACTCATACGGCGATCGTTATTGGGCTGCCTACAAAGGAAAACGTCAAGGGGCCTTTTATGGTTCTGCTGAAAAAGAATTCGAAAATACTGGCTATGTAGCAGTCATCAAGAAACAGTTTTCTTCTCTCAATGCAAAATAAAAAGATATATCAATGGAAATAGCAGCTTTAGTATCAGGTGGAGTCGACAGCTCAGCAATGGTCCCTATTTTGAAGGAACAAGGCTTCAACCCTCATATTTTTTATATTAAGATTGGACTCGAAGGTAAAGACGATTTGATGGATTGTCCTTCAGAAGAAGACATTGAGATAACTACATATATCGCCAAGAAATACGGATGTCCATTCGATATCGTCGATCTACAAAAAGAATATTACGACAGAGTAGCATCATATACAATGGACTCCGTTCGCAAGGGTCTTACTCCTAACCCTGATGTCATGTGCAACAGAATGATCAAGTTCGGCGCTTTCGAGGAGAAGATGGGATATCAGTTCGACAGAATAGCTACCGGCCATTATGCCCGCCAGTGGTACGACGAAAACGGCATCTCATGGCTCGGCACAGCAGTGGATACTTTTAAAGACCAGACTGACTTCCTCGCTAGAATAACATATCATCAGCTTTCTAAGGCTATGTTCCCAATCGGCGACATTCCAAAGGCTGAAGTCAGAAGATTGGCAGAATTCCATAAACTTCCTAGCGCTCAACGCCACGACTCTCAGGGAATATGTTTCCTCGGCAAGATCAACTACAACGATTATATTAGGGAGTATGTCGGCGAGAAAGAAGGCGACATCATAGAGATGGAGACAGGCAAGAAGTTAGGAAAACATAAAGGCTTCTGGTTCCATACCATAGGTCAGAGAAAAGGCTTAGGCTTAGGCGGCGGTCCTTGGTTCGTGGTGAAGAAAGATACAGAAAGAAATCTTGTCTATGTCTCAAAAGGCTACGACCCTATAGCACAATATACAAACAACATCGACTTGGTTGACGTTATGGCAATGAATCCAGCCATCACTTTGACTGATGGACAAAGAGTTCGTTATAAGATAAGACATCAGCCAGGATTTAATCTCGGCAATTTAAAGCTCACAGAAAAAGGCTTGACGATAATTTCCGATGAGGCTATCTCAGGCGTTGCAGCCGGACAGTTTGGCATCATATACCACGAAACCGATCCGGTAGTTCTTGGAAGCGGAGTGATTGAGTGAGAATTCTATTTAAAATATTTTCAATTATTGCTAAAATCTTAAATAAAAACACTTTTTATTTAAGATTTTTTCTATATTTGCCAAAAAATAAATGAAATGAAAGAGGTCGATAGGATAGATTATATTGATTGGCTGTTTAGAAAACGTAACAATGGTCTGATTAAAATCGTTACAGGTGTAAGGAGATGTGGAAAGTCGTACTTGCTTTTCAAATTGTTTCGTCGCAAGTTGATAGAATCAGGAGTTGCGGATAATCGTATCATAGCATTAGCATTAGATGATTTTTCAAATAGAAAATATCTTAATCCAGAAGAATTGTATAATTACGTCAAAAGTAGAATTACCGATGATGAGAAATATTATATTCTTTTAGATGAGATTCAGTTGGTTGAGGATTTTGTACCAGTATTGAATGGCTTTTTGCATTTATCAAATGTAGATGTTTATGTTACGGGTAGCAATTCGAAGTTTCTCTCGAGCGACATAATAACAGAATTCAGAGGCAGAGGTGATGAGATAAGAGTGTATCCTTTTAGTTTCTCTGAGGTTTGTAGTATCTCCGATATTGACAAGGAAAAATTATGGACCTTGTATTGTCGTTATGGAGGAATGCCATTGATTTGGAGCATGGACTTTGACGATGAAAGGGAGTCTTATCTTAAAAACTTGTTTGAACAGGTTTATCTTTCCGACATAATAAATCGTTATAAGCTGAAAGGTCGTGAGGAAATTGGAATTCTCACAAATGTTTTGGCATCGTCTATAGGTTCTCTTACTAATCCTCAGCGTTTGGCAAATACATTTCAATCGTCAAATAATATGAAACTTTCGCAGTTCACTATTTCGTCGTATATCGACTATCTCGTTGATTCTTTCTTAATTGAAAGAGCTCATAGATTCGATGTCAAAGGTCGTAAGTATATAGGAACGCCAATGAAATATTATTTCGTTGATGTTGGTTTGCGCAATGCCCGACTCAATTTTCGTCAACAGGAAGAAAATCACATTATGGAGAATATTATTTATAATGAGCTTTTAAGAAGAAGATATAGCGTCGATGTTGGTGTTGTTACCGTAAATGAAAAGAAAGACGACAAATATGTGAAGAAACAATTAGAGGTGGATTTCATAGCGAATAAAGGAGATAAGCGTTATTATATACAATCGGCGTACGAAATATCCAATGAGGAAAAAATGAAGCAGGAACTACAGTCTTTCCGTAACATAGATGATTCTTTCAGAAAGATTGTCATTCAGCGAACAGCGACAAAGCCTTGGTTCAACGATCAAGGTGTACTATATATGAGTGTCATAGATTTTCTTTTAAATACAGACAGTCTTGAAATGTAATATGTTGACGTCATCTATCACGAGACAGAGCCGGTTGTTTTGGGAAGTGGAGTGATTGGATAATTGAAAATAAAAGGTCACTTCAGTTCGAAATGACCTTTTATTTTACGTATTAAATATTATTTGTATTCAAAATATTCTTTGCTCCAGCCGTTATCTCTAGTAACAGGGTATTTGCCATCGTATGTATATGCGAAATAATCTACGTCAGTATCTGATTCGTAATATGAACCTTCCTTAATATATTCTGTATATTTTATTTCTGTTACATTGTTTTTGCTGAATTCAAAGCAGCTAGATTCTTCTGGGTATAATGTCAATAAATTCTTGAATGGATTCAACTTGTCATCATATTTGAATTCCATTATAATTCCTATAGAATAGCCATCTATTGTTATATCCATAGACATTTTTGAAACATTATCATTGTCCCATTCTAATTTGATAGGGAGTTCGGTTGTATTGTCTCTGTTGAGATTAGCTTTTGTCACAAATTTCTTAACATTTTTGATGTCATATTGAGGCATTATAATATTGATAGGGTCTAAATGTCTTTTTTCAGAGTTTTTCTTCCAAAAATCATCAGTATTGACTTTCCATATAATTTTTGATAATTTCTTTCCGTCATAAACGAAATCATATTTGTACACCAATTCACCTCCATCATAATAGTAAGCCTTGGATAATTTTTCATCATCATATTCATATCTGATTTTTTCATCATTATCGATATCTAAGATAGATTCAATTCTGCCATCATCATTATAAGTATAATATTCTGAATAATCTATATTGTCGTTCCAGTAGTAATCGATTGATTGTAATTGTTTTTTATTCCAATTCCAGACCGATTCAAGTTCTTTGTCGCCGTCCATGTCGTCGGAATAAATTTTGCTTATTTTTTCTTTTGGGGAATAAGCACCGTCTTCAATTCTGTCGCATGATGAGACGATGAATATTAACATCATCGATGCCAATAATAAAGATATTTTTTTCATAGTGTAAGAGCTCCGTTATATACCATTGAGCATATCGGTTTTAAATTGTTAACAAAACGTGAATTAAACGTGCCAAATGTAAAGATTATTTTGTAATTATGAAAATATTTTTGAGGAAAAAGTTACTAAGGAAGTTTTCGTATCTTTTCATTTCCTGGACATAAAAAAACTCCCGTGAATTTCTTCGCGGGAGTTTTTGTGTATAATGTGGAGATTTTATCAATCTTCGTCTTTCTTGCTTTCTTCGTAAGCTTTCAAGAGTTTTGTTTGAACGTCAGTTGGAACTTGAGCGTATTCTGCGTATTCCATTGTGAATGTACCACGACCTGATGTCAAAGAGCTCAAAGATG